>CAIWDB010000302.1 GCA_903911305.1 uncultured Methylococcaceae bacterium | reverse complement strand
TATTCTTCGTCGCTTTGGAAGTCGATGCATTCCGGCGACATGCCACCACACTGTGGGGCATGGACTGGATGCCCCGTCTACCGATTGGGCGACTGCTATTCCCGAATAACGCGCATCGAGATCGCTGCATCGAAACCTTGAGCAGGGTGGTATCGTTTGGCCTACGCCATCCACACCATCTGGCAGACCGATCGCTAGCCCTTTTACTAGAGGACGACAGCCTCGATGCCTTGCTTAGCAGTACTGGACTCGACTCACCGCGGCCTAAGGAAACGCCCTGCCGCCGTTACCAAGCGCTGCGCTGTGCCGTCCAGCACATCAGAGAGCACTTTGATGAACCGGCCACTCTGCGGCAACTTTGCCAAGTGACAGGCGTATCTGATCGGGCATTGGAAATCGCATTCAAGGAAACCTTTGATATTACACCCAAAGCCTATATCACCCTTACTCGCTTGCACGGTGTACGGCGCACCCTCTGTGCGGCAGGGCCTGATGATCTCAGCGTGACCGAGGTGGCTATGCGATGGGGTTTTATTCACCTAGGTCGATTCGCACAATACTATCGTGAGCAATTTGGAGAATCCCCCAGTGAGTCATTGCACCGAAGAACTCATCCCGATCGGTTAATCAGCTTGCCATTATAACCGACGGAACGGACAATCCCCGATGCTTGGAAATGCCCCCAATCCTTGTCCATTCGGAACTGGGCGGTGAGGTCGGGATATTGGTTTCGTGATTTGACCGTCGCGGCCAAATCCGGTGAGATTTGCCTTGGTCAATCGCGGAACTGGGCGATTCAATGGCGACGGCTACCTTCATGCCTTTATCATTATAAGGTGTCCAACGGAATTGCGGGTTACGCAAGAAGATCATGCCACTTGGACCCCAATAGTCGATGGTGTTGGGAAACACGTCCGGGTCCATGAACAAGCTCCATGTTTGACCGGCACCAAATTGTCCCAATTCACCCCAGATATGGCGAAGCCTGAAGGTGGTTTGACCGGCATTCGCACCCACACCAAACAGGTCGAATTCAAACCAGGTTTTGATGTCACCCAAAGCGGTCGGAAACAAAGTCTTGATGCCAAATCTGGATTGGCGGGCGCTTACGATAGTCGCACCATTGGTTCAGCAGCCCGAGTCAGAGCCATTGGTGGGCAGTAGACTGGAATTTTGGACGGTCGGAGCGTGGCATTCCAGTCCGTACCCATGCGGTCTATGTCATAGATCGTATCCAGTTGTGCGAAGCCAAAAAGTTCGACCCCCATGGATGGCAAGCTAGGTTCGGTGGCTTCCGGTGCGTCGGGTTCTTTTGGAAATACCGGTTTGGCCGGGGCATTGACGAACTTGGCATCAATTGGCCCTTTAGGTTTGGGTGCGGAAACCACTGGCGAGGCGGCAGGTTCAAGCCTTGTATCTGGGTTCACCTTTTGGGGTAATGTTGGCGCAGAGGCTGCCACCGCAGACTCGGTGGGGATTGATGGTTTTTCCGCTATCTGTGTCTTGGCGCGGGATTCTAGCGCTGTGATAGATTTTTGCTGTGCGCGGACGGTCGACTCTAAGGCTTTGATGGACTCTTGCTGTGCTTTCAACATGGCTTTGAGTTCTTCAACCGAATCGTCGGCAATGGCAGTTGATATATTGAATAATATAACTGTAGCTGGCAATATGCTAAGGAAAAAGCACAATAACCAACCCAATTTTAACTTACAGCGTTTTCAATACCAAATAGTTACTTAATAATGAATATATGCAACATGTAGGAGCGGGCCACGCCCGCGATAAATAGCCTATTTTTGAAGACTTGGCCCAAACAATCGCGGGCATGGCCCGCTCCTACGGATC
>CAIWDB010000301.1 GCA_903911305.1 uncultured Methylococcaceae bacterium | reverse complement strand
CCGCTATTTTACCTTTTGTTTATTTATTTTTATGCAGATGTGAATCTATGGGTGACAGCCCATCCTATTACCTCCCCTTCCCTTTTCTTTGATTTTGCGCCTTGGCCTTGGATTTCGGCAATTTACTTAGGCTTGGTTCCCGGTTGGTTATGGATCAATGGCCCTGTTGCCGGTTGGTTTAATTATTTAGGAGCCATTAAATTTTCAACAGCGATTGGCATTGTCTTAATATTGATGTTTGTAATTTTACGATGGACCGAGGATAAATCCATTGTTGTGGATTTTCAAAGTGATCTATTGCTGAATAATCACTGGATACCAAAAACGGTCACGACACTTTTAATGTACGGGATACTATGTTTACTATTTTCACTCTTCTATTGGATAATGGAAATTCGGCAGATTAGAATGGAATGGTTGATTACCCTTGGAAAAACCACTCTAACAATTTATTTTATCCATCACCTGATCGCTTTAGTCATTTTAAAACGATGGTATGGGATACATTTCGACAATTGGTTTTATTTTGCTATGGCAGATGTTTGTTTGATTGCCATGATGGTTTGTTTTGGTCAAATGATCTTGCATGCCAAAACGAAGTCATTTAATAAGCCATTGGCATAATTTCCACTACCTAATAAACCTTATCCTACACACATCTCAAGATTTCTTTTCACATTTGCCTATTTTTCATAGCAGGATGCAGTGGAACAAACAACTTTTAATTTGCCCACCAATTTGACTATAGCTTTGGTTCAAATTGGCGTGAGTAAAATATAAACCCATTTGCTCACGCCTTTGAATAGATAACTTTTTGGGCTAAGAACGTTTAGTGGCAAACCAACCAAACGGTATTCCTTTCCACCAAGTGAAACCAGCCATGGTTTTCTTATTGTGAGTGAAAAGATATCCGGTAAATTGCTGCGGTGGATCAGGTGGGAAATGTATTGTGAATGATATGAGATGATCCGATTGTTTACACGGAGCGTTGCTGCGATTATTCACATCCTTCCCCCCAAAAGTACCATGCATCTGAAGCGATGCCCCATTCCCTTGGTTGTAGTTTCCTTCAATGACATTATAATTGTAAGTACAATTTCCTTCAATCGCATTATGTCTTTGATCGGAAGGGTTAATCTTCAAAGTACCTCCCATTCCGTCGTGAACCATATCCCAAATTCCTGCAATATCTTCAATCATTGAGTTTCGCTCCCCTATCTATATTTTGAACAGTTTCAAGAATACTCTGACATTATAATTATGGCTTTGCCAAACAAGAGATTCCCAAAATAAAAAAGCACCCAGTTGATTAAAACTGGGTGCTTGTTGATTGATTCCGAATTTCTGCGGATGAATAATCCTACACGTTAGCCGTTAATCATCAAATGAACAATGATACTGGCGGCATAACCCACGACAATCGCCCAAGTCCATTTCAAATGGCTAAAGAATGTGTACATGCCACGCGAAGTACCCATCAACGCGACGCCCGCAGCAGAACCGATGGAAAGCATCGTGCCACCCACACCGGCAGTCAATGTGACTAGCATCCACTGATAAAGTGGCATGTCAGGGTTCATCTGCAACACAGCAAACATGACGGGGATGTTATCGACGATGGCGGACAGCACACCAATCAACACGTTTGCCGTTGTCGGGCCTAGTCCCTCGTACATTGCGACGGAAGCCAGTTGCAAATAGCCAATGAAACCCAAGCCACCAACGGCAAAGATTACGCCAAAGAAGAACAGTAGAGTGTCCCACTCGGAATCTTTTACATTCTGGTAGACATCGAATTTGTCGCCTTTGTAACTGAACACCAGCTTCAAACGATAACCGTACATCATCAGATAACCTAAGCCGACCATCATGCCCATAAACGGTGGCAAATGCAGGAACTGTTTAAAGCTGACAGCAGTCGCAATGGTCAACACAAACAAACCGGCAATGACGATGGCACCCGGCTTCAGGTCAACCTTTTCATCTTCGTCATTGGGGACAGGCGCTTCGTCGGGAATCGAGAAATGCATGATCGCAGCCGGTACGACGAAATTCACCACAGACGGGATGAACAATGTGAAGAAATCGAAGAAATCTGCCTTGCCATCCTGCCACACCATCAAGGTAGTGATATCGCCAAACGGGCTGAATGCGCCACCCGCGTTAGCCGCGCTGACCAAGTTGATGAAGCCCAAGGCTACAAATTTTGGGCTATTGACACCCACCGCCATTACCACCGCGCCAACCAACAGGGCTGAAGTCAGGTTGTCAGCCACTGATGAGAGGAAGAAAGTGATAACGCCAGTGATCCAAAACAATTTGCGATAACCGAAACGGCGATTGATGAGCCACGCGCGCAACGCTTCAAAGATATTGCGTTCTGCCATGGCATTGATGTAAGTCATCGCCACCAATAGGAACAACATCAATTCGGCAAATTCGCCAAGATTGTATTCAAAAACTTTATGCACCGTTTCTGCGGCAACCCCATTGGAACTAGCCATCCAAGCAATCTGCGCCCAAATGATGCCAGCCGCCAAAATGACTGGCTTGGATTTGCGCATGTGGGTAAATTCTTCCGCCATCACCAAGGCATAGGCAATGATGAAGATCAACACGCAATACAGGCCACGGTGTGAACCCGTCATACCCAGAATTTCCATCTCCTCGGCAAAAGCCACGCCGGGCAGCGCTAAAAATAGCGTTAGATATAGTAGTTTACTTAACAATTCCAGGCCCTCTCTCTTAAAATGTTTGAAAAACGATCACCTGCCTATTCACACGCATGAAGCAATTTAAATATCACAAGGACTGACCGATCAAAAATTGTGAATTATAGTAGACAACGATGCTAAGAATGAATAAAAATCCACGTCGGCTGGTACAATTGCCACTCATTGGAGGCAAAAAAAAACCGCCTCAGCGATCTTCGTGATTTACTTTTACTGCATTTATAAAGTAAATTCCTAAGCATAGCAATTTTTTTTCATTATCGGTTGTTTGACTTTTGCGAAACTATTGGCAGTATTGCCATGGTTCAAGCCCAAGAATGCCAACAATCACAACAGAGTTTTCCATGTACCAATACGACCAATACGATCAAACCCTAGTCAATGAGCGGGTCGCCCAATTTCGCGACCAGACTCGGCGATTCCTTGCCGGGGAACTTAGCGAAGACCAGTTCCGACCTCTGCGACTGATGAATGGACTATACATTCAAACCCACGCCCCCATGCTTAGGGTCGCCATCCCTTATGGGCTGCTTTCTTCGCAGCAGTTGCGCATGTTGGCGCATATCGCCCGGCATTACGACAAAGGCTACGGGCATTTCACCACTCGCCAAAATATTCAATACAATTGGCCAAAGCTTGAGGAAGTACCTGATATTCTTGCCGATTTGGCAACAGTGGAAATGCATGCCATTCAAACCAGTGGCAACTGCATACGCAACACCACCAGCGACCATTTGGCCGGGGTTTGCGTGGACGAACTGGAAGACCCACGCCCTTGGTGCGAAATAATTCGTCAATGGTCCACCTTGCACCCTGAATTTGCATTCTTGCCGCGAAAATTCAAAATAGCGGTCAGCGGAGCCGCAAAAGACCGAGCTGCCACCCAAGTCCACGATATTGGCCTGTATCTGGTCAACAATGCGGAGGGAGAGATTGGTTTTGAGGTTCTCGTCGGTGGCGGACTTGGACGAACCCCCATTATTGGACAAACCATTAGGCCGTTTCTGGAGAAGAAACACTTGCTTTCCTATTTGGAAGCAATTTTACGAGTTTATAACTTGTATGGTCGCCGTGACAATAAATACAAGGCGCGGATCAAAATTTTGCTCAAGGAAACTGGGATTGAGCAGTTTACAAGGATGGTGGAGGAAGAATGGCTACATATTCGTGATTCACTCGAAATGGATCAAGAAGAAATTGACCGCGTCAAAACTTTTTTCACCGCACCCGCCTACGATCCCAACGCTGCACACGATACGAGTTTTGAATTGCATCAGGCCAACGAAAAAGCGTTTGCGGATTGGGTTCGTGTAAACACAGTGGAACACAGGGTTGCTGGTTACAGGGCCGCGTTTGTGTCGTTAAAAGCCCCCGGCATCCCACCCGGTGACATGACCGACGCACAAATGGAGATCGTCGCTGATTTGGCCGACCGCTACAGTTTTGGTGAATTGCGCGTGACCCATACCCAAAACCTGTTGCTGGCGGATATTAAGCAGGGCGAACTTTATGAATTATGGCAAAAGTTAAGTGAAGCCAATCTTGCCACCGCCAACATCGGCAAGGCAACCGACATCATCTGCTGCCCTGGCTTGGATTTCTGCTCCCTTGCAAATTCCAGTTCGATTCCAGTCGCTTTGGAAATTGCCCAGCATTTGGACGATGTGGATTATCTATACGACCTAGGCGACATTCGCATCAATATATCCGGTTGCATGAATGGCTGTGGTCATCATACGGTAGGCCATATTGGCATCCTCGGGGTTGATAAAAAAGGCGAGGAATGGTTTCAACTGACCTTGGGAGGTTCCTCCTCCAATGATGCGTCTTTGGGCGAAAGACTGGGCCCTTCTGTGCCTAAAGCCGATGTCGCCAGCACAGTGGACACAATATTGAAAACTTATCTCGAATTGCGCGAAGGGGAGGAATCATTCCTCGATACGGTCAAGCGAATCGGAATGGCACCTTTCCAGGAGAAAGTCTATGCAAATCATTAAAGATGGAAAAATCACCCATGATGAGGTTCGGCATCTGTCTGATGATGAAGTGCCCACGTCAACTCGTTTCACCGTGTCTTGCACTCGCTGGAAATCTGAGAAAGATGCCTTGCTGACAACTGGCAATCTATTGGGAGTCCGCTTGAAAGGTGGGGATTCAATTGCTGATATTGCCGATGATTTGCACCAAATCGGACTCGTAGTCGTTGAGTTTCCTGCCTTAGCCGATGGCCGGTCATTTTCTTTGGCCCGCCTGTTGCGTGAACGTTTTGGCTATGAAGGCGAAATCCGCGCCACTGGCGACTTCATTCGCGATCAAGTCTATTTTCTTGCCCGCGTCGGGGTCAATGCCTTTGAACCAGTCGCAGTGACTGACTTGGAAAATTTGCTAACCGCTTTTACCGATTTCACGGTCAACTATCAAGCGGCGGCAGATAACGTAAAACCCGTCTATCGTCAGCGCCGCTGATGCCAGTAGACCTTACACCCTCCGCTTAACAAAAGCGGCAGGGTTCAACGGGCCGTTTTGTCTATTACAAACTAAAATAATTAAGGCTTTTTATTCATGGTTAAAACTTCGTTTGCGAACCTTTGGCTAATTCTAATAGCGGGACTGTTTTTTGTTGCTTCTACAGAAGTCTTAGCCCATGCAGTGGTCACCGAATCATCCTTGAAACAGCACCCCATCGAAATCAACCACCCGACAGAAGTGTCGTTGCATTTTAATTCCGGTGTGGAATTGGCTCTTTCCAAAGTATTTTTAGTGAGCAAAGGCGATGAGTTCCACCCTTTGGAAATTGCCAAAGGCAAGAAGCCGGGGCAAATGTTGATTAAAATCCCTGCTTTGGAGGAAGGCGATTATGCCATCAAATACAAAGTGTTTGCGGCTGACGGTCATCTGACTGAAGATGTCATCCGTTTCAAAGTTTCTGCCCAGCGGTAAATCATTATGTACATGCAAGGCTTAGCCAATTTCATTGACGACTTCCTCGGCGGGTTGATGCTCATCAGCTATGCGCTGGTGGTTGGGAGTGTGGTATGGAGTTTCATCATCTTGCGTGTTGCCGCCGTCAACCGCGCCGGTGACACAGCCATCCTTAGCAGTGTCAAGCTGCTACATTTAGGTGCGGTTTCTTTGGCGGCAACCGTGGGCATCAAACTCGTCGTCAAAGGGGCCGTACTGGCATCCACCTTGGGCGAGTTGCCTATGGGCGCTTATGCCAACACAGTGCAATTTCAAGCGGGCTTGCTGCGTTTGATGTTGGCCCTAGGCTTTGTTTGGTATGCCAGGCAATTGATAAAGGAACCGAGCCAATCGTCTTCCTGGACCGCTGTTGCCCTATTGACAGTTCCACTGGTTATCAGCGGTGCTTGGCTGGTCCACGCGGTGGGACGGTTTGAAGAACGAGGGTTATTAATGTTCACCACCGTGATTCATCAACTCGCTGCCGCGATTTGGTTTGGGTGTGTGGTGCAGTTGTTAATGTTATGGCGCGCTGGTCTTAAAGATGCTGGCGCTAAGGAACTTTGGCCGTTTGCCATCACCCGCTTTGCTTGGTTGGGCTTGAGTTCTGTCATCTTACTGACTATTACAGGTTTGTTTTTGGCTTGGACTTACATCGGCAGTTGGGACGGGTTGTTCGGAACGGGTTACGGCAGTTTGGTGGTCATAAAAAATTGGCTGTTTTTGGTTGCCTTGGGGTTTGCCTATCTCAACAACCGGGCGGGCAAGCGCTGGAGTAAGTCGGGGGAACAAGATAACCTTACCAAGAAAGTTCCCTTCTACATTGAAGCGGAAACTTTCATTTTGGTGGGCGTTTTGTTCATTGCCGCCACGCTTTCGTCTCAGCCACCTTCCGTGGACATTCCCGACCGCACCGCCGCTGTGTCCGAAGTGGTCAATATGTTCATGCCCAATATGCCAAGGATCAGCTCACCCAGCCATGAAGCGCTTATGGCAGGTGAGGCGGGACGGGTGGCGGTGGTGAATAAAATTCCATCAGTTGCTGGCAAGGAATGGTCGGATTACAACCATAATATGTCCGGCATATTCCTTGCCACAATGGGTTTCTTGGCGATGCTTTCTTATTTCCACATTAAAGGCTTAGGCTGGACGCGGTACTGGCCGGCCGGATTCTTTTTGATGGGCATATTTTTGTTTTTCCGCAGTGACGCGGAAACCTGGCCTTTGGGTCCATTAGGCTTTTGGGAGAGTACCTTTGGCAATGGCGAAGTATTCCAACATCGCATTGCAACTTTCATGCTGTTCATACTGGCTTGGATGGAATTAAAAGCCCGCACAAATCCTGATGCCAAAAAGCTAAAATATGTCTTTCCCGTGTTGAGCGCATTCGGAGGCATATTGTTATTGACTCATGCCCATGCCCAGTTTGAATTGAAAAGTGAATTTTTGATTCAAACCACCCATACCACCATGGGATTACTGGCGATGATACTTGCCACTGGTCGTTGGCTTGAACTGCGCTTGTCAAGCCCGGAAGCTTACCGAGAAGGCCAAGTGGCCGGTTTCATTGGCACCACGGCGATGTTTTTGATTGGCGTGATTATGATTTTCTATCGGGAGCCATTAATTTAAGGTCTATTATCCCATATTTGGAGTGTAAGGCTTTCCTTGCAAAAACTTGCTTACACTCCATAAGCCAACTGAATTGATTTTGGAATGGGCTGGAATACTATAAAGGGTTGATCGTCGATCTAATTCAATAGTGTTTCAGCTAAAACCCATTGTTTCAGCCAATGTTTTTGTGCTTCTGCCTATCCCTTACCGCCTGCAACACTCGGAACGCACAGCCTACCAAGTCCTTCTCGATTTCATGTTCCCAAAATCTCAATGCCAGCCAACCTTGAGCTGATAACGCAGAATTGGCGGCAATATCCCGAGCGATATTTTTGGTAAATTTTTTGACCCAAAAGCCTTGATTGGATTTTGGGACTTTGCCATGCAATGGGCAACCGTGCCAAAAACAACCATCGACAAAAACCGCCACTTTGGCAGAAGGAAAAACCAAGTCTGGTTTGCCCGGGAGTTTGTTTTTTAGACGATAACGCAAACCTGCTGTCCACAATGCTTTGCGCAATATCATTTCAGGTGAGGTTTCCTTTGAACGAATGCGGCTCATCAGCCAACTACGCTCTTCAATCGAAAGCCGGTCAACCATTAGCGAAAACCAACCTCTTAACCGCTAAAATATTGTCGAAAAAGGGCCGACTAACCACAATCGATGGATCAAGCCAGTCACTTAACCCTCATAGGCTTCATCCTGGGTTATCACCGCAAGTACCCACGAAAACTGGCCTTCGGTGATTTTTGACCCACAATACTCGCATATGCCGGTTTGTCCCACCTTATCGGCAGGTGCCCCGCAGGATGGGCAGGATTTCAAGTCATATTCGTTGTCGATCTTTTTCACCCCGGCAGTGCGGATGAACGTCCAATACTCACTGAAATGCCTGGGCTTCTTAATCGAGCCTCCAATCACTTTACTTTGGTTGTCAATGGTGTAATCCAAGCAGGAAGCGAATACTCTGACAGTCAGGGAGTCGTAAAATTTATCCAGATCAATTCGTGAGATTTCAATTTTCTGAATACTGATATTTTCCAGTATATTCCGCCAGCCCAATCTTGCATATTCATCCATCCAGAAGCCGTTTGATTCATAAAGTCTGTCTGAAACCAAATGCCGTGCTTTGCTCCATTCCCCCTTGCTCCATGCCGAATAGGTCGCTAGGAAATAGGGCTTGACCACCTGTTCGCCGAACTCGATAAAGAAGGATTTCCAATCACCAAGCCCATGCTGCCGTATAAACTCACTTGCATGGATTTCCAAGCCAGTTTGGACATAGGTAGGAAAATTGGTGCCAACTTCTTCAACATACCCTCCCGGATCTTCAGTTTGAAATTGTTGACTGTCTATAATATCAATTTTTACCACCTGCCATTGCTGTTCCCCTGCCTGAACAAATGAATGGCAATACTTGCATTCTCCCGCGTCAGTAAAATCGGCAGGAGCGCCACACGAGGGGCAAGACAGAGTCCGCATTTGTTCAGGTTGCGGAGAAATTAAACCTGTCCTGCGGCCAAACAACCATGCTTCCCGATTGATAAGCCGGACTTTCTCTTTGGTCTTAAGGTATTGAAGAGTCAGGTTTGATTCAAATTCAATGACAATATCATCAGTGCGTCCCCATCCCAAAATATTGATAATCTTTGCTTTACCGATAACTATATTATGAATGCGCTGTTGCCGATAAAAGACGTTACTTATGGTTTGATCATAAATTATTTTGGATACAAATGGAGATAACAAGCGGAACTGTTCAGAGCCTCTAAATGAATAGAATTTATGGTATATCAAGCACACAAAATCAATTAACAATACTTTAGAAAAATTTGGATCATTTTGCTTTAGAGTTAGAATCTTATTATCTAAACTCAAATTCAACTTATCCAATATTTCTGGTTGCTTGGCTCTGATGGTAGTTGATTTTCCAGAGTATGAGCCTTGGGTTAAAAGCCGCAACAGAATATATATTACAAGTATTAAGAAAACAATTTCAATAAAAGTTGTCGAATGTTCTTCATAAGAGTATACTGGATGGCTATTATAGTTTGGATTAGTGTAGAGTGAACCAGAACCTGATGATCTGCCATAAGTTGAAGCCCCCCCCCAACCCCCTCCACTCGAGCGATTGGAGCTGCCACCTCCCCAACTTCCGCCCCTTGAACTGCTAGAACCTCCGCCTCCCCAACTCCCCCCACCACTAGATCGGCCAGAGCCACTGGAACTGCCGCTGGATGACCCGCCACTATAGGAATGGCCTCCCCCCATGCGGGCCAGCGACTCAGTGGTCAACAATAGACTGGAAAGAAAAACCAAAAAAGCCAAGCACAACCATCTGGAGGGTCGGAACCGTTGAAACATTTTCATAAATCGATTTCCAAATTATCAGGCAACTCATTAATATCACTATCAACTTGTGGAATATATCGACTGAATACCACTGACATTCCTTCAAGTTTAGCGATAAAAGCGCTAGCCGGATTGCTAGATTGGAATACCTCTTGAAAATTCTGCTGGATTTGCTCCCATTCTCCTGGCGGAATGGCTGATTCCACACCGCGATCAGGCAAGATCATAATTTGCTTTTCCCAAACCGCGACGAATATCAGCACCCCAGTTTTATCTACCGTATGATGAATCCCTCCTTTTTGGAAACTTGCCCTCGCCATGATTTCTGTGAATTTTCGTAAACGGTTTTGGCCTACCATTAATCTATGCAATACTGGTATTCCACCAACCATAATCGCGCCTAAAATAAAGCTGAATACTGTCCCAGTATAGACCATCCAATCGGCGTAAAAATCAGTCGAAAATCTAAAATAGGTCAATGCTATAAACGCCAATACCGTACCGACAAAAAATGGATATTCCGCATAACCATGAACACGAGATTTTATACTGACCACCAATTCAACATGGGATTGGCTTTCGATCTGAGAAATCAGACGGGCTATTTTTCCTCGAATTTCATCGTTGAAATAATTTGACATAGGTTTTACACTTCAAAGTCACCCTTGTAATTGAGGATGTAGGTTTGTAGATCAGTTAGTGGCAAAAATATGCAAGTTCATATTGACTGATAGAAAAAACTACTGCTTTACAAATATCAGCTTGTCCGTGTCAAAACCAAATGACTTTGCCTTGGAAATTAATTGATTCAAGACGGTTTCTGGCATTTGAGGCTTGCGGGAGAGTATCCACAGATAGGATAAGTCTGAACCGCAAACCAAAGAATAACTATAGTCATTATCCAAACTGATAATGTTATATGCTCCATAAAATGGACCAAAAAATGAGACTTTAAGCCTCCCTTCGCTAGTTGTGCCGACAAAATAACCTTTCCCTTCGGCTTCCTTCCAATGATTATTATTCGGGTCATAACCTCGGTTAAGCACACGCAATCCTCCATCTTCCTTCAGGCTATATTGGGCGCTAATTTTCTCCAATCCGGTTTCAAAGGGATTGTCCAACCTTGCTATTTCGTACCATGTTCCAAGATAACGTTCAGCGTTGAAATTCCCCACTGCCTGAATATTGTTTGGAATGCCTACACAACCGACATCCAAAATGACCAGTGACAAGAAAAATACAATTCTTAGAATTAAAGTGATTGGCATTATAGTACTGTCTCAAAACCTTCGAATTGAGGGTGGCCTAAATATACGCCCTTAGCCGTTCCAGCGTTGGCATGTGCCTTGCGGAATGCATCTGAATGCGTCCAAGCTTCAAAAGCTTCCCTTGAATCCCATATTGAATGGGATGCAAACAAGGTGAATTCTTCATTGGTAGGGCCTTGCAGCAAATGAAACTCTTTGAAGCCAGTCACATCGTCCAAGTATGATTCGCGATTTTTCCATATCTCGACAAACTCATTTTCACGTCCTAGGGCAATTTTAAAACGGTTCATGGCAATAAACATAATATCTCCTGTATAACTACTTTAATGAATCTAGGCTATTTAATACGATATATCTTTAAGTTCAGCGGCTATTCTTCCCTTTTCCCCTCTTCAACCATGTTGATCACCAAAAGACCGGCAAAACCCGCCAACGACCCATTGACAAATATCCAATAAGGCAATGTGATCAAGCCCAAGCCGGGCAATTTGGCACCAGTCACCATCGAAAATATCACGGCAGCTAGCGCAGATAAAACCGTTCCAATCGCCCCTACATTGAAACCATAAAAAAACCCGCGTTCGCCCGCAATGCGTGCCGCAGTGTAGCCCGAAACAAAACAGGTGGCTATGCCTAACATTTGACTGACGGCAAACATTGCCCCGCCCTCGCCCATGTCCAAGCTGTTTTTCAGCAACGGGAGTATCAATATATGCACGGCGTAAATAATGGCAAAAACCACTGTGCCAACCAAAATTGCCTTTGGATTGACCTTATTCATGGGCGTTTTGTCTTTCAAAAAGAATGGCATACGGATGAAACTCCAAGAAACATTGTTTCACTATCAAAATTGGACAACTTCATTCAAATATTCGTTGAATAATATCAGGTCGGGAAGTCAAGTAGTCACATTTCCATAACATAATGCGGCGGCTACCCCGATATAATTGAGCGAAGACGGCCCCTTCTTCGTCGGCAAGTGCATTTGCTTGCCCAATTATTACCACAACCCCTTGATTGTGAGTTCCAATCCAACTCAATAGAACTTGTTTGTCATCAATCTCAACCAATGGGTAAGACAAATGACCCAGAAAATTAAATTCCCCATGGTATTTTTTCCAATGGGCGATAGGGATGCCTTGATTTTCCAATTCAGCTAATTTGTCTGCAAATGCTTGCATGGAATAATAAGGCCAGCCAACTTGGAGAAACACCAAATGAGCGATCAACATCAGTCCAAGCACACTAAAAGCGACTGCGCGTACACTTGCAAGAGGAGTGAATGGCCGCCATAACAAGATTGCAACCACAAAACCTAAAATACTAATGATGAGTGGCCATGGGGTTTTCCCGGTTATGTCAGCAGCTTCGCCTATAGTCATCATCAAGCCAGCAGAGGGCAGCCAAAAAAACAGCGCCACAACAATTGCGATCAATAGCAAAAAAGGGATTTGGTCTTTGCGACCGACCCGGAAATTTGAGAGTGAAAGTGTACGAGCGGCTATCAAGGCCAAAGAAGGAAATATAGGCAATAGATAATGTAGCTGCTTGGCGCTGACCAAAGAAAAGAGCAATAACGCTGATAGGCTTTGCGTCGCACAAAAGCGAACACCGGAATCCATCACCATGGCCCTTGCCGAGCGCCATAAAGCTGGCCAAGCAATCCAAGGCAAGAAGGCAAAAGGCAGCATGACAAAATACCACCAAAAAGGGCGGCTGTGCGCAAACGAGTGACTTATGCGGCCTACTGTTTGAACCCACAAAATTGCTTTTTGATAGTCTTCCCCACCAGCGAAACCTGCTGGAATGGCCCATATCAAGGCGATCACCCCACCCATCAATAAAGCCCTCAACAAGTTAGCATACCAAACCATCCAACCAGTTTGGGGCTTTGCTCTCATCCACCAAGGCGCAAACAAAGCCGTAGGCAAACTCATCAACAGTAATGCCGGCCCTTTTGCCAATATCCCTCCCCCAATTGCCAGAGCTGCCAATACCCAGCCCTTGTATGTTTTGCCTTGGGAAGCAAGGCATATCCCATAAAGACTGAGCAGCGTAAAAAATGTGGCCAGCATGTCATAGAGTGTTAGCGTTGACCACAACGCCCAAACTGGCAAAGCCAGTAGAATTAAAGGCACCATCCTCGGGCATGTCATGTCATCCGGCCATAATAGTCGCGACAACTTGACGGTCATTACCAAATTGCCTAACGCAAACAATGGGGCGACCAAACGGGCATTCCATTCTTGGACACCCAATAATGACCAAAAAAAATGGATGCACCATTGCAATAGCGGCGGCTTATGACTGTAAGGGAGGCCGTTAAGGTGAGGTACAAGAAAATCGCCGCGCCTCCACATTTCCCAAGCCACAGACACCGCTCGCGTTTCGTCGATAGGCATCAATGGGCGACAAACCAACCCCATCAGAACCAAAAGCAACCAAATGAGGATATAGTCTTTCGGGAAAAAGTGTGATTGCATGGCCCTAACAAATTATAGAATACTTTCCTTTGCATGGATTATGCGAAGTTTATTTCTATGAGTTTTGGAAAATTAAGTATCAAACAACTTTCGATTAGTTCTTCATATCTATTGTAAAAACTGACTCTACCATTGCTATCGATCAGCCAGAATTCCTTTGCGCCGTTTGCAAAATATAATTCTTTTTTTTCCAGCATTTCCAGTTTTGAATTGGAAGGCGACAATATTTCAATGACAATTTCAGGCGATTCTTGATAAGGGTTTTGCCGTTTGTTTTTATTAAAAAAAGTATAACTTCCCCATGCGACATCTGCCACCTTGACACCTTGAGTGGTTTGGATTCCACATTCGGAGATTGGTCTGCCATTTTCTCCCAGCTTGATCAGCCATTCAATCAACATTGCTTGATAAATACCATGTTCATTACTAGCCGGACTCAATTCTATTTTCCCCCATTTATTGGTTTCGACCTTAAATTGGAGGTCTTTAAATATGGGATTCTCACAAATTGCTTGCCAATTCATTATATTAGCCCTGATGTTATATTGTGGCTTATTTAGCACCAAGTTCTGCGACAGATCAAGGGGGTTCAATCTCCTCAGCCTCCCAATCCACCACCCTGCCCTTCAGCCACATTACTCCGAACATATCCACAACGCCAATCCACAACCTATTCCAAGTGCCGTAGTTTGATTTGCCATGCAGACGGGGGCGATGGTTCACTTCCACAGAGACCACCCTCCCGCCCTTGAGTTGAGCCAATGCGGGCAGAAAACGATGCATATGATCGAACCTAGGCAATGACAAATACAACTTGCGTGGAAATACTTTCAAACCACATCCCGTATCCGGGGTATGGTCGCCTAATAGTCTGGATCGCACGGCATTGGCAATCCGCGAAGATAGCTTGCGCCATGTGCCGTCCATCCGTTGCTTGCGGTAACCGACCACCATAGTTTTCGGGTTTTCCCTTTGCAATTTTATAAGTGTGTCCAATAACCTCGGAATATCGGAGGGGTCATTTTGTCCGTCGCCATCCAGCGTGGCAACAATGCCCCCCCGAGCAGCACGAACCCCGGTTAACAAGGCCATACTCTGCCCACAGCCTTTCTTGTGAAACAGCACACGCAAGCAGCTAAACGCTTGGCGCAGTTCCTTCAGCTTAAGCAGAGTATCGTCGGTACTTCCATCGTCCACATAAATGATTTCATGTTCGCATAGACTGTCTAAGGTTTGGGAAATTTCCCTCAACAAAAAAGCCAGGTTATTCGCTTCATTGCGAACAGGCACAACAACCGACAGATCCATAAGGGTTCAATCCAATCGATCAGTTGCCTTAAGCTAAAGCGTACCTGTAAATGTGACACCCGGCGCTCCGGCGATAATTTCACCCAAGACAAGCGGGTGTTCACCGGCCATTTGTAAGGCTTCGACTGCGGCTGTTTCGGCTTCAGCGGGCAGAACTATAATCATGCCTATGCCGCAATTGAAAGTACGGAGCATTTCTGCTTCCTCCACATCGCCTTCTCGCATCAACCATTGAAAGATTGTTGGCAATTTCCAAGCATCCAAATCAATCTGCGCCCGACATTCTGAACCTAACACCCGCGGCAGGTTCTCCGTGATACCACCGCCCGTAATGTGGGCCAAGGCATGAACCGGCAAAGTCCCAATCAACGAAAGCAGTGGCTTGACATAAATGCGTGTTGGTTCCAAAAGCCAGTTGCCAAGTGGCTTTCCTTCTAAATTATCGTGCAAGCTCGCCTTGGCCCGTTCCAATACCTTGCGTATCAAAGAATAGCCATTGGAATGGGGCCCGGAGGACGGCAAACCAAGAATCACATCGCCCGGCTTGACTTTGCCACCGTCTAGGATTTCGCTCTTTTCGACCACACCCACACAAAATCCTGCCAAATCGTATTCACCTGCTCGATACATGCCTGGCATTTCGGCTGTTTCCCCGCCTACCAATGCACAACCGGCCAACTCGCAGCCCCGGCCTATCCCTTCCACCACGGAAGCGGCAATATCGACATCCAATTTGCCAGTGGCGTAATAATCCAGAAAAAATAAGGGTTCCGCCCCCTGGACGACAATGTCGTTGACACACATGGCCACTAAATCGATACCCACGCCAAGATGCCGCCCGGATTCGATGGCCAGCTTTAATTTGGTGCCTACGCCATCCGTGCCTGCCACCAACACTGGGTGTTTGTAACGATCCACAGGCAACTCGAATAATGAGCCAAATCCCCCCAACCCGGCCAATACACCGGGGATTCTTGTCCTTGCTGCAACTGGTTTGATGCGTTCAACCAATGTGTTACCGGCCTTAATGTCAACACCGGCACTCTTGTAACTGAGTCCCTGCTCGCTGGTCTTATTCAATGACGCTACCTCTCTTTAACTAAAATTGGAATAAGTGACGGGCCATCCCATTGCCGGGATATATTGCCCTTTATCGTCTATGTGCTATTGTACAGTGCTATTGAATCGTCGGCTTGCGAAAAGGTGTATCATTGTGGATGCCAAGCATATCCCTAATCTTATTTCCGTATTCCGTATTTTACTGGTTTATCCGGTGAACTACTTAATGCTAGATCGGCAATTCGGCCCAGCCTTGGGTTTGTTCATCCTAGCGGGCTTGTCGGATGGCTTGGATGGTTTTTTAGCCAAGCATTATCACTGGCAAAGCCGTTTAGGTTCTTATCTTGACCCGCTAGCCGACAAGCTGCTATTGGTATCGAGTTTCCTGACCCTGACGTGGATGGGTCTTGTCCCTGTTTGGCTGACTTCTACCGTAGTGTTGCGTGATGTGGTTATCCTTTCCGGGGCAATCGCCTATTATTTCCTGCTTAAGCCGTTTGAAGGCCAGCCGCACTGGACAAGCAAGTTGAACACTTTTCTTCAGCTACTTTTGGTATTTTCAGTGTTGTTCAGCCAAGGTGTACGCCCACTTGCAGACAATCTGCTATTGGCTTTGGGTAACGTCGTATTTATCACCAGCTTAGTCAGTGGGGCAATCTATGTCCGCGTGTGGGGAAGCAGCTATTGGCGTGAAACCCACCCTCAAAGTTAAATCGTTTTAAACCATGAAACCTAGCCAAACGGTTAGAAAATTTTCTTTCGGCAAATTTTTACTCAAAGGCTTATTGATCGCGTGCGTAATGACTACCGGGATCATCCTTGCCTTGCGTTGGATGCCACCCCCCACCAGTGCGTTTATGCTCAGGGCGGAGCTTGAATCTTGGCGTGAAGGGAGGCAAGATTTTGTTCTGCGCCAGCAATGGGTTGAATTGCAGTCTATCTCACCCGCTGCCGGGCTTGCCGTGATCGCTGCGGAAGACCAATCTTTTGTCCAACATCACGGTTTCAATTTTGAAGCGATGATCCAAGCCTTTAAGCGCAACCTAAAAAGTAAGCGTATTCGCGGAGGCAGTACGATCAGCCAGCAAACCGCTAAAAATCTGTTCCTTTACCCGCAACGAAACCTGTTCCGCAAAGGCTTGGAAGCCTTTCTGACCGCTATGTTGGAAACCTTGTGGCCAAAGAGCCGAATCTTGGAGGCATACCTCAATATCGTTCAGTTCGGAGATGGCATCTATGGAGTGGAAGCGGCGAGCAGGTCATTTTTCGGCAAGCCCGCCAGCCGACTTGAACCGGGCGAAGCCGCGTTGTTGGCTGCCGTGCTTCCCAATCCGCTTAAGCTCAAAGTTGATAAGCCATCCTCCTATGTGCTAAAGCGGCGAGACTGGATTTTAAGGCAAATGCGCCAGTTAGGGGAAGAGTATTATCCCAGCGAACTGCATTCCCAGGCCAAATAAAATGGCAGGAAGATTAGCCTGATTTTCGCAAACAAAATAAATTGCATGGGTTAGATACCCATGTTACCCAGTGTCATGATGACTTCATTTAGAATGCCCGTGATGCTGGGATGCTCGACCTCAAAATGGGCGATGGCTTCTTTCACATCCTCGACTAGGTCTTGATGCTCTTCACTGAGTCCAGAGTAATCCACATTTTGCTCGATACTATCGGCTAGGTTGGATAAGCGCTCCCTAGCCTCTTGGTTGTCCAGACGCTCCCCTTCCTCGCGCAATGCGCCTATTGCTTCGTTGATTTTTTGTTCGCTCATGGCATTCGCTAACTCGTTAAGTGAAAGGTTTCATTAATCCGCTTATCGTAACATGATTTGCCTAATTCTTGCGCTTGATCTGCCCATCAAGGGACACTTTCTGCTGCGATTGGCGCTATCACATAAATGTTTTTCGAGGACAGGCAAAGCAACATTGGCACGAATGGCTAGTCAATACTATAATTCTAAGGTCGAATAAAAAACGACGGAATTTAAGTAAGGAACCCGGTGGCGGCTTAAGGGAAGCGACAAGCGTCGCATCGGGAATACCTCAACTCACTCGAAATATTTTTAAAGAGGAAAAACAATGAAGAAGAACTTTTCTATAGTCGGAACCATCATCTCGGGCATATTTTTGATCGGTATTGCGCAATCGGCGATGGCTGAAGGCGATGCTGCCAAAGGTGAAAAACTCTATCAGCGCGAAGGTTGCCAAGGTTGCCACGGCGCCACTCTGGAGGGTTCCGCCGCCTATCCGAATTTGATTACCAGTTCGAAAACCGCAAGCATTGAAGAATTCACCAAAGCAGTCGTGACCGAAGGTAAAGGTCCGATGGCGATGTTCAAGGCCAACGAGAAAGTCAAAACCGGTATTGCTGACCTTTATGCTTACGTCGTCAGCAAAAAGACCAAAAAATAATATAATTAGTTAGCATAACGCCCGGCCCAAGTTTATCAGGGCCGGGTTTTTCCTGCCCCAACAGACGGAATTTATTCCAAGGATAGAATGAAGTTCCACATTTCCTCGGGCACAGGCAGCACCGACAGACGGTTTCCTCGCCGGATCAGTGTCAGCCCCTCCAATTCTGGCTTGTCTTTCAGTTCCACCAACGGAATGGCGCGCCTAAGTTTGCGCACAAATTGGACATCCACCATAAACCAACGGGGGCTGTCTGGTTTGCTCATAGGGTCAAAATGTTTGTGTTCAGGGTTAAAAGCGGTATGGTCGGGATAGGCTTCCCGGACAATTCGGGCAATGCCTAGAATGGCAGGGACTTCACAGTTGGAGTGGTAAATGAAAACCAAATCATCGATTTTCATCTCATCCCTAATCATGTTGCGGGCTTGATAATTACGCACACCATCCCAGTGTTCGGTTTGATTAGGGCGACTTGCCAAGTCGTCAATACCGAATTCGCCCGGCTCTGACTTCATCAACCAGTGTTTCATTAAAATAGTGCCTTATCTAAGGGAGGTGTTCTCCGCCTGCGCCGTGCCTCGCTTTCGCCCTTGAACCGAAGGTTCAGGTGGGAGGTGTAGGCCAAGAATCAGGCTTTCCGCACAAGGCGGACATGCACACATCGTTGACCGGTACTGTCCCGGGGTTAGGAATTAGGCTCAAGAAAAAACCCAGCGTGACTCGAACGCCGCAGGGAACACCCGGGACTATTCTACTTGGTTATCCGTGTATCGCAACCGTTTGCAGACAAATTATTCCGAAGCCGAGGCATCATTAGCCTTATCGGGCCTAGTGGAAAGGCGCTCGCTTATACCTGCGGAGAGCAATCTGTTTTGCTGTTGCAACTGGATAAACTCATGCGCGATGTTCAAAGCGGCCATTACGGCGATTCGCTCGGCACCAAAAACACGACCCGTATCACGAATCTGTCGCATTTTATCGTCCAAATAACGCGCGGCGATCAGAAGTTCGTGTTCTTCGTCTTGTGGGCAGACGATAGGATATTCCTTGCCGAGAAGATGTACTTTGATCGGCGATTTTGTTTCATTCATTAACATGAACCCCATGTGGTTGCAAAGTTGTCTTTCGGCTAACCCAGCCGAAGTGGTAGCATAATTAAATAGTAAACGGTCCACAAGGCGGGAACCATGCAAAACTCATCATATCATGACATCGAGGATGTCGTGAACAACAACGGAGCAAGCGTTAGTGCTGCCGAGGCCCACGGCATACTCTCAGGGATGTTGTGCGTTAACAATGACATTGCCGCCGAGGATTGGCTAACCCACGTATTCGGCGAAAGCCGCGATGATCTTTCCATTGACGAGGAAGAGTCTATGTTAGGGCTATTCGCCGAAACTTGTCAGTTGATTCAAGCGGTCGATTTTTCCTTTGAGCTTTTCCTCCCGGAGGAGGACGCCTTGCTGGACGAACGGGCGCACGCTTTGAGCGGATGGTGCCAAGGTTTTCTCTACGGCATAGGCTACGCAAACTCTGAAAATTCTTGGCCCGGTGATTGCGAAGAAATCCTTCACGACCTTGCTGACATTTCACGACTGGATGAAAACGCCTCCGGCGAAGAAGACGAGTTGGCTTATACCGAAATCAGCGAATTTGTGCGTATCAGTGTACAGTTAATTCGCGGAGACTTGCTGCCACCCCCAATAAAAAACTACCTTCATTAATCGAGTTACCTAATGATCACTCCCGGAGAGTTCAAACAACGTCGCAAACATTTGATGCGGCATATGAAAAAAAACTCCATCGCCCTACTCGCAAGCGCCCCTGCGGTGACACGAAACCGAGATGTGGAATACCCCTACCGACAGAACAGCGACTTTCACTACTTGACAGGTTTTGACGAGCCAGAGTCCGTGGCAGTCTTCGCACCGGGTCGCAAAAAGGGGGAGTTCATTTTATTTTGTCGGAAATTCGACGAGACCAAGGCCGTATGGACGGGTAAACATGCGGGTTTGGAAGGTGCCAAAGGACACTATGGAGCCGACGAAGCCATCCCGATTGAAGATTTTGCCGAAACCCTCCCTACCCTGCTGGACGGCAAGTCTATGGTCGTTTACCCGATAGGCATGGACACCGAACTGGATCGGCAAGTCATGACGGCGGTCAACACCTTGCGAAGGAAAGCGCGAACGGGCGCCAAACCACCCGAAGAATTCATCGCCTTGGATCGTATGCTGCATGAGATGCGCCTATTCAAAAGTGCCGACGAGATCAGTTTGATGCGCAAGGCGGTCGATGTGTCCATCCAAGCGCATAAGCGGGCGATGGCGATTTGCCGACCGGGGTTATATGAATACCAAATCGAAGCCGAAATTGCCCATGAGTGCATGCGCCATGGGTTGCGTAATGCCGCCTACCCTGCCATTGTCGCAGGCGGCCACAATGCCTGTGTGCTGCATTACACGGAGAATACCGCCCAATTGCGCGATGGCGATTTGTTGCTAATTGATGCAGGTGCCGAATGCGGCAATTATGCCGCTGACATAACCCGGACATTCCCAGTGAATGGTCGATACAGCGAACCTCAACGGCAGCTTTACGATCTGGTGCTTGACGCCCAATTGGCTGCCATCGCTAAAATCAAGCCAGGCAACTCGTGGATCGAACCTCACGAAGCGGCGGTTCGCGTTTTAGTAAGAGGATTGGTATCGCTTGGTTTA
Source organism: uncultured Methylococcaceae bacterium (assembly GCA_903911305.1). GTDB lineage: Bacteria > Pseudomonadota > Gammaproteobacteria > Methylococcales > Methylococcaceae > Methylumidiphilus. The sequence continues at coordinate 5,440 of CAIWDB010000301.1, read as the reverse complement.
CTGGAAGGCCGCATCAGCAAACTGATCAAGGACGAGGCTTACAAACCCTTTTTCATGCACCGTACAGGCCACTGGCTCGGCATGGATGTGCATGATGTGGGCGATTATAAACTCAATGAAAAATGGCGGTTGCTCGAACCCGGCATGGTGCTGACCGTCGAACCTGGACTCTATGTCTCGCCAAGCTGCATGGAAGTCGATTCAAAATGGCGGGGTATAGGCATCAGAATAGAGGATGATGTATTAGTGACTGAAAAAGGCAATGACGTGTTAAGTGCTGCCATGCCTAAAACGGTGGACGAAATTGAAACTTTCATGGGGGCAAGTCGATGACATACGATTATGATGTGCTGATAGTCGGCGGTGGGCTAGTCGGTGGAAGTTTGGCTCTGGCCCTTGCCAATACATCCTTGCGTGTGGCGGTCATCGAATCCATCCCCGAGGATAAACGGCTCGCGTCCAGTGCGGGCGACCGCGCCTTAGCCTTGGCATGGGGTTCCTCTTTGATACTGGATCAAATCGGCGTATGGCAACTGGCGGTCAAGAAAGCCGCGCCCATTCGGCATATCCATGTTTCTGACCGGGGTTTTATTGGGAAATTGCGCATGGATGCGAATCAGGAAGGCGTTCCTGCACTGGGCTATGTCGTCACTGCCCGCGCATTGGAAGAGGCAGTCGCCGAAAAACTTTCCCAAAGCCCCGTCACGCCGATTTGCCCTGCCAGTGTCGTTGGACTGAAAGCTAGCGGGGAAGCCGTTCATGTCAGCCTCAGAGAAGGGCAGGAAAGCACTAATTTTACCGCTCGGTTGCTGGTGGCGGCGGATGGCGGCAATTCAACGATACGCAAATTATTGGAAATCGGCCAAACCATCCGGGACTATCGGCAATCCGCCATCGTCACCGAGGTTGAAACCGCCAAAAGCAGTGACTTCACGGCCTATGAACGGTTTACACCAGTCGGCCCTTTAGCGTTTCTCCCCATGGCCAAGCGTCGCTACTCGGTGGTGTGGACGCAGCAAACCGACGATGCAGCCGACTTGTTGGGCATTTCGGAAGCTGAATTTGTCAGTAAACTGCAATCCGCATTTGGCTATTGGTTGGGCAAAATCAAATTGGCTTCGAGTTGGCAGGCATTTCCCCTCAAACTCATCCGAGCCGAACGCATGACCGACGAGCGTGTTGTGTTGGTTGGCAACGCCATGCATCAGTTACATCCAGTGGCGGGACAGGGTCTAAACCTTGGGCTTAGGGATACTGCATTATTGGCAGAAATGTTGACCGCCCGCTTGGAATTTAACGAAGACATAGGCGAAAAGAGTTTTTTGGAACGTTATGCACACGCCCGACGAGACGACCTGGATAATGTCATCGGCTTCACCGACAGCACAGTGAGGATATTCTCCACTGATTTTTTACCCGTTGCCTGGAGTCGGAACCTCGGACTGTTGGCATTAGACCGTTTCCCTACCGGCAAACGCTTATTGGCAAAATATGCAATGGGTTTAGGGGGCAGGATTCCAAGGTTTGGATAGTGAAAATGTTAAAATTCTCCTTTGCCAAAATTATCAGGTCATTCAATCATGAGTTTACTTACCATTCATCCCCATAAAAACCCAGAATCTGCCGAAGTCATCCACGATTTCAATGCCATCGCCGAATTTTTAAAGGGCATTGGCGTGCAATTCGAGCATTGGCCCACTGGGCAGGCATTGAGCGCCGAAGCGAGTCAAGAAGACGTGCTTTCCGCCTATGCAAAACCAGTGGCGGAACTACAGAGAAGCTATGGATTTCAATCAGTGGATGTGATCAGCATCACCTCGGACCACCCGCAAAAAGCGGACTTGCGCGCCAAATTCCTGAGTGAGCATACGCATGGCGATTTTGAGGTGCGTTTTTTCGTGGAAGGCAGAGGGCTTTTCTATTTGCACCCGGACGACAACATCTTCGCCGTGCTGTGCGAAAAAGGGGATTTGATCTCTGTCCCGGCCAACACCAAGCACTGGTTCGACATGGGCGAAAACCCCAACCTAAAGTGCATTCGACTGTTCACTACCCCGGACGGTTGGGTTGCCGATTTCACAGGCAGCGAGATTGCGAAATCCTTCCCTACTTTAGAGCAGTTCATTAAGGCTTACGCATGATCAGAGCCATCGTCACTGACATTGAGGGAACCACAACCTCCATTTCGTTTGTCACCGAAGTCTTGTTCCCTTACGCCAAAATTCACTTGGAAAAGTTCATTCAATCCAATGCTGACAATCAGGAAGTCCGTGGTTTGCTTGCCGATGTCAGTCGAGTGTGTGGAGAATCCCTGAGTGACGATCAGGCAATAGCACAACTGATAAGCTGGATAGACGAAGACCGCAAAATAGGGCCGCTGAAGTCGCTTCAAGGCTTGATATGGGAACAGGGCTACCATAAAGGAGATTTTAAAGGCCATGTCTACCCTGACGCCGAGCGCAAATTGCGTGACTGGAAAAATGCCGGGCTAAGCCTTTTTGTTTATTCTTCCGGGTCTGTCCATGCGCAGAAACTATTGTTTGGACATACGGAATATGGCGATCTGAACTCCTTGTTTTCTGGCTATTTCGACACTAAAGCCGGAGCCAAGCAACAGGCTGAATCCTACCGAAACATCGCGAGTCAGATCGGGTGCCTTGCTAGTGAAATCCTATTCCTCTCCGACATAGCCGGTGAATTGGATGCCGCCAAAACGGCTGGTTTCAGCACTTGGCAAATCATAAGGGAAAATGCCAACCCGACAGAAACACACCCTCACGCGAGCCATTTTGACGATGTCATTATATCAGTTTAAAACCATAGACTGTTTCTAATTTAGAAACTCACCAAAATTGAGACCCTCTTAAACCTAGCGTTTTTGAGGGTCGGGGATATAATTAGGGAACTTGGCCCGTAAAATGCTTGTAATATATCGATGATAAAGTGTTGCCTAAAGGGGTACTTAGTCGGTAAAGTAAATAACATTGTCACTGGGGCTGTCCTGGAGTCCCTAGGTTGTAGCTACCAAGCAGCAACATAACCAGCGAGGTTTAACTGCATGAATTTGAATCGTTCCAAAGGCCATCATGGTCAACTAGCCACAGGCGGCATTAGCCGTCGTGCCTTTCTAAACCGAGTAGGGGTTGCCGCGGCCGCGTCCCTGCTTATTCCTTCGGCGGAAGCATTTGCCAGTTCCTTGGGCAGGGAACGCACAATCAGCATGTTCAATACGCACACTAAGGAAGAATGGGGTTTCATTTGCTCTCCTCAACAGAATTATGATGAGGGATTGCTGTCTAGTTTCAGCCATTTTCTGCGTGATCACCATGCCGACGTATCGCGCCCCATGGACCCCGCTTTGTTGGATCTGCTTTACGCAGTCACCGTGCTGACGGGTGGAAGGGGTGAATACAACATTGTCTCTGGATACCGGTCCCCGGAAACCAACCAATGGTTGCGCAAGATTAGCCATGGCGTTGCCGAGCACAGCATGCATATTGAAGGTAAAGCCATTGATTTACGCTCTGACGATGTGGGGATAAGATCCATCCAGCAAGTCGCGTTGGCCCTGCAACAAGGCGGTGTGGGATATTACGGTTCTGCCGATTTCGTCCATCTCGACACTGGCGAGATTCGTTCTTGGTAATCGAATAGGCGTTCAATTCAAGCGCCCGTAGCTCAGTTGGATAGAGTAGTGGCTTCCGAAGCCATTGGTCGGGGGTTCGAATCCCTCCGGGCGCGCCATTTTTATGATAAAGCCCTTAGATCAGTCGTCTAAGGGCTTTTTAATATAAATCCAAAGGATCAACATCCACCGACCAGCGGACCCGCTTAGCTTCGGACAGAGTGGGGATTTGGCTGATAAGCCGATCCACCATTGCATGCAAGGGTTTGCGGGCAGTGCTTTGCAATAGCAATTGTTGTCGGTGCCGATTGGCTTGCCGTGGCATAGGGGCGGGGACTGGGCCAAGGGCCAATACATCGGCTTGTGTGCTTGCCAATTCGACGAGTCGGGCTAGGAATTGCGCCGGGATTTCCTCATTCTTGGCATCGGCCCGCCACAAGGCTTGATAGGAATAGGGGGGTAATCCAGCTTCATAACGATCAAGCAAGGCGGCGGCGGCGAAAACCGGATAGCCCTCACGAATCAGTTTACGCAATAACGGGTGGTCGGGTTGGCGAGTTTGCAGCAGCACTTGTCCGGGGCGTTCTTCCCGGCCTGCACGTCCAGCCACTTGTACAATCATTTGCGCAGTGCGTTCGCCAGCACGAAAGTCAAGGCTAAACAACCCACCATCCACATCCAAAATACCCACTAGCGTGACATTAGGGAAATGATGCCCCTTGGCGAGCATTTGGGTACCTAGCAATATATCAACCTCGCCAGCCTGTATTTTGCCCAACATGACTTCCAGGCTCCCTTTGCGTCTTGTGCTGTCGCGGTCTATCCGCAAAGTTCTGGCTTCAGGGAATAACTTTGCCAATGCCAGTTCGACCCGTTCCGTGCCAAGCCCCAAGGGTCGCAAGTCGGCGGTCTTGCATTCAGGGCAATCGCGTAACAGGGCTTGTTCATGTCCACAGTGATGGCAGCGAAGCTTGCGCTCAGAGGAATGAACGACCATGCGGGCATCGCAATGTTTGCAACCAGCGACCCATCCGCAGACATGGCAAATCAATGTCGGTGCAAAACCTCGGCGATTAAGGAACAACAGTGCTTGTTCGCCGCGCGCTAGGGTTTCGCCGATCTGTGTGATGAGTTCTGAAGAAAACCCTTCGTTTAGGCGTTGCTTGCGAATGTCAACCAAGCGGTAACTGGGATGTACGGCATTGCCGGTTCGCTCTGGCAATGACAACAAGGTATAGCGTCCACGCAAGGTATTGGCTAGGCTTTCCAAAGAAGGTGTCGCAGAACCCATTAGAATTGGGATGCGCTTTTCCCTTGCGCGCATGATCGCCACGTCGCGGGCGTGAAATCGGAAACCTTCCTGTTGTTTGAAAGATGAATCATGTTCCTCGTCTAGGATAATCAGTCCGGGTTTTGCCATAGGTGTGAATACGGCGGAACGGGTACCCAACAAGATGGACGCTTCACCCCGCTGCATGGCAAGCCAAGAACGGCAGCGCTCGGCATCGGAGAGACCGGAATGAAACACCACCAAAGGTGCGGAAAAACGGGCGCGAAAGCGGGCTTCCAGTTGGGGGGTGAGGTTGATCTCAGGCACGAGGATCATGGTCTGTTGCCCCCGCTCCAATACCTGTTCCAAAAGCCTAAGATACACTTCCGTCTTGCCACTGCCGGTGACTCCTTCCAACAAAAAAACTCCATATCCACCTAAAGCCCGAAGTACGGCATTGATTGCGTTTTGTTGGGCGGGATTTGGATTTGGCGGGTTGGCAGTTTGATGCTGTGCTTGGATGTCTGTTCCTTCTTCCACTTCTT
>CAIWDB010000300.1 GCA_903911305.1 uncultured Methylococcaceae bacterium | reverse complement strand
CTTTAGCAGCCCGTTGCGCTGGCATAGCGGGACGGGTGAACGCAGTCACCGGCATGGGCTATGTGTTCACCAGTGGAGAGATTCGTGCGCAGTTGTTGCGCCCTGTGGTGCGGGGGTTGTTACGAATGGCTCTGGATGGGCTTGGGGCGCGGCTTATTTTGCAGAACCCGGATGATGTGACACTATTCCGCGAAGCGGGGCTGGTGGATATGTCGCGGGTCAGGTTGATTCGGGGTTCTGGTGTGGATTGCAGTCGGTTTGTGGCAGCACCTAATAATGCATTGAGCTTGGGAGGGGGGCAATCAAATGGCGGTGAAGCCTCTGATTTAACTCGCCCACACCCCAACCCTCCCCCGATGGGCAATGCTGTTGAAATAAGCCGTCATACCGGCATGGATTGCCGGTATCCAGAACACAGGGATGTGAATCTGGTTTGCCCTCCATGGCTTCTGGGTTCCGGCAATCCCTGCCGGAACGACGAGCATTTTCTTAATTCAACAGCATTGCCCCCGATGGGGGAGGGAACTTTAGAGCTTAATTCAACACCATTGAGTCTAGGTGGACGGCAAGCGAATGGATCGTTTCGAGTATTGCTGGCTTCGCGCTTGCTTTGGGATAAAGGCTTGGCGGAATATGTCTCCGCAGCCCGTGAATTAAAGACCCAAGGGCGAGCCATCAACTTTCTGCTGGCCGGTCTTCCCGATTCAGGCAATCCGGCGGCAGTGCCAGAGGAGATGATACGGGCTTGGGTGGATGAAGGTATTTTAGACTGGTTGGGTCATGTCGATGACATGCCGAATCTGTTGTCTTCAGTGGATGTGGTGGTTTTGCCTAGTTACCGGGAAGGATTGCCCAAAGGTTTGATTGAAGCCGCCGCCTGTGGGTTGCCGTTGATTACCACTGATGTGACAGGTTGTCGTGAAGTGGTGACGCATGAAATCGACGGGCTGTTAGTGCCGGTGCGAGATGCCAAAGCTCTTGCACAGGCCATTGCCCGCTTGCAGGATGACCCTGCACTAGCGGAACGACTGGGCGAGGCGGCAAGGGAAAAGGCACTGGCGCAGTTTGACGAAAGGATTGTTATCGAACAGACTTTGGCGGTCTATCAAGAGTTAATTTCGTGGGAGAAGATTTGAAATGTTCTCAAAATGGGTTACTATAATAATCTCGCCATTGGGAACTTCCTTGTGTTTCGGTTTTGTGGCCTTGACGCTTGGATTTTTTGCAAGATGGAGATTGAGTCTACGCATGGCCGTGTTTGCATGGGCTTGGCTATGGGTCTGGTCGATGCCTGTGACTAGCGATGCCTTGCTAGGCTGGATTGAGGATCAAGCTGGACCACGACAGATAGAAGCATTGCCACATGTCAAGGTCATGGTGTTGTTGGGCGGTGGCATCAGCGGACCTCGACTGCCGCGTAGGCCAAACCCAGACTTGAATAGTTCCGCTGATCGTTTGTGGCATGCCGCCCGGTTATTTCGCGCCGGCAAAGCCTCTCAGATTATTCTTTCAGGCGGATCGTTGAACACGGGTGATGGAAGCGAAGCAGAGGCGATGCGCCAGTTTATGCTTGATCTTGGCATACCGGCATCAGTAATGTCGCTGGAGTCAGGAAGCGAAAACACCGCTGGTAACGCCCGCTTGACTGCGGAGATGCTCGCCAAGCAAGGCATAACCGAAATTCTATTGGTGACATCCGCGCTGCACATGCCAAGAGCGAAGCGCTTGTTTGAAAAAACGGGGTTAGTGGTGATTCCAGCCCCAACAGATTTTGAAATAATTGACATGCCATTTGGACTATTGCGCTTGATGCCTGATGCAAACGCGCTTAACGGTAGCGCCAAAGCCATGAAGGAATTGCTTGGCTACTGGGTGGGTTGAGAAAGCGGAACCCAGCTATTTTCCTGAAATAAAACTCATAATAATCAACCTCCCTAGGTTTTTTTGAAGGATAAGTTGTATTCTTATCCATACTGGTTCAAAATGTATTAAAATAAATGCGTTTAAAGAACATATCTAAGCAGTCAGACATACAGCGTTTTCAATATCAATTGATTACTTTATTTGATCCGTAGGAGCGGGCCATGCCCGCGATTGTTTGGGCCAAGTCTTCTAAAATAGGCTATTTATCGCGGGCGTGGCCCGCTCCTACATGTTGCATATATTCATTATTAAGTAACTATTTGGTATTGAAAACGCTGTATGTCATATTTCTATTACTGATGTTACGCACGGAGGTAATAGTTACTTAATTTTCTAATCAAACGGGAGCGTCAAAGCCTGTCCAATGCCACGGCGTTTATTCACTAATCAATTGAAAACGTTCCCGATAAGCCTGTGGGCTAACTTTAAGTTGCCGCTGAAATGCCCTGCGCATATGTTCGTCATTGCAGAAACCACTTTGTTCCGCAATTGACTTTAGTGGGATGTTGGTATTCTCAATCTTATGGCGAGCGGCATTGACCCTAACTAGCTCCACATAATTGGCGGGGGTCATGCCTACGTCCTTTACAAAGACTCTGGAAAAATTTCGCGGACTCATTGCCATCCGGTTTGCCAGTTCTTCCACCGAGAGATTCTCTTTTGGATTTTCGATTATCCAAGCCTGTAATTCACGCAGATCCATGCGAGTTTTAGCCTCAGTCACTAAATACCCACTAAACTGGGATTGTCCACCCGGCCTACGCAGGAAAACCAGCAAGCTGCGGGCGACATGATTGGCAATTTCACTACCCCAATCCTCTTCAACTAATGCCATGGCCAAGTCAATCCCTGCGGTTATACCGCCAGACGTATAGATGGAACCATCGCGTATAAATATTCTGTCGGGTTCGACCTGTATATTTTGGTAATCATTCGCCAAGCGTTCACAATAAAGCCAGTGGGTAGTGGCTTTGCGACCTTCAAGCAATCCGCTACGAGCCAACAAAAAAGCCCCAGTGCAAATCGACACGACTCTGCGCACCTTGGTGGACATTTGATATAACCAATCAATCAACTCTTGGTTTTCCATGGCCTTGTCCACTCCAAATCCACCCGCCAAAATCAGCGTGTCAAATTCACCTGTTTCATCGGAAAACGCAGTGTCCGCCATGATTTTCATGCCCGACATCGTCACGACAGGGCCGGCTTGTTCAGCCATGATATGGATTGAATAAACCGGTTTTGTCGCATTCCCAATTTTTTTCGCCCACAAGTTTGCCCAAAAGAAAACATCCAATGGCCCGCAAACATCCAGAATTTCACAATCGGCAAACGCCAACATGCCTATGCGTCGGCAACTAAAATCGGGTTGGAAAAGCGGTTTACCCATGGCGTTAGCTAACCTTTATGTTTTAAATATGATTTTATGATCTATTGACTATAAAGAAATTGGATTGGTTAAATGCATTGTCACCTTGTCGGGCCCCGTCTGCAATGACAAACTACCCTCAATTTCGGACAAGCTGAGTGCGGAGACCTGAAATCAAGGGCGGCAAACAAAAATTGATTCCCAAACTGTTTTAGCTATTCGTTTTTTCACATCAATCCTTTAACATGCGAGACATTAAAAATTATTTTCCAAAAATTTTAAAGGAGCTATAAACCTCATGATACCCATGGTTGACCTTAAAACCCAATACGCCCTGCTCAAAGACGAAATCGATACAGGACTCCATGCTGCGTTGGAAAATACGGCTTTTGTGATGGGTCCGAATGTTCAAGCCTTTGAAAAAGAATCGGCTGAATACTTAGGCGTCAAACATGCCATCGCCGTTGCCAACGGCACTGAGGCGCTGCATTTGGCGCTGCTTGCGGCTGGCATTGGCGAGGGCGATGAAGTCATCACCTCTGCATTCACCTTCATCGCCACGGCAGAGGCGATCCGCTATGTCCGCGCCAAGCCTGTGTTTGTCGATATAGACCCGCGCAGCTTCAACATCACCCCAGAAGCCATCGAAGCCGCCATCACGTCAAAAACCAAAGCCGTCATGCCCGTGCATTTGTTCGGCCAACCTTGCGACATGAAGGCGATTCAAGCCATCTGCGACAAACATGGCCTAGTTCTCATTGAAGATTGCGCCCAAAGTTTTGGTGCGTCGGTCGATGGCAAGCAGACCGGCAGTATGGGCTTAGTCTCTGGAACTAGTTTTTTTCCCAGTAAGAACCTTGGGGCTTATGGCGACGGTGGCATGGTGATGACCGATTCCGACGACATTGCACAACACATTAAAGTCTTGCGCAACCATGGTTCGGAAGTGCGTTATTACCATGATGTGATTGGCTACAACTGCCGCTTGGACGAATTGCAAGCGGTCATCTTGCGGGTAAAGCTCAAGCATATCGAAGAATTCAACGCCGGCCGCCGCCGCGCCGCGCATTTGTATTCACAATTGATGGCTGATCTACCCCTAGAAACCCCTTATGAAGATGGCAAGGGAATTCATGTTTATCATCAATACACTTTATTGAGTGACCGACGCGACGACATCATGGCGGCCTTGCAAAAAGCCAATATAGCCTGTGCGATTTATTACCCAGTCCCCTTGCATCAGCAAAAAGTATTTGCCGAATATTGTGCCGGAGTCAGTTTGCCCAATACCGAAGCCGTGGCGAAGCGGTGTTTGTCTTTGCCGATGTTTCCTGAGTTGACGGAAGAGCAAGTGAGGGAGGTGGTGGGGGTGATTAGGGGTACGGTTGTAGTTTGAAATAGCGGTAGGGCGGCAATCCCTTGCCGCCAAATAAACAAGTCCGTATAAATGTTAATTTGCATTGAAAAGTTGCGAGTTCGCACTGCTGCAATGTCAATATGATTAATACTTTGGCTGCAAACCTCTTTTTCTCTCTGTAATTCAATGTGAAAACCCTATGACCACGGTATCCCTCGTAGAAGCCCAAGCGAAGCTTGCAGAACTGATTCACTCGCTCCATTTTGGTGAAGAAGTCATGATTATCGAAAACGACCAACCCATTGCCCGTCTTCTGGCTGCACCGCCACAACCGCGCCAGCCTAGGCGACCGGGTTCATTGCGCGGGACGGTATTACACATGGAAGATGACTTCAACGCACCATTAGATGATTTCAAGGAGTATATGGAGTGAGGCTGCTCATTGATTCGCAATCGTTGATATGGTTTGTCGATCAAGATCATTTGCTCAGTCCAACCGCTCATGCCGCCATCACTGACCCGGCTAATGATTTGGTGTTAAGCGCGGCAAGCGTTTGGGAAATCGCCATCAAGGTTGGCCTTGAGAAACTCACACTCTCTTTGCCCTATCGTGACTGGATGGAACAAGCTATTGCCGATTTGGGGCTTGTTGTCTTGCCCATTACCGTTGAAGCCGCTGGCCTACAAGCGGGTTTGCCTTGGCATCACCGCGACCCGTTCGACCGTCTAATCATTGCCCAAGCACTCGTCGAAAACATACCGGTTGTCAGCATCGACCGAATTTTCGATGATTACGGCATTGAACGGCTGTGGAATTCCGTATGAACTCTATTTTCGTGTACCGGTTCTTGTCAGGTTATGGGCATCCTGTACCCCAATCCTATTCACGCGACGTGAACCGCAGAGCGGTTCGCTTGGCGTTCCCACACCGGAGCGTGGGAACGATCAAAAATGATAGAATCAAGAAAACCAAAGACACCGGGGGAAATAGATGGTTGATAATGTAGAAAACCTAGTTCTCGAACATCTTCGCGCTTTGCGTGCAGGGCAAGACCGCATCGAAAGCGAGTTACGCGATCTAAAAGAACGTGTCAGCGCAGTGGAAACCGGACTCAACGGCGTAAGGCGCGACCTGGTCGCACTGGCAGAAGCGGATGCACGTTTGCAAGTGACCATCGACCGGCTAGGCGACCGCGCAGACCGCATCGAAAAACGGCTAGAGCTACGCGAAAACCCGTAGCCAAATAAAATAAAAACCCCGCATCTTCGGGCTTTTTTTGTTGGTTCGTAGCCATGGTCGGGCGCGTCTCTTTGCGTTGCGCCCGACATTCCGAATGTTGGGCAACGGTGAAGCTGTTG
>CAIWDB010000299.1 GCA_903911305.1 uncultured Methylococcaceae bacterium | reverse complement strand
TCGCGGTTCATCAGGCCGTACAAGGCATCCTTCTCGGCATCGCAGAACACATGCAGCGACTCCCTCGCAAACAGGGCGATGGAGCCCGCCTTCAGCCAGACCCACAACACCAGCGAAAATGCCAGCCAGGGGAGCGGCGTCCCCGAGCGCTTGCCGAAACCGGCCCGCTTCAGCAGCGCGTCCATGCCCACCTGCTTCCATAGGTCGGCGAACAGGTTGTCGTCCAGAAGGCCGTTGTCCCGGAGCAAGTCGGCGGTCAGGGCTGGAAGCGCGGGAAGTTTTGTGTCACGATGCATGTCGGTCTACTTTGTCGGGTGCTTGGAAGTTTGCAAGACAACCAATATTATACCACTTAGGAGACCACTATTCATTTATATATCATGGCATTACAGTTATTTATTGGGCTTTTTGAGTCTCGAAACTTTAGTTTATTAATTCTAAATGTTGTGAGTTGGACATGTCGGCTAAATGTCAGTCATCGAACAATCAAATTAATGGAGTGTCAGAACTTGCTTTGATGTTCCATCGCATTCATCAAGTCATATCAAATCATCATTCGGTTGCGGATGGCTTCAACAATGGCATGGGTTGGGTCGGTTGGCACAGTGGCCCAAGGCTCGTAGTGATCGGTCAAACGCTTAGCCGCGCCAGAGTCAATTAGCTTGCCAACAATGTCCCGATGGTAGCTCTCAGTGGCATCTTCGCTCATATCAACCAAAACCGGCTTTCCTGTAAAAGCCGCCTCGGAACACATCGACAACGAATCGCCGGTGACGATAAAACAATCGGCATGGGCAAGCAAAGCGTGGTATTGACTCTGTTCCGTTTGCCGCCAATCAAAGAAGTGACAGTCAAGCCCGGTCAAATTATCCAACAAGGCGGTTTGGGCATTGCCTGGCGTTCTGCGGCTGTTTGAAATGACCAAGCTTCCTTGCAAAGGTTTTGCGATGGCAAAAACCCGCTGCGCCAAACCCGTGGCATAGGTTTCATCAAACCCATTGCAATATCGGGTATTGCCACCTAATAGTAAGCCTATGATGGGTTTTGCCAATGGCTTGAAGTAATCTTCATGCTGCTTGCGAGCATTAGCCAATATCTCACGGGTGAGTTTGTGCGGCACACCCACCAGAGAAACAATATTAGCCCCGACCAATTGGGGGGATGCGATAAGATCATATTCCTTTAGGCGGGGGTGAAGTTCATCAGGCAATATGGACGCCAGATAAACATTCAACAGCCGATCATGAAACAGACCTTTCAAATCGGCTATCTCGGCTGTGGTTTCCTCACCCGTGCCACTGATAATCAACAGTGGTGGGTCTTTATCTTGGCTATTGCGAGCATAACGCTCGGTCAACATCTGCTGATAGTTTTGTGCATCACCGTTTGGCAGCGGGATGATTTCATAAGGGTAGCCTAGGCGCTCAGCCAAACCGATGCGGGCATTCAATTCGCCCGTGTAGGCGCTATCGACAATCCACACCTGCGGAGGCTGCATTGACCTATCATGATTTTCCAAAGTTCGCAGTGCGGTTTGCATGAACCATTTACCCTCTAATGCTAATATCATCTGCAATGGCCCGTGCCGCTATCACGCCATCTGCTATTGCGGTGACGACCGATTGCAAATGGGGGCTGGCAACATCGCCTATGGCATAGACTGATTCAATCGAGGTTCGTTTGCAAGAATCTGTCCATAAATAGCCATGATTCAGCGTGTCCAAGCCGGTAAGCGGATTAAAAGCGTCTAGAAATTGACTATTGGGCGCGAACCCTGCCCGCACGAAAACCCGATCCACTTGAATGCTGTCAACGGCTGAAGCGGATTGTTTTAAATTAATCGCCATACCGTCTTGGTTTGGCCTGAAACTATCAACTTCCGTATCCAAATACTCGACAACCAAACCCTGCTCAATCAACGATTGCACCTCCCGGCGTATCCCCGCTTGGGCCTTAGGGTGTGAACGGGCCAGCAAATAAGTCCGTTTGGCAACCGTAGCCACATCTTTCACGGTAAAATGGGCATTATCCCCCCCGCCAATCACCGCCACGGTTTTGCCGCTCAATAATTCCAGCTTATCGAGATGGTCTAGCGGATGACAGCCAACAAGCCCTTGCGCATAAAGCGAATCCAATTCTGATGAGTGGTTGAATATGTCTATGCCCCTAACCGTCAAGCCGGTGGCAATCACCAGCGCACTGACGGGCAGGATCGAACATTCGCCTTGCCCGGATTCTTCCACTGTTAGACGAAAACCTGTTTGGATTTTCTCCACTGCTGTCAGATGGGCGTTATAGAGAGTGGGGATGGATTCCCCCATCACATGAAGGCTGTATGATTGCGCCAGTTCGGCGCTGGTCCGTCCCTGCCATCCCAATACCCAACGGTTGAGTCGATGCAGGGTCAGCAACTGCCCACCGAGCGCGGCATTGCGTTCGATAATGCAAGGCGAAAAACCCAGATGCTTTAACCACAAAGCACAAGACATGCCCGCCGGACCCCCACCGATGAGCGCGACTGAGCGTCGAATACCACCCCCGGTAGTCAGTTTGTTGATTGCCATGTCTGTCTATAATCCCAATCAAGCGGTTGGCAGATAGTGCCACTATATCAAAAATGGACAACATTCCGTAAGCTGAATTGATTGGTGGGTCATACAGAATTTGGCTAAGCGGGTTATTAGTCACCCCGTAACTAGCAGGGATGAATAGCGAAGCGGATTGCGGCTTACCGCGTTGGCATCGTAGGAGGCGCACAATGTGGGTCGGGGTTAAGGCGGGCAGACAGAGAGACAAGGCCGGGGGTTCATAGATTTAGCCCACAAATGGCTTTTCCAAGTATTCCAACAACAGCCCCGGCACTTTTTGTATGCCGTATTTTTCGGATGTGGGAAAAGGAAGGGTACGCCCGGTTCTTACATAGCCGTGGCGTTCGTAAAAGGCGATAATGTCATGACGTAGGGTTATCACAACTAATACCATTTTGCTCGCCGCCCATTTGTGCTTGGCAATACTTTCCGCCTCTTCCATCAGCCGTTTGCCGATGCCTCGGCTTTGCATCAGCGGATTGACCGCCAACATGCCTATATAAGCGCCTTCCTTGTGCTGCTCCAAGTGAACGGAAGCGATGGTTTCACCCCCCAGTTGACACAACAAAAACATTGAATCCTCGGATTGCATGATCCTCGTGATTTCCTCTTCGTCAGTCCTCTGTCCATCCAGCAAATCCGCTTCATTTGTCCAGCTTTGTTTGCCGGTTCCCCCACGATAAGCGGAATTGACCAATACAACAATGCTTGCAATGTCAGCGGGACTAGCAGGGCGAAAACAGAGTTTTGCTGAATAATTCAGTGAATGAATGGGCATTGCGTCCATATTGATTTTTAGTGAATCACCTTCGCCAAAGACTCCACCACCGATTTGGCGGCGGCCAAATTCAGCCCGGATGCCACTCTCAAGCGTTTAATCGCTTCAATCTTTTGCCCACTCACAATCAAAGCCTGAACATCTTCCATCACTAAAGGGGCAACTTCGACCGTTTTGCCATTGACGACCAAACTGACGCTTCCTGATTTCGATCCAGTTGCATGGGGATTTGTCGATGGCAACACAGCCAAATTGTCACTCGATTGAGGAATGGAACTTGTTGATCGTTGCCGACCCAATATCCAGCCTAAAACCATGCCTAAGACTAGGCCAACTAACAAATAAACAATCCCGCCGGGTAGGTTAAAAAACGCGGCGGCGGCATCAATGGATTCGCACATGCATCCCCCTTGAAATCATCATAATGGCTTCTTTGCCCTAAACAGGCAATAGCGGACTAAGCCATTATGGAATACTTTCCATTGGGCGACTGCAACTTTGTAATTGGCGGTTTGTGCCTTTTTCCGCATCCCCAAAAAATGCATGATCCATTGCATGGGCGCAGTCCACATTGCGGTCAGATACATCCGGCGGGATGAAGGTAAACTCTCTTTAGTGGCCTCGGTGATATGTAGATCGGTGAACCCGCATTCCACCATGCCTTCTTGAAATTCTTCTGCCGTGGAGAGATTGGGCACGGCCCAACCGTTCAGACAATCCATCACCCATTGCCATTCCTCATCGTTGAATTCCCGGCGAGTGGCATAGCCATCGCAGGCGATCAAGGTTCCGCCCTTTTTCAACACTCGAAACGCTTCACGGAAAAAATCGCGTTTGTCGGTGGCATAGCAACTACTTTCGATGGCCCAGACCACATCGAAGGTTTCATCTGGGAAGGGGGTATTGCAAAAGTCGGAGACTTGGAAATCGACCTTGTCGGCCACGCCATGCCGTTGGGCGTTGCGCTTGGCATGTTCCACTTGTTGGGCGCTGACGGTTATGCCAGTTGCGCGACAACCGACATTCTTTGCCAGCCAAATAGAACTGCCACCGATGCCACAACCCGCATCCAACACATGATCTTCAGGTTTGATGCCGGCAATTTGGCACATGATGCGGTTTTTGTTTAACAAGGCTTGGCTATGGGTTTTGATGCCCTCCTCCCAATAGCCATAATGCAAGGCTAGGTTTTCATTGTCGAACCAGGCCGTGCGATAATCCCAATAGCAATCGTCATAATGTTTGGCGGTGTCTACACGAATCTCTTCTTCGGTAAATTCAGCGCCATGGCGAAGGGTGTCGGTGCGATAGTCTTTATTGGCTTCCAGGTAATGCTGCATAGGATTTGTTTTGATTCGTGGATAACGGCACGGGTGAAAGTGGCAGATAGGCAATGCGCTTTAAAAGGCTTCAGCCTTGTGGGTTTGGACGATGCCAGTCCTAGCACTACTTAACACCTAGCTAAAATAATCCATGATTTTACCGTCATAATCGCTCGGGTGATAGGGCCTGGATGCATCGACATAAAATTAGATTATTCGCTATAAGAGTGACTCAATTATAGATCATCTAACTTTGTTGGCTCGCCCACTTGCGTTTGGCTTGATAGCTAGTCTTAAATAACTGATGTTACGCGGTGGAATAGGATTGGAGCGTCAAAGCTTGCTTTGACAGGCGAAGCAAGCTTCGCATTTCCAATGCTCTTGTCAAAGCAAGCTTTGACGCTCCCATTTTGCTAGAAAATATGCAACAGTTGCCGTTGTGCGTAACATCAGTTAAATAATTTAGAGGTAATTTAATTTCAATGCAAAAAGCGAAGTCGTAAGTAAATTTTAAGCCCATATGACAACGCATCCTAAACCATACACAACAGAGAACCACCATGCCCCTAGTCACCATTTCCATACTCAAAGGCAAATCCCCTGAATACATCAAAGCCGTTGCCGATGGCATCAATTCCGCTGTGATTGAAACCATGGGGTTTCCGATGGATGACCGTTACCAAATTATCCACCAATTGGATTCCGACTACCTGCAATTGCAAGACCGCGTTGGTGATCGGGTAATGATGCATTTGGTCATGCGCACTGGTCGGTCGAATAAAGCCAAGCAGGCGTTTTATCAAAAAGTGGTGGAGAATCTCGCCGCCAATCCCGGCATACCTCCGGCGAATGTGTTGATTACCATCACGGAAAACCATGACATC
>CAIWDB010000298.1 GCA_903911305.1 uncultured Methylococcaceae bacterium | reverse complement strand
CCGCCAATGTTCACGTCCGCCAGCATAAACCAACTGGGGGTGAAATCGACCACGACCCGACTGCCGATGATAGGACTGGTGAAGGCTTTGCTGGTTGAAGGGCTGCGCTGAATGAAGCCGAAAGGCCCCATCAAATCGACACCATTGTCCAACCACAGCGTCCTCGCCCCTGCGTAAACATCTAGTATGTTGGGCCGCTTTTTGCCAATATAACTTTGTGCTTCCGAGGCAGTCGCCCCATAAATCCGGTACATCAGGCCATAGTCCATGATGCCCATTTCACTGTGGACGCCATCGCTAACCCGGTCAACCACTGGTTTCAGTTGGATATTCATGTAATCGCCGTCCACAAAGAAGGCGAAGCGGTCATAATGTGCCTCCAAACGACCCATGAACCCGAGCGGAACACGACTGGACTTGTTGAATATGTCGATGAAATTGACATCGGTCGAGCCGGTGCGCCCCGCCGCCGAAAAACTGCCGGCGATGCCGGGTGTCCAAAGGTAAGTGGACAGGTTGAAACCCCACGGGCTGGAAGGCGTTGCCGGGTTTTTTGGGGCATTCTCGGCCGCGACGATGGATGCGGGGAACAACAAAGCCGACAACACCACACCCACGCAAACCTTTAAACCGATGGATATGCGCGAACGGATCATTGATCTCCCCCCAAAGCCTTATCTGCCGGGACGATATAACCCGGCGGGGTTTTCTGCCACGGATAGCCAGCTTCCGCCATTTTGTAAGCCACGCCATACAGGCTGCGCATATATTCCGTGCCAAACTCTTCTTTATGCGGCGTGTCGAAGCTAACGGGAATGAAGGCCAAATTGTAATCCAAACCGTCTTTTTTGGCGGTGGCGTAGATTCGATACAAGTCACCCACTCCTTGCGTCTGGATTAAGGACGAAATGGCGCGTTGCACAATGCTGAGGGTTTTCCGTTCGACACTGGCCCAATCGGGGTCCAGCCGCGCATTGCGGATAATGTAAAGTTTGCGTTCCCTTTGCACCCCTTGCGATTCCGAGAACTTTTTAATGTTCAGTGACGGCGGATAGACGAACACTTGGCTAGTCGCGCCACCATCCACGTGCATCTCCTGGTAAGGCACTCCGCCCGCTTCGACATCAATCATCGCCGGGGGGAATGCACCGGGAATCGAGGCCGAGGCAATCATCAGCCGTTGAAACAATTCCAAGGCTTTCGGGTCTTTGCTGGCGGCGATTTTGGTCAAATTCCAAATGACCGGCAAACGGGTGTCAAGATTGGTGGTGCCCACCAATAACAGCCGGCCTTTTGCATATTCGGCGGCGATGGCATCCAGCATCTGCTGATTGACATGCTTTTTGATCAAACTCAACAAAGGCGAATTGTCAGCCATCGCATCGTCAAACACGGCGGCGAGCACACCCCGCGCCTCGGCAATATCCTTGGGCGTGACTTGGGTATAGACCTCTCTCAAAATGTGGTCATATTTCGGGCCCAAAAAGGCAAACGGCGCGATTAACGCCCCGGTGCTGACTCCCGTGACCAGCTTGAATTCGGGCCGAGTGCCGGAGGCCGTCCAGCCGTTGAGCAAACCCGCCCCGAAAGCGCCGTCATCGCCGCCACCGGACACCGCTAGGAAATTAGCGGGGGGCAACGGCCCTTGATGCCCGTTTGATTCCAGATAGGCTTTCTCTTTATGGAATGCGTCCATGCCTTCTTTCGTCATGGCTTCGATATCCTTGGCGCGAACTGGGGAATAGCGGACACCTGGCATACCCGGTATTTCGGCGCTGGCTTGTAGATTGGCTGGGGCCGCAACACGCCGCATCGGGCTTGAGCAAGCGTTTAGTATCAATAATGCAAGCAACAAAACTAACCATTTGTTGATTAAATCAGAATATTTCATCTGCATTGTTTCCTCAATAACGATAAATATGGGCAGTATACCATCCAAATATGATGGACAGATTTCATCTGCCTATGAACATGTGCCTGACCTTTTCACGCCCAATGGCACGTACCAATTCACGCAGGGCGCAGTAGACAAAAAACAGCACAGCCAGCCACATTTGAATCAGCCAAAAATGCGGCCAAACCACTTCAGCCATCAGATGATGATGGGCTTGCATGAAACTTTCATGCTGTAGAAGAAAATGGGAAATATGCTCTAAATAACGAACAATCATTGCGGCTATAAAATAAATCAGTGCCTTCCAAACTACGTTGTAAATCAGAGGTTTGTGTGGAAATTTATTCACAAAGGGTAGTGTGTCGGCAATCAAAACCACTTTCCCGACCAGTAACCCACCAATCAGCGCCATGCCAAACCCCGCCGCATGAATATTATATTCCCGCAAGATTAATGTCTTGGTGGCAATAATCAAGGTGAAGGCGATGAAAAAGAAAACTGTGGGCGGGATGATTTCAAGAAACTCATGCTTGAGTATAGTCAATAATTTTGTCATGGTATTACCTATGGATTGTTGATGTTACCTATAAAGATTAACCTGATTAGAAAGATGTATCAGCCAAATCAGAAAAGCCGTCGTTCCTGCATGGATCGCCGGAACCTAGGTTCCATGGATGGCGGGGCTTCGGAGCGTCCATGCAATCTGGATACCGGCGATCCATGCCGGTATGACGTAGTTCTTTTAACCCTTGCTGAAGAATCTTCCTAATCAGGAAGATTAAAACAGGGAACGTCAGAGCCAGCCTTTCGGCTTCGCTCTGGACTGGCTTTGACATTCAAACGAATCGATCAAAACTTAGCAGTGACGCCTAGCCCCACGTTAGTATTGACGGCGGCATCCTCCTCAAAATTCTCCCTGCGCCTGGAATGCTGGACTCCGAGAAAAGATTGCATGGATTTTGTCACTTGATAAGCGAGAATGGCTTCGCCTTGGTAAACATTTTCATACGCGCCATTACGTTCATCCCCGGTCAGGCGACTGGTCCAGTTATTCCGCTCGTAATGGAATGCGAACATCAAAGACATCCGCTCGGTCAACTCAAAATCCAAATCGACCGAACCATAATGGTTAATGTAAGACACATCATCCTCATATTGGGGCTGATTGCGACCATCGGCCAGACCGCGTTCATAATGGTAGGCAAGACCGAGTTTGACTTTGGGCAGTAGCTTCCATTCCACATGCGGACCTAGGGTCCAGAAATCCGTGTTCCGCTCGGAATAAGCCTGATTGTAAAGGCGCACGCCGTAACGGCCTAGCAGCTTTACCTCCAAACCTTCGGTAATTTCTTGAGTCAATCGGATCGACCCGATATGGCTGGTGACTGCCTCGCCGACAAGCTGGAAATGACCCGTTTGTCGCTCCTCGTTCTCGCCTAGGTAAAGATCAGGCGAATAGTAATAGCGGAACAGCAACGAGGTTTCTGGTGTGAAAGCTTGCTTGGCTTGGACACGCAAAGCCCCATGGTTGTAGCGGGGGTTTTCGGCATAGATGAAGCCACTGCCTTGTATATCGAACGTGGTTGTACCAAGGCGGTTGTCAAATGAATTCGCCAATTCAGCCATAGGCCCGAACACGAAGTCGCTGCCCTGCCCGGTCAGCTTGGAATCCAAGGCTGGCTGAGTCGGATCACCGTCGCGAGATAAACGCCGAGTGGCTGAAAATATCCCCACGTCGTCGGTGTAAAACCCCGT
>CAIWDB010000297.1 GCA_903911305.1 uncultured Methylococcaceae bacterium | reverse complement strand
GAAAACCCTTCGCGATAGGCAACTCGATAAGCGCAAGGAAGTCGTCGCCGAGATTAAGCAATTGGCCGCGTCGATTGGGTACAGCGTGGAGTTGACCGAAATATCTCCTGAAAACGCCGCAGGAAGCACCAGAAAAGGCACTAAGGTTCCGGCGAAATACCGCGACCCGGAGAATCCAAAGCATCAATGGTCGGGGCGGGGTGTGCAACCTAATTGGCTGCGCGAGTTAATCGAACAGGGGAGGTCTTTGGACGAGTTCAGCGTTGCCTAGGACAGGCAGGAACAGTCAAACAACCCAAACAGCCACGATTTCGGAAGTCGTCTAGCTGGGTATGTCGGGCAACGGCTTTATTGTTGTCCGACATTTCGTTTTCTTCTAATCGGCAGATTCTAAACCTTTTTTGGTTTTGGTTTTGCTTTGGCTTTATCGGTTGTAGTTGCCTCAGTTTTAGCTTTGGCTTTTGCTGTCGCTTTGGGTTTCGGCTTGGGCTTGTGCGCCTCCACCACTCTATCCTTGAATAATTTGCCGGGGGTAAATTTCGGAAGGGTTGCTTCGGCTATTTCAATGGGTTCGCCGGTCTGGGGGTTGCGTCCGGTTCTTGCGGCCCGGTGCTGCGGTTCAAAGGTTCCAAACCCGACCAGTTGCACCTTATCACCTCCCGCGACAGTGGCCTCGATGGTTTCCAGCAAGGCATCAAGGGTCTTGAGCGTATCGACTTGGGTATGGCCCGTTTTCTCAGCGATGGAGTTTATCAGTTCGGCTTTGTTCATAGTGATGATGCGTATTGTTATTTTTAGTGATGGAAGTGTTGCTTGGCTTGCCAATCATTATAGCCCTCAGTAGCTGAAGGCGGACGGCGTGGTATGAATCGTTGAACAGAAAAATCTCCGATTTTCGCGTAGGCGAAAATATCAAGGGCGTTTTGCCCGCGCTCCGCGTAAAAAGACTCGTCCGCTAAAGCGGATTCCCTGTTTTACGTCTGCGCGTGGGCTTGGGTGAAGAAAGAGCGTGAAACATCATACCAACCAGTGACTTAATGTTATAATTCCATTGCCACTTAACAAGGTGACCGGGTGTCAGAACCCGTAGAACAAAGGCGCATTGCAGCGCCAACCGGCGCTTTTTCTTTGCCCAAAATCCGCCTATCAATGGTGGCTGGGCGGGGCAAGCCTCGGCTTGGCCGGTCCCTGTGTTCCGGTTTCTGGGGAGAAAAGAGAATTCGGAAAAAAATAGTACGTTAAGGACTTTATGGTCTCGCGGCGGTCTTCACATCCTGCAAAATATCGCCTTTTTCTCAAAATCGATCCTTTTTGAGAGCCTAAATGAGAAGCTGCCTGAAAGCAGTGTTATCAATGGCTTAAATTTCTCGAAAATTACTCTCGAAATTCAGAGCAAGAAAAGCTTAATTTTGAGAACATGAATACGGGCTTTAGCACAACAAATTATCTAAGTCACTGTAATTGAATTACAAAGATACCTTAACGTACTATTTTTTCCGAATTCTGAGTTCTCCCCAATACCCACAAGTTGGTGTACGTGGATTTGGGGGGGGTTATTTGCAAAACCCGCAACACGCGGCACGGATACAACTTACAGAGCGTTCAACCGGCTATACCCGGATGCCATTGTTTTAAGCCAAGTAAAAGGTTGGGAAGGCGCTGTTGCCCGGTGCCCCAAATTTTTAGCCGACTTCTATGTTTCTCCTGAATACCGCACCTTCCGCTACATTCCTAATCAAGCCAGCCCAGTTCACTTGGGAGAATTGATAAAAACACCTTGGTTTTGGGGTTTGCTACAGAATGCAACTCGTGGGGTAGGTGCGCGTCGTGAACGCACGAGGCCAGAACAGTTCTTAACCATTGAACTGCCAATGCCGCTATTTGAAGACCAAGTAAAAGGAATAGAACTTGTTGAGCGGCTTGAGAAGGCGAAAGCCAAACACACCGAAACCCGCCAAGCCTTAAAAAGCTTACTGCCATCCGTATTAGAGAAAATTTTTATTTGATATATAGAATTTTAAAATTTTACATATTTTATACTTATTTATTTGCAATTCCAAAAGGTACATGAACCATTGGAATATTTCTAGCTGGTGATGTCAAATGACTAATTTGATCATCGAAATAAATATGTGGTTTAAGAACACTAAGTACACGGTGTTTTTCCATGCCTCCTAAAAAAAATATCTCATCTGGTGAAACACCCCACTTCTCTAGTGTTGTAACAACTCTTTCGTGTGAAGGAGAATTTCTAGCTGTTACAATTGCAATCCGTAATATTCTTTTATAATTTTGATCATTTTTTTGTTCTTTTTTTTCAAGTTTTTGCATAAAAGATAGTTTTTTAAATAAATCAGCTAAAGGGCCAGGTTTATGCGGTATTGATACTTTTTCCTTTTCATGAGCATGGAATTCATTCAAATCATTATTTTTCTTGAACACGCATTCGGACTCATCATCTGCAATTACTCCATCAAAATCAAATGCAACTCGAAGCTCTGTGTCGATTTCATCGTCTACTATTTGCGAAGGAAGAACAAGGCCAGCAGGATAGTCAGAGTCAACTGCATTTTGAACGTCTTGCTGATTAGCACTTAAAAATAAAGATATGTTGAATGCTGGAATATATGCATAAGGTGATGTCCCTGTTAAAAATGCAGCTCTAGTTATATCCAATCCGTATTTTTGTATCGATCTAAAAACTCTTAGTCCAGTTTGACTTGAATTCCTTGACAAAAGTACTACTTCTACTGGAGATCTATCAGAAAAGTGTGTATTTATATTTAAGAAACGACGAATAAAATGAAATGCAACACCTTTTTCTAAAGTTTTATCAATATTTTCCAACTGATATTTTTTGTATTCATTTTCTCCTTTTTCAACATATATTTGATCTGAATCTGATAAATCAAATAGCGCACTTGATGCCACGCCAATGACAAGCTTTCGTTCAATCGGATATGCCATATACCTTTTTCCTAACCTTTTGGCGGATACGGATCATTCCCGTAAGAGTCGCGTTCCCTAATTCGCCCGTTGCTGCCGTGGATCAGGAGTTCAGACTCTTGGTTTCGTGCAATCTCCCGCGCTCGATCAATAGCATCCGCCTGATTAGGATGCACCGAAGTTGCCTTTGAGTTGCCTGCCCCTTTAACAGCCCAGTCATCGCCATGGGGTACTACGTGTTGATTTTTACCGCTCATTGCCGAACCTCATATAGTTTCGATTGACTAAAAAAATGCGCATGGTTTACAATACATACACAATAAATAAAATGTAAACCATAAAATTCAAGGTGTCAACTATGATCGGAGACCGTATCAAGCTGGCGCGTAAAAAATCCGGCCTGTCCTTGCGAGGTCTTGCCGATGCCCTCGGAGGAAAGGTCAGCGCACAAGCCATCGGCAAATACGAACGCGACGAGATGACCCCCAGTTCGGGGGTTTTACTTGCCTTGGGCAAGGCATTGGGAGTTTCCTTGTCCTATCTGATGGATACCCAAGGTATCGAACTGAAGCATGTGGACTTCAGAACCAAAGCCAACACCACGGGCAAAGACCGAGCGCAGGTGGAAACCACGGTCATTGAGTGGATGGAGCGGTATCTGCAAATCGAGCGAATCCTAGAACTGGACAGCGCGGAGTGGGATGCACCCATATCCCCGCCTAGGCAATTGGCGACTGTCGAAGGAGCGGAAGGACTGGCAAACGAGGTTAGGGAAAAATGGAGTCTTGGGGCTGACCCCATCCCCAACATGACCGAACTCTTAGAGGAAAAGGGCTTGAAAGTCCTCATTGAGGAACTGCCGGTTAGGGTGTCCGGCTTCACCTGTCTAGTGAAGCGGTTAGGCGATCAAGCGGATTTGCCGGTGGTGGTGGTCAACAAGAACGCATCACTGGAACGGCGGCGGCTAACCTTGGCGCACGAACTCGCGCACCGCGTTATCGCCCCGGACTGCCTGGACGAAAAGGCCGTGGAAAAAGCCGCGACCTATTTTGCCGGAGCCTTCTTGATGCCAGCCGAGCATGTGCGACGGGAAGCCGGCAAACACCGCAGCCAGTTTGGTTATAACGAACTGATTGGACTCAAGCGGCTTTACCGGGCGAGCGGGGCGGCATTGCTGGTTCGCTTGAAAAACCTTGCCATCATCAGCGAGTCGAGCCTGACCTATGCATTTCAAACCTATGCACGAGGTTGGCGATCCGACGAACCGGCCCAACTGGAAGTTCAAGAGGAACGAGGGGAACGGGAAAAGCCGCACCGTTTCGAGAGGCTATGCTACCGCGCACTGGCCGAGGGGCTGATTTCCCTAGCCAAAGCGGCTGAATTGTTGCGCAGCCCCATCGAAGAAGTGGAGGCGGGTTTGAAAGGGCCGAAATAACCGCCATGCGGATTATCGTCAGCGATACCAGTTGCCTGATTGACTTGAGGAAAGCCTCCCTGTTGGAAGGCTTCCTCAAGCTGCCCTACGAAATCGTCATCCCTGACACGCTCTTTGAAGAAGAGTTGTTGAAGTTCAGCGAAACCGAAAAAAGGATGCTGCTGGACGGCGGCATGAAAGTACTTGAATTGCCGGGGGAAGGCGTTTTGCGGGCGCAAGCCATGGCATCCAGCTTCCCTGCTTTGTCCTTGCACGATTGCTTTGCGTTTGCCTTGGCGGAACGTCACCCCGGTTGCATCCTACTGACGGCAGACGGTAGCCTGCGTTCCACGGCAAAAAGCCATGGAATTGAAGTTCACGGAGTATTGTGGGCCATTGATGAGATGGGCAAAGCTGCCAGCGTGACAACCGGAGAAATCCATCGCGCCCTTGAATTGTTTGCTTCAGACCCTTCCATATACCGCTTTCCAAGTCGGGAGCTTCGGGCTTTTATAAAGCGGTATGGGTCGGGTAATTAGGCAGATTTTCGCTTAGGCGAAAATACGTCATAACCAAAGGATACCATCGTCTACTATAGGACGATTTATATTTTAAACGCTCAATATTGACGATTTAAATGACCACTATCCGAACACCAATTAACAACTCCATTTTTTACAAAAAAGTGACATCTACAGGTATTTAGTTGACGGATTGAAGGATGAATTGACGGTCGATTTAGGTAATCAAAACGTATTATCCAGTATGGGTGTCTAATAGAATTTAGTGAAAGCTGAATTTTTTCTCCACAGCCGCCCGGACAACGCAGACATGCCCACTTTTTTCGCTTCCCATCTTGTACTACAATTATTTTACCAATGACAAGAGCATCGGGATGAGGATATTCTTCAGTAATTTTTGAAATCAGATTTGGATTTCGTATTAAACGCAGGATAACAAGAATACGGCGCACTAAATCTAGTGATAGATTAAAAAAGCTATTTATTTCCATAACTCTATGAAATCGCCATAAAGGTAATCGATTTATTTAATGATAACGGATCACAATAAACCTGTCGATTTACATAATCTTTAAAGGTTTAAAATAATCATTGTGTTATCCAATACGGTCAAGAAAAGGTTCAATGTCACCCCTGCCCCAATATCCAGTGTCCAAGCAGATTGGACAATCAGGGTTTTGAATTGCGCCTGGTCGATGATCTGAAAGTAAGTCGAAGCGACGAGTCCGATTCCAAGTCCATCCATCACCACCACGATAACCCGTCAACCCTTGCAACAATTCGTTGATTGCCATAATTGCTGTTTCGGTTGTAAAGGTTACTACAGCGGGGGAGGGATTTCCGCTACCCCTAACATACGCTTCCAATTTACGGCGTTCATACTCATCCGGTTGACGGCGGCGCAAGTCCTCGTCACGAGCAGTGATTGGATCGACAGTCCCCCTGCACAATAAACAGGGCGCACCTGGCGCAAGTATGGTGACACGACCAGACAATTCGTTAAATCCACCGCCATATCGGGTTTGAATCGCAAGCCCCATATCAATTACCGGAATTAAATAAAAATATGCAAACCGGTTAAGAAAGAGTCGGCCATCGTGATCATCGGTACAGCCGAAAATCACGTCGCAGGATCGCAGACTATACTCCGCACGGTCAGGTTTTCGGTTTTACATCAGGCCGATGTTAGGGTAAAAAGTGTTTCGAAGTTTTCACATTGGAGCCTAGAAATGATTGATTTGAACCTGACCGAAAAGCAATTGGGTGAGTTGCACAAGGAGG
>CAIWDB010000296.1 GCA_903911305.1 uncultured Methylococcaceae bacterium | reverse complement strand
TTGCTGTTGGACGAAGCCGACCGGGTGTTCAACTACAACTATCGCAATGACTTTTTCGGGTTATTGCGGTTTTGGACTAATCTCAGGTCACGCAAGCCGAGTTGGAATCGGTTTAATCTGGTGGTCGCCCATTCCACTGACCCGGCATTGTGGATAGACGATATTAACCAATCCCCGTTCAATGTCGGTTACTCGATTGCGCTGAACGATTTTGACCGGAAGCAGATGGGCGAACTCAACCGACGTTATCCCTTGCCGCTTTCCGCTGCCGGTTTGGACAGTCTGCGGGACTTGATCGGCGGACATCCCTTTTTGGCCCGACAAGCACTCTATCTGTTGGCTTCTGCCAAAACCACGTTGACCGAACTGCAACGCCTCGCCATTCGGCACGATGGGCCGTTTGGCGACCATCTGCGCCGATTGTCCGGTTTGTTGCTGCAACGCGAACCCTTGCGGAAAGCTGTGCTGCAAATTCTGCGAGAGATACCCTGTGAGGATGAAGCCAGCTTTCAGCGTTTATTTTCAGCCGGTTTGGTGGTGGGTGCTTCGCGTCAGGTGGCGAGATTGCGCTGCCGTTTGTATGCCGATTACTTTAAGGCAAGCTTATGAGCAGTGGAGCCTCTGCGACTATTGGAATAAGCCGTCATTCCAGCCTTGCTTGCCGGAATCCAGATTGCATGGACGCCCCAACTGCCAATGCTGTTGAATTAAGAAGTAGGTCGGCATCCCCATGCCGACTCTCGCCGCTGCCTGACTGTTGGCGGCAAAGGGTTGCCGCCCTACGACTATTGTTATCGGGGCTTAATTCAACAGCATTGGCCCCAACTGTGCACTATCCATGGAGCCTAGATTCCGGCCTTACTTGCCAGAACGACGGTGAACTCCCTAGTTTAAACTGTCTTGCAACCGGCAAGTTTCGGCACGGGGATGCAGACCGACTATGACCAAAACCGGCGAACCGATTGCAAACAAGTTTTTCCAAGCTGAGGGCGGCACCTTGGTGGCGGACGCGCCAAGTTACATCGCTAGACCGGCAGATGACGAGTTATATCAAAGCGTATTGGCGGGCGATTATTGCTATGTGCTGACCCCCCGGCAAATGGGCAAATCCAGCCTGATGACCAAAACCGCCGCCCGTCTGCGTGATGAGAAGGGTATCCATGTCGCCGTGGTCGATTTGTCCGGCATCGGCGGGGATGCCACTTCCATGACCGCCGATCAATGGTATTACGGCTTGGCAAATCGTTTGCTGCGTGAATTGAAGATCACCATGCCATTAGCCGATTGGTGGGAAGCACATATCCAACTCCCGCCGTTGGACCGGCTGATGATTTTTTTTGAGGACATCATCCTTGCGCGCTTGCAAGGCCCGGTGGTGATTTTTGTCGATGAAATTGACACCACCATTAAGCTGCCATTCAGCGATGATTTTTTTGCCGCCATCCGTGCCTGTTTCAATGCCCGTGCCAATAAGCCGTCATTCAAGCGTTTCAGCTTTGTGTTGCTTGGTGTTGCCAGCCCTACCGAATTAATCCGCGACGCGGCCCGCACCCCCTTCAATATCGGCAAACGCATTGATTTAGCCGATTTCACCGAGGAAGAAGCGAGTTTGTTTTTGCGGGGGTTTATGGTTGGAGTGAGGGGTGACACGAATCATCAGGATGATTCGAGCCTAAATTCCACCCAACCCACCGCCGTGCAATTGCTCAAACGGATACTGTATTGGACCAACGGCCACCCGTTCCTAACCCAACGGCTGTGTGTGCAAGTTTTAGCGCTTAGTAGCCTGGATGAAGCCAAGCCGAATCCTGGATCAGAAGTAGGCCGGAATAAGCCCGCTTTGGCGGGTGTTTCCGGCAAACTGGCAGACCAAATGCCGGAAACGGTCGCTGAGCGACCTTATTCCGGCCTACATCCAGTCATTCATTCAACAGCATTACCCTCTGGGCTACCTCAAACGCCCGAGGCACTGGTCGATGCCATCGTCGCGGCAGAGTTCTTAGGCCAAGGCCGCAGAACCCAAGACGAGCATTTGAAAGTCATCCATGACCGCATCACCCAAACCGGCGCCAATCGTCTCGCGCTGTTAAAGCTGTATTTCAAGGTGCTGAAACGCAAGCCCGTCGCAGACCAACCGCAATCGCCGATACACTCCGCGTTGAAATTGTCTGGCTTAGTGAAGACGGACGCACAAGGTCAGCTTGTGGTGCGCAACCCGATCTACGCCCAAGTGTTCGATGCCCGTTGGGTCAAACGGCTAAACCCCTCGCGTTGGAAACAACGCACCGCATTGGGCCTAGCCTTGACGTCAGCGATTGTGTTTGGTTGGTGGATAGGCACACAACAACTGACCGTGCGTTCCGGGGCGGGGATCATCTTGGCTTGGCTGGGCATTGCCTACCCCGAACCGGAGATGGTCGAGATACCGGGAGGCAGCTTCCGCATGGGTTCGCCGGCCAATGAAGAAGGCCGACAAGACGACGAAGGGCCAGTGCATACGGTGACGATGGCCAAACCCTTCCTCTTGGGTAAATATGAACTGACATTTGACGAGTACGATGTGTTTGCTTTTTTAATCAAAGGGGAGGGCGGTTGTGCCGACGGGCATGAAGTCAGTTGGCCCTCGGACGAAGGCTGGGGACGGGGCAAACGACCGGTGATTAATGTCAGTTGGCAAGATGCGACTTGTTATGCCGAATGGCTATCGCGTAAAACCAAGAAACCCTATCGCTTGCCGTCCGAAGCCGAATGGGAATATGCGGCACGGGCCGGGACGGAAACCTCAAGGCCGTGGCCCGGTGATGTGCAAGCCGCTTGCCGTTATGCCAATGGGCTAGACCGAGGCAGTGTTGAAGCACTCAAGCAACGCTATGCTTCTATTGATTTTGAACAATATCACCCTTTCCCCTGTTCAGATGGCTATGCCTATACCGCCCCCGTAGGGCAGTTTAAGCCCAACTTATTTGAATTGCGGGACATGCTCGGCAATGTCTGGGAATGGGTGGCTGATTGTTACCATGACAGCTATCAGACTGCGCCAACCGATGGCAGCGCCTGGAATGATGGCATGAAATGTGCTTCAATATATCGGGCG
>CAIWDB010000295.1 GCA_903911305.1 uncultured Methylococcaceae bacterium | reverse complement strand
GATATGCCCTTGCATGGATTGTTCGAGTTTAAGCTTGTTGGGTTCGCCCAAATCGGGCAAAACCACATCCAAAGCATAGAGTTTGTGGAAGTAGCGATGTTGGCCTATAGGCGGACAGGGTCCGCCGTAGCCAGTTTTTTTCCAATCATTTAGCCCTTGCTTCGCTCCTGCAGGAATATTGCCCGCCTTGGACCCCTCAGGCAGTTCTTTGGTTTCTGCGGGGAGGTTGTATAACACCCAATGCACCCAAGTCATCTTAGGCGCATTAGGGTCGGGTGCGTCAGGGTCATCCACTATCAATGCCAGGCTCTTAGTGCCAGATGGCAAATCAGACCAAGTTAAAGCTGGGGAAATATCGCTTCCTTCACAGGTAAATTGTTTGGGTATGTCACCATGGTGGGAAAATGCGGGGGATTCTAGCTTCATCGTCTGCGTCTCTGAATGGGGGGTTCCGGCTGCGCATACCAAGCTGGTTAGGCAGTATGCACAGATACCGAATATTGGAAAAATGGGCCGTGTTTTTGAAGTGGGCATTAATAAAGTTCTGCAATTAGCATAGGAGCGTCAAAGCCTGTCCTGAGCGAAGTCGAAAGGCTCGCCTTGACATAAAGTCTGAAGTGTCAACGCTCGCTTCGCATGACATAGCGAGCATTGAACCTCCTTATGTTGCAATTTTATGGGGAAACTGTCTGGGTGTAGGAAAATTCCTTGCCAAGATTGTCTTTGACCTCAGCCTTCAAGTCACCCGCTTTGTCAGGGACAAAATAAAACCGAAAGTTCGGGTCGGTGCTGAGGGCGATGTCAGTTTCCGCACTCATCACTGGTTTGCCGTTGAAGTTCACTTTGACCTGAGTGACAAAATGAGCAGGTTTAATTATGCGGCTGATCTGATCCATCTGCATACCGCTGATGCTGGGATGGCTAACTAATAATTGGGTTTGATTGGGTTGGTTCAAGACTGCTTTGTCGCCTTCCAGTTTGAACTTCATCTTGCCCATCCGTGCCATCGCGGCCTCCAAGTCGGCACCAATCGGGGCGGAGCAACCGCCACTGGCTTTGACAAAGGCTTTTACCATGCTGAGTTTGCCGTCATTGGTTTCGGCGATGGCGCGAATGTTGGTGTAAGCGTTAAACCGAAGACGTGTGGCGATGTCAGCCTTTCCGCTTTCAGGTGTAAAATGAAATGCTGCGGCAAACGGCACGGGATTATTATCAATAATCAGGGTGATGGTTTTAATATAGTTGCTTGGGGTTTGCGGGGTTTTCGCAGTAATTGAAATGGGGACCAACGCCGGGTCTTCGGCACGGTAAGGCGCGGTCAATTCAATCGAAGTGCCACTCTCGTCGATAGTACGATCCCCGAAGTATTTTTTCTTCAATACATTGTTCCACGCGGCGTCTTCTTCGCCTGCGGCCAGAGCCAAGTTCGCAAAAAGTAGGCTGACAACCAAAAGGCAATAAGCTTTGGTGCTTGGAGTGTGTTTCATCGGTCAATCTCCTGATTAAGAGGTTTGGGTCAATATTGTGTGACACTTAAGTTGTTAGGGTTAGTTCATTAGCCTATGGACGGCTGAAGCCGCCCTCTATATTTAATTCTTGGAACTTATAATTTAGAATGAATCCTCAATCCTCCCACTCCAATTCAGCGAAGGCGGTGGCGATGTTACGTTTATGGAAGTCGTCAAATAATTGCCAATCCCCACGCGCCGAGTGCCCCACTTCGGCCATAGCTTGTTCCATGGTTTTCCCTTGTTTAATATAACCGCGAATATCGCTTTTTAACATCTCCAAGTAGCGAGTTTCCGCTTCAGCCGACCTAGGCCATTCACTGGCAACCGGCCCATGGCCCGGAATGGCAAGTTTTGCGTCAATCTTTTTCAGTGTATCGAGTTCCTTAAGCCAACCTAGGAGGCTACCGTCGATAACCGGCACATGGCCCATGAATAGCAAATCGGACAGCCACAAGGTTTTTGTTTTGTCATCATACACACTCAAGTCGTTATCGGTATGTGCGGGTCCGTGGGCGGTCAGTAACAGTTTTCGACCGCCTAAATCGAGTACCATAGATGAATCAACGGGTTTGTCCGGCACAATAAAATCCTCTTGCTTAATCGCCAAGCCTAAATCGCGCTCGGCTTTTTGCAAATAGTAGGGAGCCCTAGATGCCATGGCTTGTGCCAATTTGCGGTGACCAACAAAAGAAACCCCAGGTTCTTTAAAGGCAATGTTGCCGTACACATGGTCAGGGTGGACATGGGTGTTAATCACATGGCAGATTGGGATTTTAGTTTTGTCTTTGATCGCAGCCTTAAGTGCCTTGCCTTGGGCAGGGCTTCCACCTGAATCGATGACGGCTACACAACGGTCTCCGACAATGAAGCCAATATTGGCAATTTCTCCCCGGTTTAGCTTGTCCGGCATTGCGTGAATGCCCTGATGGACAAAAACCCCTGAAGCAACTTCTTTGAGGTTTAATTCATCAGCATTAGCCACAACCATTGCCGTGATGGAGGCAAGAAAGACGGCGCAACAATAAAATTGTCTAAACATGTCGTGTCTTCCTAAGTAACAAAATTAAAATGGGGATAAGGTCATTGTCTGTTGAAATTTCGGCAACGATGTTTCAATCTCGTATTTTAAGCCATTGTGACATTTTTTTTCTCTAAAAAGCAGTCAACGAAAGGAATGCAAATGGTTAAACAGTTTGTGCGAGTTGCCCGGAATGTGGGCGGTTAGCCTCTGCAAAACCGTTCAATTCATGTTTTTTTGAGAAAATCAGCGAATGATAGGCGTTTCATATTGACTTTTTCCTTGAAATAATTCAATTTACGCATCCAGACGGGCTTGTTTGGGAATTTTCTTTTGAACACTTGGGAAAATTTCCTATGCATATAAAAATACCGTCCTAAAGCTTTAGTTTCAACTTGGCATTAACTGAACGTACTCCGCAAGGGGCTTACGAGGAGGAAATAAATGAAAAAATCCGTTAACAATTGGCTGGTCGCTACATCGGTGGCAGCATTGCTTGCAGTGCCCGGCATTTCTCAAGCTAGCCCCGAAATCGAAAGCCTCTCCAAAGACCCGGCAAGCTGGGCAACTTGGGGTGGTGACTATTACGGAACCCGCTACAGTCCTTTGTCCCAGATCAACAAAGACACTGCGAAAAACCTACAACCAGTGTGGACCTTCTCTACAGGCGCTTTGCGTGGTCACGAAGGTGGGCCGCTGGTGGTCAATGGGCTGATCTACATTCACACTGGCTACCCGCATAAGGTCTATGCTTTAAACCAAGACACTCAAAGCGTTGTGTGGGAATACCAATATTCACCTGACGCTGGCACCGACCAAGCTCAAGTCATTGGCGTAATGTGTTGCGACGTGGTCAACCGCGGGTTGGCCTATGGCGACGGCAAAATCTTCTTGTCCCAAGGCGATGCCACCTTGATCGCTCTTGACGCTAAAACCGGCAAGATCGTTTGGAAAGTCAAGAACGGTGACACCAAGCTTGGCCAAACCAACACCAACGCGCCGATTGTTGTGAAAAATAAAGTCATCACCGGCATTTCAGGTGGTGAATACGGCGTTCGCGGATTCGTCGCTGCTTACAACATCACTGACGGCGCTTTGGCATGGAAGGCTTACAGCACTGGTCCCGATGCTGAAATGAAGATCGACCCGGACAAGACCCAGACTTGGACCGATGGCAAGATGGCCCCAGTCGGCAAGGATTCATCCTTGAAGACTTGGCAGGGCGACCAGTGGAAGATTGGCGGCGGCACCACGTGGGGCTGGTACAGCTATGATCCTAAACTGAACTTGGTTTACTACGGATCGGGCAACCCGTCCACGTGGAACCCGGTACAGCGTCCAGGCGACAACAAGTGGTCCATGACCATTTGGGCCCGTGATGCTGACACAGGTGCAGCCAAGTGGGTTTATCAGATGACCCCGCATGACGAATGGGATTATGACGGCATCAATGAAATGATGTTGATTGACACCCCGATGAAAGACAAAGAAGGCAAAGAGCATACCAAGCTGCTGACTCACTTTGACCGTAATGGTTTGGGCTACACCTTGGATCGTGAAACAGGCGAGCTGTTGATTGCTGAGAAGTTCGACAAGGCCACCAACTGGGTTGACCACGTAGACATGAAGTCGGGCCGTCCAATCGTCAACGCCAAGTACTCCACCCAAGCCGGTGGCGAAGACAAGGCACAAGGCGCTGGTCCTGACGGCAAGCCCGGCACGGCTGACGATGACTTGGTTTGCCCGTCCGCCATGGGCGCGAAGAACCAGCCGCCAGTCACTTGGTCGCCAAAGACCAAGCTGATCTACATCCCGGGCAACCACACTTGCATGACCTACGAGCCGTTCCAAGTGGAATACACCGCTGGACAGCCGTATGTTGGCGCAACCTTGAACATCTTCCCGGCTGCGCACGATGTCAAGACTGGCGAGAAGAACACCAGCACTGACATGGGTTCGTTCACTGCATGGGAACCGACCACGGGTAACATCGCTTGGAACGTCAGCGAACCGTTCTCCTTGTGGGGTGGCTTGGTCGCCACTGCGGGTGA
Source organism: uncultured Methylococcaceae bacterium (assembly GCA_903911305.1). GTDB lineage: Bacteria > Pseudomonadota > Gammaproteobacteria > Methylococcales > Methylococcaceae > Methylumidiphilus. The sequence continues at coordinate 4,201 of CAIWDB010000295.1, read as the reverse complement.
CGTGGTTATCTACGGCACCTTGGAAGGCTACCTTAAAGTTCGCGATGCCAACACTGGCGCTGAACTCTACCGGTTCAAGACCCCATCCGGCATCATCGGCAACGTTAGCACTTGGGAATACAAGGGCAAGCAGTATGTCGGTGTCCTGTCTGGCCTAGGCGGCTGGGCTGGCGTGGGCGAAGCGGCTGGCTTGGATGAAGACACCGCAGGTTTGGGCGCTGTAGGCGCTTACAAGAACCTGAAGGCACACTCTAAACTGGGTGGCGTGTTCACCGTGTTTGCATTGCCTAAATAATCTGGATAATTTTCAGGTTGTTTTTAGCTAACAATTCCCCGGTCGGTTAAACGGCCGGGGTTTTTTTTTGTAAATTTTTTTGGTTGTGGATTTTTCAATCTGATTGCAGTCCAATATTATAATTTTGCAAAAAATAGGAAATCAATAATGAAGAGATTAAGCAAACAACTATTCGCTGGTTTGGCTGCCATGCTATTGATCCCAACGGTAAATGCTTGGGAAGGGGACACCTTCAAGGTCTGTGCAGACCCAAACAACCCGCCTTACTCGGATAAGAACAAGCAAGGCTTTGAGAATAAAATTGCCGAACTTTTCGCCAAATCCTTGGGCAAGTCAGTTGAATATATGTGGTTTCCCCAACGCATTGGCTTTATCCGCAACACCTTGAAAGCCCAGTTGGCAGACACGGGCGAATTTAAGTGCGATGTGATCATTGGCTATCCCACCGGTGCGGACATGGCGGCGACGACTAACCCCTACTACACGTCCACTTATGCCTTAGTCTACGTCAAAAAGCGCGGGTTTGACGATATTAAAACCTCAGACGACTTAGCCAACCTGAGCGACGAGCGCAAGGCCAAATTGAAACTGGCGATGTTTGACGCTTCGCCGGCAACTGACTGGCTGCTAAAGCATAACCTAGTCGATCATGCCATTCCTTATCAGACTATGACTGGGGATGCCTCAGTCAATACCGCCGAAATGCTGGAACAGGATATGAAATCGGGGAAACTGGACATGGCTATTGTATGGGGCCCCATCGCGGGTTGGTTGCAATACCATAAAAAACTCGGTGCGGTGGAAATTATTCCAATGAGTTCTGAAGCAGGAACTAAGTTCGAATTTCCCATGTCGATGGCTGTCCGTATGCAGGACAAGGATAGAAAGGAGGAATTGAATGGATTGATTGCAGCCAAGGCGAAAGAAATCCGAAAAATCCTGCTGGCGTATCATGTGCCTTTGGTAGACAGCGACGGAAATCCGGGTTCTCAGTGAACGAACAAACCAAACCCAAGCAAATACCGGAGTTTTCAAACAACCAAAACAGAGAATCCCAAAACTGGAAAGCGGGCAAGAATATTGGGTTTATTTTCCGCCTTATCGTCACTTTACTGATTATTGCTTATCTCGCGATTAAAGTTAATGGGTCGGAACTACTGGGGCAGTTGAACAGAGCCAATCCTTATTGGCTATTGGTTGCCTGTATGCTTTTTGGAGTAGTTAATGTACTCGCGGCCCTCCGTTGGTGGTTTCTGTTACAAGTACAAGAAATTCACTTATCGTTTCGATCGTTGACAGCCATTACATTTATCGGTCAATTTTTTAATTCATTTTTGTTTGGTGCAATAGGTGGAGATATTATTAAAGCCGTTTACTTGCAAAAATATGCACCACATCAAAAAACACATGCGACCCTGTCAATTATTATGGATAGAGTTATCGGCATGTTGGTTTTAATTTCCGCTAGTCTTGTCGCCATGGCTTGGCAGTTTCAACACTTGTTGGGTGACGGTAAAGCCAATTCGGTTATGATTGCCTTGTCATTCATATTGGGTATCGGTATAGTAGGGGGAATAGTCTTACTATGCTTTCCATTTAACAAAATGCCACTAGGTATTCGCGTCCTATGGAACAAAATACCTCATCGGCATGTGCTAAAGCTTGTGATATCTGGCTTTCGTCAACATGGTGTCGCTCTTGAACTTACCATTGCTAGCCTAGTGGTTGGAATTGTCTTGACGGCAGTGCTGGTTGCGGCAGGGTATTGCATAGGTATCGGGATTGGGCTTACCGTTTCTTATCTGCAAATGCTAGTCATCATGACAGTAGTGATTTGTGCTATAAGCTTGCCTATAAGCATTGGCGGTCATGGAGTTCGTGAAGGCATTTTTGTGATTATGTTTGCTACGTTTGGCTTGATTCACATTGACCAGAAGACGGGTGGTGGAGGTGAGATTGTGATCCTTTTTTCACTGCTGTTTTACCTGATTCCTTTAGTCTGGAGCATTGTAGGCGGGATAGTTTATTTAGCCTTTCGCCATGATTATGATCTTGTTACTGTGAGCAAGTAACGAATAATCTTATAGCAAAATGAAAACCACCTTGCGCTTAAGATTTTGTTGATTATTAGTTTAAGAACTATATTTCTTAAACTATATACAGGGTGGATTCAATCTCAGTTGCTTACCTTATTTAAGCCGAAATTTAGGACAGGTCTCACAGTTTTGGTTTTGAGAACATATTGCGTAACTTCAATAAAAGTCCTTCTTGTGCGGTGGATTTCTGTTGTTTTTCTTCGCTAATAAGATTAGGGTGTTGTTTTTTTTGAGATTCAACTAAATATCTAAGCTTTAGACGTTGCTCTTCAGTCATTTGAAGCCTGCCAAAAGAGTTGTCCTTGCGTAAGATGAAATGACCCAAACGATCCAGCCACTGGTCGTCAATGCCCTGATAATTTTCAAAAAAACTCTTTTCTCTGTTCCCTTCAAAATTATAAGTTGTCACACGAATGCCTTCAGCAGACTTTTCGGCTCTGAAAGCCAAATTAACCCATACACGCAATTTGCATTGGATTACAATACCTATGGCTTCTTGGTTATTATCCCTAATTGCCCAGTCGGAAAACATGACCTTTTGCGAATTTAAAAACTGCCGTGCTTCCTCTCCGGCCGATTTCGGCGTGACGCTATAACGTCTTTCTTGTGGGGCAGTGCATTCAAATATCAAGTTGATGAGTTTGGGTTCATTATGGCTGTCAATGGATAGGCGATAATTGGTTTGTTCCAGATCGTCAATCTTACCAATGCCAGGAAAATCGAAGCTGACCAGAACGGGCCAACTCACTAAACTCAACTGTTCCACTAATTCAACTAGATAACCATGGATCTTGAGCATGGCTGGACGTATTTCGTCTTGGTAAATCCTCTCCTGCTCAGCGTGCCTAAGCTCTGTCTGTTTCATCGCTAAACGGGAGGAATCTGCCTCCTTTTTTAAATCATCAAGAATGCCCATCGCGAGACTCTCTGCCAAATACTTAAAATATATGAGTAAACTGGGAAAAATTAATCCTAATTGACATGGGGTTTAATTCACTTAAGGACTATCGGTATTGAAGTAATACTCGCCGTTTACGCTAGGGGGTGTCATCTTTGGGTGAATGGGGTAGTTTTGACTTTTCCATGTCTTTATTTCGCAATTTGGATTCTCGAAATACGCCAAATCCCCAAATCCCCCATGAGGCTGTTTTCAGCATTAACAAAGGAATGGCAACCGTGCTTAAACCCCACATTAAAATTGCCACCGCACTGGCACCTGAAATGCCCCATGCTACAATCCCTAAAGGCCCGCCGATGATAACCCGACCCCAGCGTAAAAGCTTTTCGGATACCTTAGGCATGGTGCAAATCCCCCGCAGTTATTCTATTATTATTGTGTTGTTTGGGCATAATTGGTTTGATCCTCGTTGTCATTCGAAGTCGAATCAAAATGCCGGTCAACTGACAAAAAACCAAAGGCAAACCTAGTTTAAAATAAAGTTTTACGCCCACCCGGAATCGTAACAACTCCTTCACTGGGAAGCAAAGGTTTCCACACCAAACAGGTAATTGTAACTTTAAACCTAATTCACTGACACGAAAATTAGCATTCATTTCCTGTATTGCCTTGTCAGTCGATCAGCGCTTTCTCGGCTGATTCCAACGATTCACCGGCTTCCAGCCAAGCAAGTTCTGCATCGTCAGTTTCGCGTTTGATCCGGGCCTTGTCTTGTAACAGGGCTTGCAAACGGTCTTTGTTGGCTGGTTCGTAAATCATAGGGTCTGCAAGCAGTGTCTCTAAGGTCTCGCTGGATTTTAGCAGCTTGTTCAAATCAGCCTCAGCTTTGTTTAACGCTTGCTGAAAGGGGCG
>CAIWDB010000294.1 GCA_903911305.1 uncultured Methylococcaceae bacterium | reverse complement strand
TTTACCTCCGAAAGATTGAAAACGGCCATTCGTGGCGGATTTTTTTAGTGGGCTAGTCTTCCAATTTCTTCCAAAGTGAAGAAGGAAGGTTTTTCTCTATCCACTCCCTTAGCCCTTGCAGGGCCGGAGGCCATAGGTTCATATCAAGTTCATCCATGAAGGCCACTGCGTTTTCTTCACGGTGAGATATTTATCCCAAGCTTCTTGGGGCAAGTGCGGAATGAGCCTAAGCCGCATGAAGGTTAATCTTGCATTCTTAGGATGTGGAGACTGTTTATCGCTTTCCATGGAAACCCCCGTGAATTTTTGTGGTGCTGGAATGGCTGAAATTTCCCAAGACCGTAGCATTGGCGTAGCACCAATAAAAAAGGCTTACTGGATTCAACCTGTAAGCCTTTGATAGTTTGGAGCCGATGATGTGAATCGAACACACGACCCGCACATTACGAATCTGTGGGTTTATGATTTTCCGTACTTTTACACACATTAACCAATCCTAATAAATCTATACAAATCAGTAATATATGGCTATACTATCATTAACAGGGTTAGATGAAATTTTACCGATATTCTAACCCCAGCCTAACCCCGAGATTGAATCCTAACTCCAAGGTGCTGACATGGCTAAGAATGAGATCAACTTCACCAAAGCCAACATAGACGGCTTGCAAACACCCGGCAAAGGGCAGAGGGAGACCTATTACGACACTAAGACCGAGGGTTTGCAAATCCGCGTTTCATCGTCAGGAGTCAAAACCTTTTGTGTCTTTCGCTGGTTGAAAGGCGAAACCAAGCCGGAGCGTGTGACCCTTGGGCGTTATCCTTCCATGTCCATCGAACAAGCCCGTAAGGGTGCAGCCGAGGTAAACGCCTACATTGCGAAAGGTATTAACCCAATGGAAAAGAAGCGCCAAGAACGGGCGGAAATGAGCCTTGCCGAATACTGGAAAGAGTACATGGACAAGTATTCGACACCCCGCAAGAAACCGCGCACCATCCAAGAGGATGAAAAGACTTACCGCAACTACCTAGCGCCATTGGCTACCCGCAAGCTGTCCAAAATCACCAAGCAGGATTGCCAGAAGCTGCACCATGAGATTGCCAGCAAGACCAGCGGGGCGACTGCCAACCGGGCTATTGCCGTGCTGTCCAGCGCTTTGGGCGTGGCTTGCGATTGGGGTTATCTGAATGACAACCCGGCTAAATCTGTGAAAAAGTTTAAGGAAAAGGCCCGTGACCGCTATATTGAATCCGATGAAATGCTACCCTTTTGGCAAGCCTTGCTGGACGAGCCAAACCGCGACTTTGCGGATTTCTTCATGGTGTGCCTGTTGACCGGGCAAAGGCGCACGGATGTGTTATCCATGCGTTGGGAGCAAATCAGCATGACGCGCAAGGAGTGGCGCATCCCCGACCCGAAGAACGGCGAACCCTTGACCGTGCCGCTAATTGGCGAAGTGGTTAGCCTGTTGCAAGACCGGCAAGCAACGGGCGGGGATTGGGTGTTTCCTAGCCACGGCAAGACCGGGCATTTAGCCGAACCCAAAACCGCTTGGAAGCGCATCATTAACCGGGCTGGCATTGCCGACTTGCGGCTGCATGACCTGAGAAGAACACTAGGCTCCAATATGGCAGAGCAGGGCGTGAACACGATTACCACGGCGAGGGCTATGGGCCACAAGACGCTATCCATGGCCTTGCGCTACCAGCAATTAGGCACTGACCCAAGACGGGCCGCTATCGAAGCTGGGGCAGGGGCAATCCTGACCAATGCCGGGGCAAGGGAAAGCGCCGAGATTATACCCATCAAGAAACAGGCGAGGGGTTAACAACATGGCAAGCGTGGCAGAGCAAATTTACGACTTAGTTAAAACCTTCCCCGAATCCAAGGCCGAGCGGGTTTTAGGGTATGTTCAAGGGTTGATGGATGATGAAGCACCGGCCTTGCCCGTGACACACGGCGTGGTGTGAGCGATTGCGGAAGTTGGTTGAATCCCAACCGATGACGGAAGGCGACACCGTGGCAAGGATGAGACAAGAGGCAACGGCGGGGTTAATCACCAACGACTTGTTGCCGAGCATGGAGAGTTTCCGCCAAAGTTTGCCCCTACAACCCGTAGGCGCGGGGGAGTTTTGCCGAGCCATGCGCGACGGGGAGCGTTTCTGATGCGAGTTGAGTTCATCAGTGCCAATGTTATCCAACCCAAATAGGTGAGAGATTACTATCATGAGCAGTATCGCTGAAAAGATTTCTGAGGCCGTCCAAACCCTGCCCGACCAAGACGCGGCGGAGGTTTTGGATTTTCTCAAAGCCTTGCGAGCCAGACGGGAAGTAGGCTATGAGCAAGCCAAGCAACAAGCACTTGCATTGCTGGACGATCCGCCACTGGCATTGAATGGCCGCTATTGGTCAAGGGATTCGCTCTATGACCGGTTATCAAGGCGGCTTTGGAAAATAGTTGCGATACGCTATACAGCGAAGACATGCAGCACGGTCAGATGATCAACGACCGCCTGACCATCATCAACCCATTTCGATGAAAGATGGTGTAAGCTGCTACCCGTAAAATGCTGATCCTTTCAACATACCCATAAATGAGGCAAAACGATGGATTACCACAAGATAATCACCTTGGAGTCTGGCAAACGCGGTGGCCGTCCTTGTGTCCGTGGATTGCGCATCACGGTTTATGATGTCTTGGAATACTTGGCGGCTGGCATGACTCCCGCAGAGATCGTGGTAGACTTTCCCGAACTCACCGAAACAGACATTTATGCCTGCCTGAGCTTTGCGGCAGACAAGGAGCAGCGGATTGAACGCCTGCCAATGCCATGACATTATTGCTGGATGAAAACCAGTCCCGTCGAATCGTACCTTTTATTCTGGATGCCTACCCCGACAGCACACAGATCGCCTTGCTTGGTATGCAGCAAGCCGACGACCTTGCTGTTTGGAAATACGCCAAACAAAACGGCTTTGCCATCGTAACCCGCGATTCTGATTATTTGGACTTAAGCGCGTTGCGTGGACAACCGCCTAAGATTATTTGGCTTAGAACCGGCAACCAATCCAAGGCAGCGGTCGTCAACGTCTTATTGAAATCGAAGGATGCTATTGAGCAAGCACTTGAGCGTGAAGGTAAGGCTTGCATTGAAATTTTCTGACCGCACCTTAACAATAAACCGGGCAAACCATGGACAATTCCGACAAGCGTTCACTGACACCCACTAAACCGCAAAATATCAGCACGGCGGCGGCTTCGCTGGCGGGGCGGGGTTTAAGGGATTTTCAGAATATTCAGGAATGGGAATTGAGGTTTCCAGAGGATAGGATTGTAGGATGGCTTCAAGTTATGGGAGAAAGCATTCCGGCTCAAGGTATCGTTAAAATACCCAAGGGGGTTCCGATTGGGTTTAGGATTGAATAGAACGAAAGCGATTTGAGTTTTTTTGCTGGATTTCCTGCTGACGTTCCATTGTATGAGCTTGACTTTTTGTGGTGCAATAAAATTACTGACAAAGATTTGGTTTATATATCAGAACTGACCCAACTGCATAAAGTTAGTTTTTGGTGTGGTGCTGATATAGGTTTATCTCATTTATCTAAATTGTATCGGCTGACTTCCATTAGTTTAGGTTCGCCAGAGGGTAGAGAAAATATAACCGATAATGGTCTAGTTCATCTGTCAAAATTATATCAATTAGAAGAGCTTGATCTTATTGGTTGCGATATAACTGATAACGGTCTATTTTATCTTAAGGATATGTCTCGATTAAAGAAAATTGACTTAGCCAATTGCGACAAAATCAATGGATGTGGTTTTGAATATATGAAGGGTTTAAGTGAATTGGAATCATTAGATTTATCTGTTTGTTTTGGATTGACAGATGATGGATTAAGTGAACTTTCTAAATTGGGTAGTTTGCTTTCTCTCGATTTGACGAATTGTGATAATATAACTGATTTTTGACTAGCTTACCTAGAACAGTTGACGCAATTACAGAAACTTGACTTGAGAGGTTGCGAACTGATCACTGATAAGGGTTTATACCATCTCTCAAAATTAGCAGAATTAGAAGTGTTGTATTTAGGAAATGGCAACAGAATTAGTGATGTAGGCTTATCTCATTTGAGAAAATTAGTTAAATTAGAAGAACTTCATTTGAATTGGTGCGAAGAAATAACCGACACTGGTTTGGCGTTTCTTACTTGCTTAATTAAATTGCAAAAACTTGATTTGATAGGATGTAAGCGAATTACTGATAAAGGATTGTCCTATCTTTCAAGTTTACCCAATTTACGGATACTCAATTTTGAATTTTGTAATTTAATTACCTATGAGGGTTTAATTCAAATCACGCATATCCAATTCTTTTGGAAGCCAGTTGGGAAAGACCTACAAAGTTTTCCTCTTAGCGGTATTACCGAAGAAGCCTACGCCAATGTAAAGCCACATCTTGATGCCATGTATTATGCTTGCAAAGATGTCGGCAAAGAAATCAGGGATTTATTTAAACTTATGCTTCGAGTTTTTGGTACGGAAATACGCCCCTATGCATTACGGTTCGCAAAAGAGAAGAAATTAAGTTTTAACCTAGAAGCGACCAATAACTAAAATGAGCAAGGCAGACGATCAGCCACTAACGCGAGCAAAGCCACAGACCTTCAGCACGGCGGCGGCATCGTTGGCGGGGCGGGGTTTAAGGGATTTGAAAAATATTCAGGAATGGGAATTGAGGTTTCCAGAAGATAGGGTTGTGGGTTAGCTTGAGATTATGGGGAAAAGCATTCCGGCCCAAGGTATCGTTAGAATACCCAAGAGGGTTTCAATTGGGTTCAGGCTTGAACAGCACGAAAGCGATTTAAGTTTTTTATCTGGTTTTCCAGTCAATTTTCCATTATATAGGCTCGCTTTTGACGGATGCGACAAAATCGCCAATTCGGACTTTACATCTCTTTCTGGCATGTCTCATTTACAGGAACTTTGGTTAGGCGAATGTGAGCAAATCAACAATAAAGTCTTGGTTTATTTATCATGTCTGATTCAATTGCAAATATTGGGTTTGCGTGCTTGTGACAAGATTACCAATGAAGGCTTGGCCTATCTTTCAGGATTGGATAAATTGCATATTCTTGATTTGAGTGGTTGCGAAAACATAACCGATGAGGGCTTGTCTTATCTCATATCGTTATCGAATTTACGACAGTTGTATTTAGGCGGGTGTAACCAAATTACTGATGAAGGCTTGGCATACTTGTCTGGCTTGCCTAGTTTACATTATCTCAGTTTATGTGATTGTTACAATATAGCTAGTGCCTGACAGAAAACCCAATTTTTGTAAAAACTTGGCGCTTTCCGCAGCATCCAAGGTGAGGTTTACGGGGAGGGTTTAGAGGCAAATATTCCTTGGATGGTGGGTTTATGAGAATGGCTCCCGTCATGGTCGGTTTTAGGGCGTCCCGTTCCTGGTACATGGCATTGCTGTCTTGCCCTTGGGTCAGGCCGCTTTTTGGTACGGCCCTCGCTTCCGCCTCGCCGCCTCGGCCTCCTGCCCCCGCAGCACCGCGCCGAGGCGCTGGAGGTTGCGCGCCACCACCGCGAGGGCGACGTAGCGCTTGAACCCGTCGATGCCGTGGTCGGGGCAGCGGTCCAGCCCGTGGTGCCCCAG
>CAIWDB010000293.1 GCA_903911305.1 uncultured Methylococcaceae bacterium | reverse complement strand
TGGACACCCTCCCCGCCGATGCCCCCACAGATACCCCGTCAGTCACGCCCGGCCCCAATCAACTCGCCTGTTGCCTTTACACCTCCGGCTCGACCGGGCAGCCCAAAGGCGTGTTGATCGAACACCACGCCTTGACCCGCCATTGCCTGGGTATTGCAGGCGCTTATGAATACAGCCAACAGGACCGGGGGCTGCTGTTCGCCTCTTTAAATTATGTGGCGGCACTGGAGCAACTGTTTTTGCCGTTGTTGATCGGCGCCAGCCTAGTCATCCGCGAACCGGATTTATGGACCTCAGCCAGCTTTCCAGCCAAAATCAGGGACTATGGCATCAGCGTCGTCGATTTGCCGCCCGGCTATTGGCACACCCTGCTGACAGACTGGCAAAACAGCGCAGAGTCACTGGAAAACCTACCGTTGCGGCTGATCATTCTAGGCGGGGACGAGACCCGCCCCGAGACCGTGAAACTGTGGCAACAAAGCCCGCTGCGGACGCGCCGCTTCCTGAATGCCTACGGCATGACCGAAACCCCGGTGACCTCTGCCTTGTTTGAAATTTCCAAAGACGCCGACTACCCGCGGGTCCCCATCGGAACACCCGCCCCCAACTGGCGCATTGACCTGCTGGATAGCCACTTACAGACAGTCGCAGCAGGCACAGAGGGCGAAATCTGCATCGGCGGGGACAGTTTGGCGCGCGGCTATCTCAACCAACCCGAATTGACCGCCGAAAAGTTCGTGCGCCATCCACAGACCCAAGAGCGCTTGTACCGCACCGGCGACTTGGGGCGTCTGCTGCCTGACGGCAACCTGGAATACCGGGGGCGGCTGGACCATCAAGTGCAGATACGCGGCTTCCGGGTGGAACTGGGCGAAATCGAACAAACCCTGCTGACCCACCCCAAAGTCGAGGAAGCGGCGGTGGTCGCCTTCGGCGAAGACACCGAAAAACAACTGGTGGCGTATGCGGTTTGTCCCGTGGAAGCAAGTATCTGGCAGGTTCAAGGCAGCTACCGCGACGAACCCGGGGTCATTACCGACAGCACCGAGCGGCTGGAGTTCAAGCTCAGGCAAGTCAATATCCAATCGTTCAAGGGGCCTGAAATCACCCTGGCCAAACCCGCCATGGATGAAGCCTGGGTACAAAACTACCTGTCACGGCAAAGCTACCGGCAATTTGCCCAACGACCCATCCCGCTGGAAGCCTTAAGCCAGTTCTTAAGCTGCCTGATGCAGTTGAACTTGCCCGATGCGCCCATCCCCAAATACCGCTACCCGTCCGCGCTGGGCCTGTACCCGGTGCAAACTTACCTACAGATAAAACCCGGCCGGATCGACGGGCTGGACGGGGGGTTCTACTATTACCACCCCCAACAGCACCGCTTGCAGCGAGTGGCGGAACACCTGGAACTGGGCGATGAGGTTTATGGCGCTTACAACCGGGCAATCACCCGCCAGGCGGCATTCAGCCTGTTGCTGGTCGCCCATTTAGAAGCCATCAAACCCCTGTACGGGCAATCACTGGCGGAAAAATTCTGCATCGTTGAAGCGGGTTACATGGGGCAATTGCTCATGACCGAAGCCCCGAACCGGCAACTGGGGTTGTGCCCGTTGGGGGATTTGACCGAATACGAAAAAACCGCTCAGGTGCGTCAACTATTAGGATTAACTGAAAATCAGCTATTAATACACGGTTTTCTGGGAGGAGCCATTGAGCAGCCTCAAACAACAACCTGGCTACAGGAAACATCCCATCAACAAACCCCGACTGAGTTAAAAGCCGGGCTAAAAACTTATCTGCAAGAAAAATTGCCCGCGCACATGGTACCCGAGCAGTATGTGCTGTGCGAGCTACTCCCCAAAACCCCCAACGGCAAAATCGACCGGCTGGCATTGGCAGGCATGAACAATTGGGATGATGTTAATACCCCAAAACCTTATGTAGCGCCAAACACTGTTACCGAGCAACGCATAGCCAAAATTTGGCAGGAATTATTCGAGGTGGAACAAGTGAGTGTCAACGATGAATTTTTCGCCTTAGGAGGCAATTCCCTGTTGGCACTGAACTTGTTATCCAAGATTGGGCAACAGTTTCAGCTAAGTTTGTCTTTGCAGACTCTATTAACCCACAACACCGTTGAAAGTTTGGCAAAACAGCTTGAACTATTGAGCCCGGCCGTCAGGACTGTAGCCGATGACGAACAACAGGCTTATGACGAGGGGATATTGTAAGCCACTGCCAAAAAAAGGAGAATGCTATCTATGAACCCCATAACCCAACTGCTTTTATCTATTAAGCAACAACACATCGAGCTTTGGCTTGATGAGCAAAACCAGTTACGCTACAAAGCCTTGCCTGGTACTTTGACACCCGCTTTAAAGGATGAGCTAAAGAATCGCAAACACGAAATTATCGATTATTTGCGCCATGTTCAAACCCCCGCAGTTTTGCCGCAGGCAATGCCTGATCCAGAAAATCGCCACAGCCCATTCCCGTTGACGGATATTCAGGAAGCTTACTGGTTAGGGCAAAATGAAAGGTTTGAATTGCATGCCCCGACCCATGCCTATGAAGAACTGGCTTGCCGGGGGCTGGAGGCTGACCGTTTGGAACATGCGTGGCAACAGCTTGTCGGACGGCACGGGATGTTACGTGCGGTCATTTTACCCAGTGGCGAGCAGCAGATTTTGGGGGAAGCCCCCCCCTATGCCATCCAGCGCTACGATTTAACCCAGGCTGACGAGGTCACTATCGCCCGGCATCTTGAAGCAGTGCGCAGGGAAATGTTCAACACCCCTTTTTCGCCTGAGCGCTGGCCTCTGTTTGCCATACGCTTTACCCAATTGGCGGCAGGTGAATTACATATTCACCTTAGCCTGGATATGTTAATCGCCGATTGGGGGAGCTATGAAATAATGTTGCGGGAATGGGCGCAGCTATACCGCCAGACTGGGCAGTCTTTGCCGCCCCCGGTGCTTTCTTTTCGCGATTACGTCGTGGCTGAGAAAAAGCTTAAAGGGACCGAACTCTATCAACAAGCCGCACAGTATTGGCTGCAACGCATGGCAAGTTTGCCTCCTGCCCCGGAATTGCCTTTGGCCCTTGAACCTGGCACACTCAAATCGCCACAGTTCAAGCGTCATCAAACCTCTGTTGAGGCTAAGGACTGGTCGCGAATAAAAGCAAAAGCAATTCAACTCGGATTAACCCCTACCAGCTTGCTGTTGACGGTTTTCGCCGAAATTTTAACCCGATGGAGTAAACGACCGCAGTTTAGCCTTAACCTGACCTTATTCAATCGACTGCCTTTATTCGATCAGGCCCAGATCGACCAGATTGTGGGCGACTTCACCAGTTTGACCTTATTGGCGGTTGACCACAGCAACCCGGATGAAACACTCGCCGAGCGTGGCAAACGTCTGCAAAGCCAGTTGTGGCAAGATCTAGACCACCGCTACTTTAGCGGCATACAAGTCTTGAGGGCTTTATCTGCACAACAGGATGGCGTGGGGCAGGTGCTGATGCCCATTGTTTTCACCAGCGCACTTGGGGTGTCGGATAAAGGCGGCGGCTGGCTGGGGGAAACCGTATACGGCCTTAGCCAAACCCCCCAGGTTTGGTTAGACAGTCAGGCTGAAGAAAACGATGGCCGACTGCGCCTGACTTGGGACGTGGTTGAAGCATTATTTCCCCCCGGTTTGATTGAAACGATGTTTTCAGCTTATTCCGGCCTGCTTAAGCAATTGGCAATGGATGAAAGCCTGTGGCAAGCCAGCCAACTGGATTTATTGCCGCCCTCGGAGCAACAGCAACGCCAGCAGATCAATGGCACTCAAACTGCCATTTCCGATGAACTGCTCCACACCTTGTTTATCAAACAGGCAGAGGCCAATCCCCGGCAAACCGCGGTAATCGCCGTCAATCGCGAGTTAACTTATGGCAAGCTTTATCAGGAAGCAACCCAAATTGCCTGTTGGTTGCGTGACAACGGAGCCAAGGCCAATCATCTGGTTGCAGTAGTCATGGATAAAGGTTGGGAACAGGTTGTCGCCGTCATGGGGGTGTTACTGTCGGGTGCGGCGTATTTGCCGATTGATCCAGAACTCCCCGTTGAGCGACAGCATTACCTACTGGACCAGGCGCAGGTGCGCCTAGTATTGACTCAACCCCATATAGAAAATCAGCCGACCTGGCCAGACAGCCTGCTGCGGTTTTCTGTAGATCAGGAAAAATTGTCAAAAGACCAGAGTTTGCCAGGCTTGGAGACTCTGCAAAGCCCGACCGACTTAGCTTACGTTATCTATACCTCAGGCTCGACCGGTCAACCTAAAGGGGTGATGATTGACCATCGAGGGGCGGTCAATACCATTTTAGACATTAACCGGCGCTTTGAAGTGAGTTCGAAGGACAAAGTATTGGCTCTATCCGCCCTGAACTTTGACCTGTCGGTTTACGATATTTTCGGTCTGTTAGCGGCGGGCGGCACCATTGTCATGCCCAGCCCTGAAGGACGGCGCGATCCCGCCCATTGGGCTGGCTTGATAAACAGCCATGGCGTGACCTTATGGGATACCGTTCCTGCCTTAATGCAAATGTTGGTTGAATCGGAGGCCGGACGTTCTTTGCATTCGCCGTTACGCCTAATCATGATGAGTGGCGACTGGATACCGCTGGACTTGCCTGAAAAAATCAGAAAAACCATGCCCGAAGCCACACTAATGAGTCTGGGAGGGGCGACTGAGGCATCCATCTGGTCCATCTATTATCCGATTAAAACCATAGACCCGGCATGGCACAGCATTCCCTACGGAAAACCACTCGGCAATCAATGCTTTCATGTCTTAAATGCCCGTTTGGAAGACTGTCCTACTTGGGTGACAGGGCAACTGTACATCGGCGGCATGGGTTTGGCATTGGGCTATTGGCAGGATGAAGAAAAAACCCATGCCAGCTTCATCAGCCACCCTCAAACCGGGGAACGCCTGTACAAAACCGGCGATTTGGGTCGCTACCTTCCCGATGGCAATATCGAATTTCTGGGTAGGGATGATTTTCAAGTAAAGATTCGCGGACACCGCATTGAATTAGGCGAGATAGAGGCTCATTTACTCAAGCATCCACGCATTAAAGAGGCGGTCGTTGTCGCAATTGGCGAAACCCGCCACAGCCAACAGTTAGTGGCCTATATTGTGCCAATCGAGGAAGAAACCAGTCCCGGCCAAGCGCAGGATATCGATCAAGCCATTTACGGCTTGCACGTCATGCAGGGGGTATTGACCGACCCGGCGGAGCGGCTCCAATTTAAGTTGGATCATCGGGGTATTCGGCAGTTCCAAAATCCCCGACCCGAAATAAGATTGCCTCCCGTTGATGTTGATGATGCCGCTTATTTGGCCAGACAAAGCTACCGTCAGTTCCTAGCAGAACCTGTCAAGCTGGTTCAACTGAGCCGACTTCTCAGCAGTTTGAATGCCCGCTTTTTCCCCAATGGGGTTTTACCTAAATATCAGTATGCCTCGGCAGGGAGCCTCTATCCAGTCCAGTGTTATTTGGCGGTTAAAACCGATCAAGTGATAGATTTGGCGGGTGGGTTTTATTATTACCACCCTTTGAGCCATACACTGGTGCCATTGTCATCGAACACGGATAAATTCACCCGGGAGCTACATGGCGGGACTAACCAGGACATATTTGACCAATCAGCCTTCAGCCTGTTTTTAGTCGCAGAGAGTCAAGCCATAGAACCGATGTACGGGGCGAGCAGCCGTGATTTCTGTTTACTCGAAGCAGGCTACATGAGCCAATTATTGATGATGAAAGCCGCAAGCTATAACTTGGGCTTGTGTCCGATAGGCGGCATGAATGCCCAACCGATAGCGGCTGAATTAGGGTTGACAGACAGCCGGGAACTGGTGCACAGCTTTTTGGGCGGAGGGATTTGCACTGAACAAACACAGCGGCTAAACCAAAGCGTAGCTCGCAGCGAATCATTGGAAGAGAGTTTAAAAGCCTTTTTAAGCCAGAAGCTAGCGCATTACATGGTACCCAATCTCTATGTTCAACTCACGCAACTGCCTTTAACGGCTAATGGAAAAGTTAATCGCAAGGCTTTGCCCAAGCCCGAATTAAATAAGCCGAATGCTAATTTTGTTGAAGCCGGGAATGAACTGGAACAGCGGCTAATCAAACTGCTTCAAGGGCTATTTGACCGGAACACGATCAGCATGACGGATGATTTTTTTGAATTGGGGGCCAATTCATTCGATATGGTGCAACTGCAACTCGAAATTAAAACTGAATTCCACTGTGAGTTAAGCATGACGGATATTTTTAACCACACGACAGCGCAAAAATTAAGCAAATTACTCAATCAGGTTTTGGAAAAAACCGCAGAAACACCAACGTCCACTCCCGCTGAAACAATTACGAGCAAAGACCTTAGCCCTGAGCAAATCGACCGGCTCTCGGTCGATATAAACCATCTTAGCGCAGCCGAAATCGATCTATTGCTGACCGAACTGCAACAAAAATCATAATAATAGGCTAACACTAATGACCCAGCCATCAGTGCCACAGGACAAACTGAACTTACTTGCACAGTTACTGCAACAAAAAAAACAGACTTACCGCATTCCCCTGTCGCATGGACAACAAGCGCTTTGGTTTATTTACCAGAATGCACCCGATAGTTCAGCCTACAACATGGCGTGGGCTGTCGAATTACAAGGCCAACTCGATATAGAGGTATTGCAGCGGGCATTGCAAGCCATCGTCAACCGCCATCCGGTATTGCGAACGACCATCGACCGGGTTGACGACGAGCTGGCACAGACAGTCAAGCCCACCGGCAGTTATCAATGGAACGAACAGCATGCATTCAACTGGTCTGAGCAACAATTAAGTAAGGCCTTAAAAATCGCTTATGAAAAACCTTTTGATTTAACCCAAGAAGAGGCGTTGCGCGCTGACCTGTTGCAAACAGCCCCCCAACACTACATTTTTCTGTTGACCCTGCACCATATATTCGGGGATGCCCGCTCAATGGATCTGTTGGGCAAGGAAATGCTGGCTCTCTATCATGCCGAATTGACGGGGCAAAAATCAGTATTAGCTCCGATGCCAAGCAGTTATGCCGATTTTGTGCGCGCTGAAACAAGCTTGTTGAACAGTGCCGCTGGCGAGGCCTTGCTCAACTATTGGCGGCAGCAATTGGGCAATAACTCACCTGTGCTTAATTTGCCCACCGATTGCCCAAGACCTAATGCACAAAATTTCACGGGCGATTCAGTTCCGTTCTGTTGGCCAACTGAGATCACTCGACAACTCAAACAACTGGCGGCACAAGAAAAGGCCAGCTTATTCACCCTGCTGCTGACTGTTTTCCAAGTGTTTTTACATCGTTATACCGGACAAAACGAGATTTGGATAGGTACGCCGACATCCGTTATCACTCGCCAACCCCAATTTGCCAATCTTGTTGGCTATTTGGTTAATCCGGTCGTCCTTAAAGCCGAGATTGATCCAACAGCTTCGTTTTCTGAATTACTCGCCTTGAGCAAACAAACGGTTTTGCAAGCGATAGAGCATTCCGCCTATCCCTTTTCTTTGCTGGTTAAAGAATTACAGCCGCAGCGAGATTTAAGCCATTCCCCGCTGTTTCAGGTCATGCTTGATTTTCAGACGGATTTCCCTGCTATCGAACAAACCAATACGAAGTTAAGTGTTAGCCCTTTTGAGTTAGCGCAAATGGAAGGGCAGTTTGATTTAACGCTTAGCCTACTTGAAGGCGAACAATTAAGCGGCCGTTTAAGTTACAACCTAGATTTGTTCAAACGGGAAACGATAGAGCGCATGCTCGAGCATTTTGAGGTTTTGCTCAGAGCTTTTGTCGATAACCCAAAGCAAGCGATAGGCTCAGTGCCGATGCTGACCGAGGCCGATATCCAACAACTGCAAGCCTGGAACAACACCGAAACCGATTACCCGCAAGACCAAACCATCGTTGATTTGTTCGAGGCGCAGGTTGAGGCCACTCCCGGTAATATTGCCGTGGTGTTTGAAGACCAATCTTTAACCTACCGGCAGCTTAACGCCCAGGCCAACCGGCTTGCCCATCACCTGCTGAGCCTTGCCAAACCGGACGGCCAGCCTTTGTTAACCAACAATCCTTTGATTGCGATAGCCGTCGAACGCTCCTTGGACATGATCATCGGTTTGCTGGCGATACTCAAGGCGGGCGGGGCTTATGTGCCGATTGACCCCAGCTACCCCGCCGCCCGCATCCGCTACATGCTGGGCGACAGCCAAGCTCCGTTATTACTGACCCAGAGCCATTTGACCGAAGCGTTGTCATTGGCTGATTTGGAACATGACTGCGTGGTGCTGTGCCTGGATCAAACAGATGTTGCCGACCGGCCTAGTGAAAACCTACCCGCAAGAAGCACAGCCGAAGATTTGGCGTATGTCATCTACACCTCGGGTTCGACTGGCAAGCCAAAAGGGGTTGCCATTGAGCATGGCAGTCCTACCCAATTAATCCACTGGGCACATGAAATATTTGATGCGTCACAGTTGGCAGGGGTATTAGCCTCAACCTCTATTTGTTTTGACCTGTCGGTATTTGAGATATTTGTACCATTAACCTGCGGGGGCTGTGCGCTTGTGGTCAAAGACGCTCTTCAATTACAACAAACGAAAGAGACTTTGCGCCCTGTCACTCTGCTTAATACCGTACCTTCTGTGGCGGCCGCTTTACTGAATGCTGGGGCAATTCCAGGCAGCGTCCAAGTGATTAATCTGGCGGGTGAGCCGTTAAAAAATAATCTGATTCAAGCTTTGTATAAGACAACGGCAAGCCAGCATATTTTTAACCTGTATGGACCTTCGGAGGATACGACTTATTCCACTATTGTTCGGGTGACAGATGGTAGTCTAACAGAACCAACCATTGGCCAACCCATCGCCAACACCCGCATTTACATCCTCAACGCCCAACACCAGCCCCAACCCACGGGCATCCCCGGCGAGTTGTGCATTGCCGGGGCGGGTTTGGCGCGTGGCTATCTGAACCGCCCCGAACTGACGGCGGAAAAGTTCATCGAAGTCGAACTGTTTGGAAAAACTGAACGAATTTACAAAACGGGAGACTTGGCAAGATGGCTTCCCGACGGCAACCTAGAGTTTTTAGGGCGCATCGACCACCAAGTGAAACTAAGGGGCTTCCGCATCGAACTCGGCGAAATCGAGGCGGTGCTGGGCCAGTTTGAACACGTCAAAGAATCCGTGGTCAGCCTGTATGAAGCGGACGGCGACAAGCGGCTGGTGGCTTACCTGACAGTTGTTGAGGGTGAATTATCTATCGTCAATGAACCCCTATCCATTGACAGCCTGCGCGACTGGCTCAAAGCCAAACTCCCCGACTACATGATCCCCGC
>CAIWDB010000292.1 GCA_903911305.1 uncultured Methylococcaceae bacterium | reverse complement strand
CGTGCCATTGCCACGCAAATGTGCGACTCACAAGACAGCGATAATGTTTTTGGGCAAACGCAAGTCAGCTTGAGTTACTCGGCTGCCAGCAATAATGCCGCCACCATTGCCTCCATCAAACTACCTAATGCGTTCAACAATCCGCCACAAGGCAATCCACAAGACTTTGTCCGCACGATAACACAAAATTCACTGGGGCAGATTAGCGCCCTCGCCGACCCCAATGCGGGGAACAACCAGTTTTTGTATGATGGCAATGGCTTGCTACGTTTTGTTCAAGTGCCTCTGGAAACCGGGGAAAATTATTTCCTCTATAGCCGATATGATGCCCTAGGCCGACTAGTGGAAGAGGGTGTGGTCAATGCGACCTGGGATGAAGCCACGTTGGCAACCCAAGTGAACAATTTAAATTATCCAGCCGCCAGCGATGGCGCGGTGCCAGCCAGAGTCTATTGCTACGACGGCGATGGCAGCAACCCCAATGACATTGGCAACATGACCCAGGTGACAACCTATAATCCCGCCCCGGCTTGCGATCCAAGTTTGGGGGATTGCACGGTGGTGGAGCAATGGAGTTATGACGAACTCGGCAGAGCCATCTCGGCCAGTATCACCGTTTCGGGTGCGGCAAGCCAGACCGCGACGGTCAACTACCTTTACAATTCGCTGAACCAACTGACCCAGATCGATTTTCCCGAAGAAACCGGCATGGATAGCATTGTCTATGCTTATAACGATCAGGGCAAAATCATCAGCATAAGCACGCCCGAAAACTCAACGGCGATTGTCGCTTACACGTGGAGTGCTGATTCTCAAATCATCAGCGCCCAACGCGGACCCTTGGCTGAGGCTTGGGGCTACAATTCAGCCGGCACCATCAACGCGCATTCGGTGGCGATAGCCGGCCAGACCGTGTTTTCCCAAACCTATGGCTACACTCCCGACAGTCAGATTGACAGCCGGACGACTTCATTCGCCTTTACGGACATGAATGATACGAGTTCAGTCAGCTACGGCTACGACAATCAGCAGCGCTTGACGAATGCAACAGTCGCCAATGGCGGCATCGGCAATTTGAACATCAGCCAATATGATGCCAATGGCAATATCTGGAACTGGCAACAGGATACAGAGGAATTTGCCGCCCAGTACAATCCCGGCACGGATCAACTCAGTATCGCCACCTCTAAAGGGCAAAGCACAAGTTTCCATTATCGCAAGGATGGCCGCCCCGACCAATGGCGAGGAATGTCCATTGAATATAATCTGGCATTGGGAATGACTGCGGCAATCACCAAGGGTGATGTCACCGTGCGTTATGCGCGGGGTATGGGCAATTACCGGGCGGTCAGGCAGTCGGGTAGCGATATCCGCATCACTTTCCAAGCCGCCGGTCATGTGCCCTTGATCATTTGGGACAATGGCAAACCGCAAATTTGCATCTGGGGCATGAACGGTCTGGAAGCCGTTAATAATGATGGGGCTTTGCAATACCCCATTGCCGATCATCAGGGGACGGTTTGGGCGGTCACCGATGTATCGGGAAATTTAATAGCCAGTTACCAGTACGGGGCGTTTGGCAATATTCTCAGTCCGAGCGGTTCTGCCCCCTCCACTTGGCTGTTTCAATATGGGGGCAAAGAATGGGATAGTAGTATTGGGCTGTATGATTATAGTGCAAGATTATACGATCCCATTTTAATGCGCTTCCTAACCCCCGACACCGCCATGCAGTTTGCCAGCCCCTATGTGTTTGTGGGCAATAACCCATTAAATATGGTGGACCCGAGTGGCAATATTTCCAAGGGTTGGAGCATTTTTGTATCTTGTCTGTTGGTTGTGGTGGGCGTTGTTGCATCAATCGCAACCGACGGATTGGCGGATGCTGCATTGGCAACGGAAGAGACCGCCACTTGGTCCGCAAAAGCCGGAAAAAAAACTGTAAAAATCCTCGTGCATGCCGCGTGCGGTGCAGCAATAGGCGCGGGAACACAAGGGCTTGAATATGACATATCAAGTGGTGCGAACTTTTCATCGGCTGCTTGGCGCAAGGCATTGGGAAGTGGAGCAGCAAGTGGTTCTGTCAGTGCCTGTATCGGTGGTGTCGGTCAGAATGGAGGTATTCTCAGTGCTGTTAGCGATTTTGCTAAATCAGCCGTAGAATCTGCCGGCATTAAAATGTTCAGAACAATTGCTTGCAATTTTGTGGGCGATGTACTGGGCAATATTGCTTCTACACTCATAACCGATGCATGTAATCATGAACCAGTCACTGGGAAGCAGATAGGAATTAGTGCTGCTATGGGCGCGGCTTGTGGTCTGATAGGCGGTGCGGCTGGTTGTACAGAAACCATTGGAGCCCCATCATTAGGAGCACCATCAGGTAAGGGAACACTTGGGAAAGTCTTGTACACGGTGGGGACTGTCTTAGTTCAGAGCGGTTGGGCATGCGGGGCAACCGCCCTTTCCAACTCAAGTTCGGCATCGCCGCCACCACTGACCCAGATGGCGCAGACACCGAAAGTATCGCAGACACCCCAGGCAAATCAGATGTTACCGGCGATTCCGCCTGGCAATTCAGCAGGACTCCTTCCTGCCAATCTCTATCTGCTGACGGTTTATCAAAACTGGGGCAATGCCGTCAGTTCTGGCAATGGCTCGACTGGGGCAAGTTAGCCAGTATAGTTTGAATGTTGGATAGGCAGACGCAATATTGATGAAATATGAGAATGGCTGCTGTTATTTTGACTCATTTGATTTTCGACCCGGAAAAACTGCCACTCATGCCGAAGTAACTATTTATCAGTGATATTGACACTGATGAGCCGTTTAAACTAATGCCGGGTGTGATGGCATTGGGTGACGTGGCGGCCTGTGAAGTCTGAACATTGGCAACCGTTAACAGCAAAATAGTCAAGAATAAGGCTTTCATTTTTATATCTCTCTCAATTACTGGCAACTCGCCAGTGGGAACCAATAGGATGTCGGGCCTTCGTCTAGCATAGTCCCATCCTGCCCTAGGTAATACACATGGTCGTCCACCGAAGAAACGCCTAAGTAGGCTTTAGTTGCCGAATAGTAACGATAGGTGTAGACATCCCAAACCGCCGTGGCGAAGCCGGAAGGTGCAAACAGTCCGGGATAGTTTGTTTCCGCCCAGTTGAACAGGCATTCGGTTTGGGGAGGTGGAATCGGGCAACCCGCCACTGGCAACCAATCAGTCAGCGGGCCGACATCCTGCGAAGCACCGCCAGCCAGTTGGTAAGACACATGCCGGTTTGCCGATGAAACCCGTAAATAGGCGTTGGTGCTGGAATAATAACGATAGGTGTAATCGCCCGACACCGCCGTGGCAGTGCCAGACGGTGCAAACAGCCCGGCATATTGTTGCTCAGCCCAGTTGAACAGGCAATTGATTGATGCATTGGCCTTGGTGATAATATCACTGGCAAGTTTGGCGACGAAGGCATCGTAACTGCCGCCATAAACCCGCTGCGGGTTGCCCCAAGTGGCTCCACTACTACCGCCCAAATAAACATTGCCGCTGCCGTCCACCGCGATGTCGTCGCCAGAAGCGTAGTCCGTGCCACCTAGGAAGGTGTTCCAAACCAGTTGCCCTGTGGGGCTGTCGAGCTTGGCTGCGAAGGCATCCCCGCCGCTGCCAAACGCCTGCTGCGGGCTACCCCAACTGGCGGTACTGTGACCGGCCACATAGATTTTGCCACTTTCGTCCACTGCGATGTCGTCGCCAGAAGCGTAGTCCGTGCCGCCTAGGAAGGTGTTCCAAACCAGATGCCCCGAACTGTCGAGCTTGGCGGCGAAGGCATTGTTGATACCACCAAACGCCCGCTGCGGGTTGCCCCAAGTGGCTTCACTGATACCGGTCACATAGGCATTGCCGCCGCCGTCCACCGCGATGCCGTAGCCAGAATCCAGACCCGTGCCGCCTAGGAAGGTGTTCCAAACCAGTTGGCCCGTACTGTCGAATTTGGTGGCGAAGGCATCGTAGCTGCCACCGCTAAAGGGCCGAAGAGGGTTGCCCCAACTGGCATCACTGGAACCGGCTACATAGAAATTACCGCTGCCGTCCATCGCGATGGCGGAGGCGACATCGTACCCCTCGCTGCCTAAGAAGGTGTTCCAAATCAGTTGGCCCGTGTTACTGTCGAACTTGGCAACGAAGGCATCTTCTTTGCCCGCAAATGCCTGCTGAGGGTTGCCCCAACTGGCATCACTGGAACCGGCCACATAGGCGTAGCCGCTGCCGTCCACTGCAATGTCGTGGCCAGAATCCATGCCCGTGCCACCTAGGAAGGTGTTCCAAACCAGTTTCCCAGAACTGTCGAGCTTGGCGGCGAAGGCATCGTAACTACCACTGCCAAAAGCCCGCAACGGGTTACCCCAACTTGAGTAACTTATACCGGTGACATAGACATTGCCGCTGCCGTCCACCGCGATGGCGTAGCCAAAATCGCCCCCCGCACCGCCCAAGAAGGTATTCCAACTCAACGTGGGGTCGATCCACACCGGCAAGGCGGAATCATGGGTTCCCAATTTGAAGCCAAGTTCCTGTTCGCCGTTCAGTGCGAAGGCCACCGTCACCGGTTTCCGCTGTCCGTTCATTTCCTGCCACGCGATAGGGGCGGATTCGGTTAGATTGCCGGCAGAGTAGTTGATGTTCAAGCTACCGTTTTGATTCAGAGCCAGGGGGCGGTTATAGCGCAGCCGTGCTTGATTGATATCTGCGCCCGGTTCCAGTTTCCAGACGGTTTCGGCGATGCCGTTGGGTTCGGCCTTGTAGCTTAGGTCAATGCCCTGCCACAAGCCGGGGTAGCGGACTTCGGACAAGGCCGGGGTTTTGTTGTCCTTCCCGTTGCCGCCGGATTGATCGCTTTGCGGTGCGACGGGATTGGCATTGACGAACTCGACTTTCAATGCATGATTCCCACTGGCGACAAGCACTGATCCGACATCGAAACCCAAGACATGACCCTTGGCGGAGAATTGCCGCAAATTGGCGGACGGGGCGGCTGAATCAAGGGTTTGTTGTAGCGTTCGGCCTGTAACAGGCTTGGCGGTCGGTAAGAGAGTGTACCCTGATGCCGACGGTGAAGAATCACATCCCGCCAAACCAAAGCACAAGGCCATCAGAAAGCCGAATGCAAACGCAAATGGGCCGCGAAGAACAAGAGGGTGCAATGATAATTTCATGGAATATCCCTTAATCAATCAGACTAGACAGGCTGGAGTTTAGTCGGAATGGGGATGCCGACCTATTCCTAAATACAACAGAATTGCAGCTGGTTCCTCCCCGGATAAATACTATGCTAGAAAAAAAGGATTTGCGCAAGCCCAGCGTATCGGCGGGGTTGGCATGGCTTAGCCAAGCCTTTTCCATTTTATTGATCTTTAAGCGTCAAAGCTTGATTTGACAGGCAAAGCGAGTCTCGCCATACCTAGCTCTAGTCAAAGCAAGCTTTGACGCTCCTCCGTGTCTAACATCAGAAAGTCATGCGGGAGTGCAAGGCTTGCCTTGCGTTGGAAGCCCGCGCAGCGGCGATACAGACCACACCTACCCCAAGCACTAGCCCACCCGCGTAGCCCGGAAGAAGCGAAGCGGAATCCGGGTGATCGCATCCTCAACTCCCGTTATAGTATTTTGCCTGTTCAATAATCCAAATGGATATTTTGGAGATTGTTTAAAGCCTTGTCTGTCCAGCGGACTTTCATGGGTCCAAACCGAACCTAGCGCGAACCTCTTCAACCGAATGAAGCCTGCCCTCATCCGCGTCCTGCAAACCCGCCTCAATAGATTGGCGAACATATATTTCATACATCAAAT
>CAIWDB010000291.1 GCA_903911305.1 uncultured Methylococcaceae bacterium | reverse complement strand
GAGACATGCCGGGGCAAGGCAGACGCGAAGCGGAGCGAGCCAGTCTGCCGAAGACCCGGCCCTGCCAGTTGCGCAGGGTACAGTATCCATTTTCGCGTAAGCGAAAATCCATGGTTAAAATCAATGCCAGACAAGGGCCGTAATCTGGCGCTACCGCCTATTAAGGCAATGCCTATCAGTGAATAACTGAAAAAACAAACCCCTTCCCTTCGGCCTCACCCTCAAAAACCCATGGGGTCGTCAAACCCGTCGTCCGGCTCGACCGGTGCGGTCACCGGCTTGCTTGGTGTCTCACCCGTGTTTCCCCGCCGCTTTTTCACGTCGTAGGGACTTAGCGCGGCCTGCACGGTGATGTTCAAGCCATGCCGTTCCTCCCCGCTGGCCTTGTCCGCCCAAGTTGTGGGCTTCATCGGACCGACCACCGCAAGGGCATCGCCTTTTTTCAGGTTGGCGACCTTCTCCGCCACGTCGGCAAAGGCAATGCCCGACACGACAACGGAGCCTTCATCGCCCGTGTGGACCGACAGCAGGAAATTGCAAAACGGCTTCCCGCTCGGGCCGGTCTTCAAGGCAGGGTCGCGGATCAGCTTGCCGCTTATCAAGGCGTCGATCATGGAATTAAATCCTTCATGCTACCGTGTAGGCCGGTCGATTGCACCGGCAAGGGTTTGTTTGGTTTGCCGGGGCGGATTCATTCGCGGCTTCCGGGCGGTTCCGCCACTTCGATTGATTCCTTCAATTTATGGCTGGCCTTGAAGGTCACCACGCGCCTGGCCGTGATGAGAAAATCATCGCCCGTCTTCGGATTGCGCCCCGGCCTTGGCCTTTTGTCGCGTAGCTCGAAATTCCCAAAGCCCGCCAGCTTCACCTCTTCCCCTTTTTCCAGCGAGCTTCTGATTTCCTCAAACATCTGCTCCACCAGGCGCTTTGCGTCGGGCCTGTCCAGGCCCGATTGCCCAACGAGCTGGCCCACCAAATCGGCCTTAGTCAAAGTCATGCGCCAGCACCCCATTAAAATTGTCCATTTTATCAGTTAAATGGGAAAAACTGGCCCAGTTAAAACTATTGCGACAAGTTATGCGACACCCACCCACTCCCAAACCCTTCATGCGAAAACAGCCAAAATGCCCGGAGTGGCAAGGTGCGCAAGATCAACCGGGCGACCGGCGGGGCGGTACGCTTTAAGGGCCGGTTAAGGAAGCTGCCTTATCGTGAAGCCCCATCAACTCAAACGGCAGGAATTCCAGCAATGAAACAATCGGCGGCTGTCTTGTGTTTGCTGCTCGTTGCCTTAGTCTTCGGCGGTTGCGCCCCCGGCTACGGCTACCGCCCTTATTATGGTCATGCGCCAATCTATGGCTATGCCTCTAGGCCGCAGCCCTATTACCCAGGCGGCTATTATCGCCAACCGTACTATGGCCGCGGTTACGGTCATGGGAACCATAGGGATTATGACTGATTGCCCCAAATTTCGCGTAGGCGAAAATGGGATCACAGCCGCCCACAGCACCGAAAGGAAAAAATGTACGCCCTTTTGAATGGAGCCATATTCACCGCTTCGGACGACAATTCGCGCTACGGCACAGCGGGTTCAGTGTTCAAAAACGGAGGTTTATGAGACGCATTCCACAACCATTTAAAAAAATGGCTGGTTTCAAGTATAAAAATGTCTCAAATCCGGTCTCGAAATCAATGTCACAAAAACCACAGCCAATAAGTTTCGTGACAAATCAAATCGGCCTACTCTGGTAAATCGAGTTTAGCACTTCTTCTATATGCTGTGATTGCGGCATAGCGTCAAATGTTTACTGTCAGCTATCCGTTGACTAACCGTTAGCTTTCGGTTGTCGCATGATTTATATGCGATCAACCTTCAGCTATCTGATTTCCCAAAACATCATACAAGCAAGGCGCTCGCTAAAAAGCGGCGTCACCACGCTCAAAGGGAACAATGAAGTAGCTACTGTTTCCGTATACGCCGAACGAATCATACAAAAGGAAGGTAAAGGTAATGACGACTTGGAAGTCTAAGCTTCACGAGCGGGTTCCGAACTTTGAAATCTGTCTTTTTTTACTTCTCCAAAATGCTGTTTGCTGGCTAGATGATACAATTACCGTTTGTCTTCCGTTGACTATCGGTTAACGCACGGTAAACCTTATGTATGCTGTTAGTCACCCTTTTTCTGGACCCGGCATTACTGTGTGAACGTGGTCAAGCATAACGGCCCATCAAAAGACAGCCTCCGTCGCCGCAAAATCCGCGCTTCGCCAAATGATCGTTACTGGTATGAGTTAATCTTTTTTGAAGCCGTCCACATAGCTCGATTGCCCAAAGGATCGACCTGGCATGGCCTTTGCCACCAGTCCAGCAAACGCCGCTCGCTCATTGGCCTTATCGCAGCCCTGACATGCCGCGAAACCGGGATCGGAGGAATTGGGGTTGCTGGCACGATGGAGACCGAGTACACGCGGCACATGTTCTATGGTATCCACAGATGTGTGCAAGTTCGTAACAAATAGGTTAACCGTTGGCTATCCGTTTTCCGTTGTCTAACGGTTGGTTATCTGTTAATATTTTAATCACTCAAAACCCACAATGGGAGCGATCATGCCTACAATCGTTTTTGCCAGCTCCAAGGGCGGAGCAGGGAAATCCACATCAGCCGTTGTCCTTGCTACTGAGCTCGCCCTCTCGGGTTCCAGTGTCATCGTCATCGATGCCGACCCCAACAAACCTGTTTCAGATTGGGCGAGAAAATCGGATAAAACGGAGAATCTATCCGTTCTCACAGACACTTCAGAAGTGGAAAGGCTTAATGCTCAGCACGAAGCAGAGATACTCGCTTCAGGGACACATGCGGATGGTTGGACGGCGACGATCACAGACGTAATTGAAGATGCTGCTCAGAGAGCAACTTTCGTCATCGTTGATCTCGAAGGTACAGCCAACATGAAAGTCAGCTACGCCATCAGCCGCGCTGATCTTGTTGTTATTCCAGTCAAAGGATCGTTCCTTGATGCAAAAGAAGCGGCCAAAGCCGTTGCGCTTGTTCAGGCACAGGAACGTGCATTCAGATTGAAAATCCCTTTCGCGCTTCTTTTTACACAGACTTCTGCCGCCATTCGGCCACGAACACTCAAGGATGTGCAAAGCCAAGTCAATAATCTTGGATATCCAGTATTTAATGTCGAAATCTTTGAACGTGACATATTCCGTTCGATATTTTCGTGCGGGAAAACTCTTTATGGACTTAGCGAGACAGAAGACTGCAACCCACGGGCAAAAGAAGCTGCAATAATCAATGCGCGAACATTCGCAGGGGAAGTCCTAAAGAGGCTAAAAGGGTTGTCTTTTGATGACGAAGAACAAAGCGAACAAAAACAAGTGAAGGTTGCGTAAATGTCAACAAGTAGACGAAGTATTCTCGACGATGTACAACCCCTCGATACAAGCGACTTTCAAGCAAAGCCGTCACGAGAAAGAGTTGGCCCACCTCCAGAACAGATAAGGGCAATTTCCGAAGCTGCAAATTTTACGGATAGGGAATCATTAAAAGCCAGCCCTCCTATAACTAAACGAAAGGGTAGGCAGTATACGACCGGTCGCAATATTGGCTTCGCATGCAAAGCCACACAGAAAACCTATGACACCATTTATGAAATTGCGGAACAGGAGCAGTGGAAAGTGGCAGAGGTTATCGAACATGCTATCGCAGCCCTTCAAAGGGAGTTGCTGAAAAGATAGATGTCAAATAGATGAAAAATGAACGATACTTAGATAGCCAACAGTTGGCCAACGGTTAACTGATGGAAAACATTTATGTGATCAAACTGCCGGTTATACAGATTGGCTATTGCTGGAAAGGGTAGGGGAAAGGATGATTTTCGCGACGCGAAAATAAAGCCGACATCGGCAAATCTCTCCCTACCTTTTATCGCTAATTCTCCTTCCTCCCGCTCCAATCCATGCGCCTTGCAGATCAACCGGCCAGTTTCACCAAAGCCAGCCAACCGGCGACCATATCGCTCAAATTTTCGCCACGCGAAAATCATGGAGGTCGATAGCCGAAACGGTAAGCCGTTCATCTGTCTGGCGCAGCCGTCAATTTGGGGCATAGCTGGAAAGGGCAGGGCAGATGATGATTTTCGCGACGCGAAAAAATTCCAGCTTCGGCAAAGCTTCGTGTTGCCTTTGACCTGGCCTTTGATTCTTTCTATTGCTCCATAGGCACTTGTTACTAGGCGTTCTATTTTCGCCACGTGAAAATTGTTAGTAGCGTAATGACTGCTTCGACGATGGCACGGAACCAAGACTTGACCGCAGTCTTCCAGTTCGTGTGGCTGTAACAGATTGGTCATTTTTTGTACAGTTGGTGTAGGCCGCAGAGTTAGCTAGATTTGACAGTCTAGGCACAAAGTTATGCACATAAATTGTGGATAAGTTCGTGGTTCAGCAACAAGAAAGCTTTTGGAGTAAACTTTCCTGATTTTCAGCACTGGCGAACAACCACAGCAGCAAATAATGATGCTGATATGACTAAATAAATGACACATCGACTATAAATAGAATTTTCGCCCATGAGCGATTCCGCATCTGAACTTTTCATCGTAGATAATTCCGACGCAGACTGGAAGGTTCGTTCCTATCTTTCTGAATGGTGCGAACTGTCCAAGTCGATTGATATTGCCACCGGCTATTTTGAAATAGCCGCGCTACTTTGTCTCAAAGAAAAATGGCAATCCGTTGACCATATACGGATTTTAATGGGGGATGAAGTTTCCTACCGAACCAAGCGGGCTTTTGCCGAAGGTTTGCGCAAAGTCCAAGAACGGCTAGACCAAAGCGTTGAAACCGAGAAGTTGCAAAACGACTTCCTCAGCGGCGTTCCCGCCATCGTCGAAGCCATCCGCAGTGGCAAGATTGAATGCCGGGTATACCGCAAAGATAAATTCCACGCCAAAGCTTATATCACCCACGGACGCGCCGCCGTCATAGGCTCGTTTGCCTTGGTGGGATCGTCAAACCTGACTTATCCAGGCTTGAACGATAACATCGAATTGAATATCCAAGTCACCGGGCCACCCGTAGGCATCCTACAGGAATGGTATGAGAGGCATTGGGATGAAGCCGAAGACATCACCCCCGATATTTTGCAAACCTTGGAACGGCACACAAGGGAATACTCACCGTTTGAGGTTTGGTGCAAGGCACTGGATGAATTCCTCAAAGGGCGTGAGCTAACCCCCGATTTATGGGACACCGAACAGTCCCTAGTCTTCAAGCTGCTAGATAAATACCAACAAGACGCTTATCGGAATCTGATTCAGATTGCCAATGCCCAGACAGGTGCGTTTCTGTGCGACGGTGTGGGTTTGGGGAAAACCTATGTCGGATTAATGCTATTAGAGCGGATGGTTGTCCGGGAAGGCAAACGGGTTGTTTTGTTCGCGCCAAAAGCTGCCCGTGAGGATGTTTGGGAGCGAGCTATCCAACGCCATTTGCCAAACCTTAACAGCGGCTTTGTTAGTTTCTTGCTCTACAACCACACCGATTTGCAGCGGAAAGGCAGATGGCCGCGTGACATGGCAATGACGCTGAGAGACGCAGACGTGGTTATTATTGACGAAGCGCATCATTTTCGTAATGCTGGAATCAAAGGTGAAGGCATCAGGGAACCCTCGCGCTATCGCAAGCTACAGCAATATCTGCATTCTGGCGACCGCCCCAAACAAATCTATTTTCTGACCGCGACACCGGTCAATAACTCGATACATGATTTCAGACGCATGATCGAATTGTTCACCAACGGCAACGAACAATTTTTTGCCTCGACACTCGGCATTCATAGTTTACGCGCTCATTTCATACAACTTGAACGCCGCATTTTGGGTACTAAGACAGCCAGCCAGCAACTGGAATTGGAGTTTGGGCCTGAAATTCTGGAAGCTGAAAAATCGCTCAGGAGCGACCTCGTATTTGACTCTTTAGTCGTCCAGCGTAGCCGTGCCTATGTCAAGGAAAGTCAACGCCAGCAAGGGGCCAATGAAGCCTTATTCCCCGAACGGGAGCCGCCGAAAGTGGTTGCTTATAATCTCAAAGCCACTTATGGGAAATTGCTTGATAGCGTCGCCAAGGCATTCAACAAGAAAGCGCCTTTGTTCGTCCTGAGCATCTATTACCCTCTAGCCTATTGGAAAGGCGATAAGGACAACCCCGCCTTCCAATCGTTTGACGAGGGCCGTCAGAAACAAGTTGTGACCTTAATCCGAACCCTGTTCCTAAAACGCTTTGAGAGTTCGTCCAAGGCGTTTGAAGGCTCTTGCTGGCGGCTATTGCAAAAGCTATTTGCTTGGGCCACAGTCCATGCGGAATCCGAGCATGATTTGCGCCGGTTGAACCGCTGGAAAATGAAAAACGCGGAGATCATTGGCTATGTGCAAGCGCACCAGCAAGAACTCTGGCCCGATGGAGCCGAGGAAGACCAAGCAGAAGAATTCCTCACCGAGGACATCCTCAGCGCGATAGAAAAATTAAACCCGGAAGAGTTCGACATCGGCGCAATTATGGATGACACCTTCGATGACATGACCCAACTTGCCGAATTTATCAGGCTACTGTCCGAGGTCAAACCCGAGCGGGACGACAAACTAAAAGCACTAATAAAACTGCTGAAAACCGATAAGGTTTTGAAAAAGCAAAAGCTGATTTTGTTTACCGAGTTTGCCGACACCGCCCGTTATTTGGAGCAGGAACTCAATCGTGCTGGCTTGACTGGCATTCATCGCATTGATGGCGGCAGCAATCAGAAACAACGTAGTGACGTGATCCGCCGTTTCTCGCCCTACTATAACGAATCCAGTTCAACCGAATTGGCAGAGGAAGGGCGGGAGGAAATTCGCATCCTCATCACTACCGACGTGTTATCAGAAGGCTTGAATCTGCAAGATGCCACCCGTTTGATTAACTATGACCTGCATTGGAACCCAGTAAGGCTGATGCAGCGTATTGGTCGCATAGACCGCCGTTTGAACCCGGAAACAGAAGCCCGCCTGTTAGCCGACCATCCCGAATTGAAAAAACAACGTGGACTGATCGCCTATTGGAATTTCCTACCGCCCGATGAATTGGATGAACTGTTGCGGCTTTTCCAGCGTGTGACCAATAAAACTTTGGTCATTTCCCGAACCCTAGGGATAGAGGGGCGCAAACTCCTGACCCCGGACGACGAATTCGATCCCGTCATCGAAATGAACGAGCAATTCGACGGGCGTATTTCCGACTCCGAACAACTACGCTTGGAGTACAACGGGCTGTTGTTAGAGCATTCAGAACTGGCGACAAAACTCCCACGAATGCCGCTGAAATTGTTTTCTGGCAAGGCTTCTCCCCAAGCCAACACCCGCGCCGTATTTTTTTGTTA
The DNA here is from genome assembly GCA_903911305.1 of uncultured Methylococcaceae bacterium. Classification (GTDB taxonomy): domain Bacteria; phylum Pseudomonadota; class Gammaproteobacteria; order Methylococcales; family Methylococcaceae; genus Methylumidiphilus. The sequence goes on along the minus strand of CAIWDB010000291.1, from coordinate 11,994 downwards.
TCGCATACCCCGCCCGGATTCGTCTCTGGTTGAAGCTGATTCCGGCGAACCGCGCTGGTCGGACGCTGCCGGTTTGACGGTGTGGGCGTGTTATGACTTGGAGGTTAAGCGGGTATTGACCGAACCCGGCGCAATTGCCCGTTTAATTCGCTCCGAGCCAAAAACCCCGCGCCATTGCGTCATTGAACGTGCATCCCTTTCAGACTTGCGCAAAAAAGTCGAAAAACAGCTTGTCGCTGACTATCTGAAGCCGTTACAGGCTCCACTAGGCATTGCGCCGATACTGAAATGCTGGATGGAATTGAATTAAACACGAAAAACCAAGGATTGAACCATGTCCAAAACCTCAGAAACCCTCCGCGCCATCCACACCTTTGAAGAGTTAATCCGTTACCTTGAAGATGAACTCGACTGGCCTTTGCAGGAGTATGGTTTTGACGAACTCACTTTTGAATACAGCCCGGAAGAGCTTGGTATCAAAGAACAGGACGCGGCAAAGATTGGCAAGATTCACCAACTCCGGCCCTTGTACTCTGGTCAGCCATGGGGTATTTTCTTTGTCGAGTTTGAGAGCAAGAAACTTCCGGTTGTAGTTTTGCGGCGTATTTTGAGCCATTTGGTTATCAAAAAACGCGCATCCGCCAATAAATCTCAAGCCGCAGCATGGGATGCAGAAGACTTGCTATTCATTTCCGCCTTTGGCGAGAACGTCGAATACAGCCGTGAAATCGCCTTTGCCCATTTCCATCAAGAACCGGGCGACTTGCCTAGTCTGCGGGTGTTGGGTTGGGATGGAGCGGATACCCCACTAAAACTTGACCACTTGGACAGAGTACTTCGTGAACGTCTGCGCTGGCCAGACGATCAGGCCAACCAAGCGGCATGGCGCGAACAATGGCAAACACCTTTCCGCCATCGTATCGGCCATATCATCCGCACATCAGATGCCTTGGCCGAAATATTGGCCCAACTAGCCCGCGGCATTCGTGACCGTGCAAAAACGATGCTGGCGGCAGAATCGGAGCATGGCCCATTACGGACGCTGCACAAAGCCTTTCAAACCTCGCTGATTCACGATTTGAGCGAAGACAACTTTGCCGACACCTACGCCCAAACCATCACTTACGGGCTGTTGACCGCTGCGATTTCTAGGACAGACCGCAGCGGTGGGCGTGAAGCAACGGCTTTGATAGCCGAAAACATCACCGACATGGTTCCGGTGACCAATCCGTTTTTGAAAGAGATGCTGCAAACCTTTTTGCATGTGGGCGGTCGCAAGGGCGGCATCAATTTCGACGAATTGGGCATTCAGGACGTGGTGGAACTGCTGCGCGGGGACGAAACCGACCTACCCGACATCTTGCGCGACTTCGGCAACCGCACACGCGGCGAAGACCCGGTAATCCATTTCTACGAGCATTTCCTTTCAGCCTACAACAAGAAGCTTAAAATTCAACGCGGCGTGTTTTATACCCCTCAAGCGGTAGTTTCTTATATTGTCCGCAGTGTGCATGAACTGTTGCAAACCGAGTTTGGCCTAGAGGATGGATTGGCCTCGACGGTGACATGGGGGGAGATGGCGAAAATGCACGTCGTTCCGGCAGGGAATGCCGGAACCCAGTCACAGGGAAGTGGAAGCTGCGGCATACCCTCCTTGGTGCTGGATTCCGACAATCCATGCCGGAATGACGATCCCCAAAACTTCAAAATCCCCGAAGGCACAGCCCCAAACTCGCCTTTCGTTGTCATCCTTGACCCCGCCACCGGCACGGCGACTTTCCTAGTTGAAGTGATCGACATTATTTACAAAACCCTGACCGTCAAATGGCGCAAGCAGGGTTTGAACGACAAGCAGCGTGAAGCCGCTTGGAACGAATATGTCCCCAAACATCTGTTGCCGCGTTTGTATGGCTATGAATTGATGATGGCCCCTTATGCAATCGCCCATATGAAAATTGGACTCAAATTGCATGAGACTGGCTACCGATTCGGCAGCGAGGAACGCGCCAGGATTTATCTTACTAATGCGTTGGAACCGGCCAGCGACGATAAAAAACAAATGGAAATTGAGGCGTGGGCACCAGCTTTAGCGCATGAGGCGCAAGCAGTGAATGCGGTGAAGCGAGGACAGCGATTTACCGTGGTGATAGGAAATCCACCGTATTCACTTTATACGGCTAACTTAACTGAGGCTGGTGACGTATTGATACAGCCATTTCGATTCGTGAAGGGAGAAGCAGTGCGTGAGCGTGGTGCGCTTCAATTAGAAAAGAATCTTCAAGATGATTATGTGAAGTTTTTCGGGTTAGCTCGAAGTATTCTCAAAAGTTCCGGTTTTGGTGCGCTTGGCTTTATCTCAAATCACGGATACCTTAACAACCGAACACTTCGAGGCATGAGAAACGCTTTAGTCGAGTTTTTCCCAAAAATCTGGATTGTTGATCTACACGGAAGCGCCAGTCGAGCGTCAGCCAAATCACGAGAGGTTCTGGATCAGAACGTGTTTGATATTCAACAAGGTGTGGCTGTAGGAATATTTTCACAAAATGGCAAACAGGGAAGCCTTGTCGTTCACAAAGAACTACTTGGGCAACGAACATTCAAGTATGAATGGTTGACAAAGCACAACATACAAGACATTAACTGGAACGATGTTTCGCTTTCCAAGCCTTATTTTCTTTTAGAACCGCGTGATGGTGACACCGAAATTGAGTATCGAAGAGGTATTCCGCTTGATGAAATTTTTCCATTAAATTCTACTGGAATTGTCACTGCAAGAGACTCTCTTGTTGTCCAGTTTACACGCAAAGATATAGAGGTAGTTACAGATCGCTTAGTTAATATTCAAACTGAGCAGGCGCGTATGGAATTTGAATTAGGTGAAGATACAAAAGATTGGGCTATCTCAAGAGCGCAAAAAGACATAAAGGTTGGTATTAAAAATAAACTTAAACCAATTACAATATGGTATAGGCCATTCGATGTTCGCTGGACATTCTACACAGGCCAGGCTCGTGGTTTTATGTGTAATCCTCGTAGACCTGTTATGGTAAATCTACTTAACGGTACAAACCTTGCCCTCCTTACGAACCGGCAAGTTAACTCAGAGTTCCGACACGTTGGTGTCACGAATGGCCTTGTAACAGACTGTACCCTTTCAACAGCAACTAGAGAGCGAACTTACGCCTTCCCACTCTATCTGTTAGAAGATTCTGGGCATCTATTTCATCATGAATCAAGCCGTTTAAATTTATCGGCAAGCTTTTTGGTTCGGATCGGAATGATGTTAGACCTCATATCTAATGTTGCAAACCATGGATTACCTTTTGGTCTCACACCCGAGACCATCTTTAACTATATCTATTCCGTCCTACATAGCCCAGTATACCGCACTCGCTACACCGAGTTTTTGAAAATGGATTTCCCACGAATACCTTTAACTCATTCTTTAGTCTTATTCAAAGAATTGTCCAAACTTGGTGGCGAACTGGTTTCCATGCATCTGCTAGAATCCCCCAAGGTCAACCAATTTATCACCCAATACCAAGGCGAAGGCGACAACTACCTTCCGAAAAAGCCGGTCTACAAAGATGGCGCGGCCTGGATCAACGCCAACCAGCGGTTTGAAAATGTGCCGGAAGCAGTGTGGAATTTTCACATTGGCGGGTATCAAGTCTGCGAAAAATGGCTAAAAGACCGCAAAGGACGTTATTTGAGTGCGGAAGACATTGCCCATTATCAGAAAATCGTCGTAGCATTGAATGAAACCATCCGCTTGATGGGCGAGATCGACGAAGTGATAGACCGGCATGGCGGCTGGCCGGGTGCGTTCCAGCCGTAATGAACGCCTTTCCAAATGATGAGGTATCCGTGGAAGACCTATTTGCCAATTCCGCCCCGAAAGCCGAAAAAAACGGCGATTCCCTCTATCTTTTCGTGGACGAGGCGGGTGATCCAACCTTGTTTGCCAATCGCCGCACCGCTATCGTCGGCAAGGAGGGTTGCTCACGGTTTTTCATCATGGGCAAATTGGATGTGGACGAACCCGCAGACTTGAGTGCCCAACTGAACGAACTTCGGCAACGGCTGGTTTCCCACGCCTATTTTCAAGGTGTCCCCTCATTTGAACCGGCACGAAGCAAAACCGCTGTGATGTTTCATGCCAAGGACGACTTGCCGGAAGTTCGCTTCCATGTGTTCGACTTACTGGCTTCGCTAGGCGATAAACTGCGCTTCCATGCCGTGATCTGTGACAAGGAAAGGGTTTTGCAGGAGGTACTAAGGCGCAACGAAACCGAACCCGGATATTGGTATCATCATAACGAACTATACGATGGATTGATGCGCTCTCTATTTGGTAAGTTTCACCGATTGGCAAACAATTATAAAATCTGCGTGGCAAGGCGCGGGCAAAGTGACCGCAACGAGGCTCTACGCAAGGCAATCGACCATGCCGAAGGGGACTTCATAGAAAAGTTTGGTTTTGGTCGCGGCGGGAAAGAGGCATGGGAAATTGAGGTGTCAACACCCAAAAACAATGCCTGTTTGCAAGCTGTGGATTATTTTCTATGGGCGGTGCAGCGATTTTATGAACCCCGTGTAGACCCAAAAACGGGAGCTTCAATGCGTGAGGAGCGATTTATCAAACTGCTCTGGCCGCAAATCGGCGAGATTCACGATTTGCATTTTGGCCCAAGCTACGGAACCTACTTCAACAAACAGAAGCCGTTGACGCTGGATGAGAGGTTCACCGATGGCAAGCGGAAAAAGAAAAAGCCATGAGTATAGGAACCCCGAAGATTCACACGGCACGAGGCCGAATTTCGCTCACAGCTTTGTAATTAGTTTAAGCGCAAAGGCAATAAAATCCAACCCTATCATAAAAAATTAGCAAAATTCAGATTGGTTTGAGACGTTATGGAACCCTTCATTCCCCCCACAATTAACATTGCCGATCACTCATCATTGGAGTGGCGGCATTTTGCCAATTTGTCTAAAGTCGAGATTCAAAAACGTTGGCGAGAACCGATGGGCAAAGGTTTGCTGAATAGTTTGCAAGCCGCAAAATATTCTCGTGATGCATTGGAGAAAAATGTAGGCAAGTTTGGCGGAAAGTTTGATTTGCGCGGTATATCCCTTGGTGGAGTTGATCTTACAGGACTGGATTTAAGTGACATTGATTTTTTTGCCTCCGACCTGTCTGGGGCTTCTTTGAAATACTGCGACCTGTCAGGCACATACCTATCCGAGAGTGATGTTCGCGGAACTGTGTTTGACTGGGCAAACCTTGACGGAGCATTGTTGGACAATGTGAAGTTCGACAAGCACACCAGCTTCTTAGGCGTGAACCTAAACAAAGTTAATTTCACTTTGGCAACGTTACTTTATGATTTGGCACTATCCCAGCAACGCATCCAACAGTTGGAGCAGCATCACAAGCTTTTTGCCCTATTCCTGCGCCTGTCATGCGATTACGGGCGTTCTTTTCAACGCTATGTGCTATGGGTCGCCGCTTTCCTAATTGGCTATGCTTGTGCTTATTGGCTGTTAATGCCCCGCCCATTTGTGGATTGCCTTTATTTTTCCATCGTCACCTTCTCCACAGTGGGTTACGGGGATATTCTTCCGCAAACGCCCATTGAGAAGGTCATCGTCATTTCGGAAATATTGATTGGCTATCTGATGGGCGGGCTGTTGATCGCCATTCTAGCCAAACGAGTAATAGGTTAGAGTAAAACACTGCGTGAAACCTTGGCACGTAGGAGAGCAATGGATTATGAAAAAATATTAAAGCAACAAATCAGAAAGCCCTTCATTAATAGGAGCAGAACCAATATTTGGTAAAGTGTGGCTAGTTTCACCAGCTTTCTGTATGGTAAGGCAATCCCCGGCTATTTGCGCTTCAAGCTTCTTGAGCATAGGCAGGGAGTCCCCGTTTCGGCTGCTCAGGTATACCCACTTGGTCGCTCTGGTAATGCCAACAAACAAAAGTCTTTCAATGATATGGTGGGGGGTTTTCCCGAAAGCACCCGGTTGTAGCCTCGGCATTATGACGGTATCAAACGTCAAACCCTTTGCACTGTGATAGGGCAGGAATTTTGGCCGGTCACTATTGAAGTCAATCGGAATATAAACTGCGCTATCGCCGCGTTTTGGCGGCGTTTCCACTTCTAGCCCTGCCTCCATGAAACCCTTTGCATAACCATAGACCAGTCGTTTAGTCGGAAACAAAACAGCAATCCGATCACCTAAATTCTGCCGAGTTTTGATAATATCGGTCAGGCGTATTTTTTCGTCCTGTTCGTCGCCGCTGAAATACAATAAAGGTTTCTGCCGTTCAGTCTGGGCCGTCCGTGCTTGGCTGAGAAAATTGTCACGGGCCGTTTGGTCGTCAATCAAACGTGAAGCAAGTTGGACAATATAAGGACAGCAACGAAATGCCGACAATAATGCCACATTCCTTCTACGCAAGCCAAATACATCGAGAATCTCTGACTCGTTGGAGCCAGGTTCAAAAATCTGCTGCTTGTTGTCCATGCAGACGGTGACATGCTGTGCTATGCGCCGAATGGTTTCAAAAGCATCGTGGTCAAGGTCTTGGCCTTCATCCACCAACACAAAATCATATAATGGTTTCCCTGTGCTGGCACGGAGCTTTTCCAACACTTGCCTACGAATTCCTTTGTAGTCAGGTGATTTATTCTCATTATCCCAAGGCACCCTGCTGTTGATATGGGCTTTGTAAAACCTCATGCACCAGTCATCGAATGTAAGAATACAATCCTCTGGCAAGTCGAGGAAATCCATAGCCGATTGAATGTATTGCTTCAACGAGTTGGTAAACACGAAGATGCGGAAACGCTCTGGTGACACATTCCAAGAGTCTCTCAAATAGGCCGCACGGTGAAGCAGAATCTGAGTTTTCCCGGAACCGGGAGCGCCAAACACAAGGCGGTGTTCATTCGGGTTTAGCTCAACAGCCCGAAGTTGTTCGTCAGTCAATTCTGTTCTGTGGATTAGCCAGTTCTGCATTGGAACCTCTTTCTATGGTTTAGATTCGTCCAGGCAAAATACCGCCAATACCATCAGGAGCTATCCCACCTTTTCGGCTACGTTGTTCTGCGAGAGCATTTTTTTCGATAGTCTTGTCCCCAGACATCCGTGCTGCTGTGAGTAACCAGCCAAGGGACCAGTCATCCAGACGCGAAGGTTGGTCAAAGTCTGTCAGCGCCTCATCCAAATCGTTTCCACGTTCTTCAGTTTTTCCCGTTGCTTCATATATTTGGGCGCGTAAAACCAACTGGGGTGGCTTGGAATCCTTTTCGATGGCCTTATTGATCGACTCCAAAGCTTCTTTATATTTCTTTCTGTTTTTCTGTAACAAGGCAAGGTTAAACCAAGGGCCAACCCAAGACGAGGCATTTGCAGCTTCACGATAAAGCTTTTCCTGTCTTTCGTAATCCCCCATTTCTCCACAGTAGATAGCCATTTTGTTTAGTATCTCGGCATCTGGCTTATTTTTGATTTGCAAAACACCGGACAGGTATTGAAGAGCTTTTTCATGCTGTCTCAGTTCAGCATAGCTTTCTGCCAGTTCAACGAAGGTTTCAGGCTGCTGCTGTGCCGGTATCTTTCCGATCCGAATGTTCTCCTCTAACTCTTCGATTTTTAGGCGGATTTTTTGCGGATTAACAACATTAGTCAAAGGATTTTCAAGAGTTTCTCTGAATGGCTCCATTTCTGGTTTATCCGCCAATCGCATCCGCAAATCGAGGCATTGATTCTCGTCATAGCGATATTCAAGACAGAGCTTTTCACCTTGATTGACAGGCGCATCTATTTCCCAAATCCGTTGCAGAAGTATCCGGTTATCCACACCGGCAACTACTTCCAACCGAAGAGGCACAGTCTGGGCGAGCGAGGTTTTTGGAACCACCAAGTCGTAGTTCTTGGCATAACTCCCATTAGCAGGAAACGGCAGCACTGTCCCTTTAGAGATCAGTTCGAGTGGCCCTTCTCCGGTCATTACGGCAATGCTGTCATGACATATCGGCTGGATAATTCCCCTGCCATAAAGTGCCAAAGAGAGCGCGTGATAAGCAGCCCCTCGCGCCACCGCCGCTTGTATGGAATCGGGGTCTGGATAAGTAAGCAGTTGGGCATTTGTAAAATGTGCGCCTATGGCTTGCTCAACCTGTGGGATTAAACAGCTACCGCCAACCAACAAACAGTAGTCTATGGCTTTGGCAACAAGGCCGCTTCGTTCAAGGGCATCCTGAATCGGTGCAAAGATCGAACAAGTGGTTCGGTATTCCGTTTCCCTAGCATAGAGCAAGTCTCTATCGAGGAAAGCCTCAAGTATTTCTTCAAAACGTAGCGCACTCAGTCTGGGGGTTTGTAGCTTCAATTCGCTTCCATCGGCCATTCGGCACACATACTGCCCCGGTTGAGTCTTAACCAAATTGCCTTTGTCCGAAGATGCGTATTTTCCAAATTTCACTAGGCGTGAAATCTCCCGGCAAAGACCAATTTTCAATGCTTCCGCAATGCCGATTAATGACGGCTCGATGAAGCGTTTTTTGTCATTGAAACTAAGGCTGAATGAGCCTAATCCATTTTGTTGGATGATTTGGGGAATAAGTTCATCATGAAGAATGGCTAAGTCAATGTCGCCACCGCCAAGGCGATGGTAACGGGACACAGCCAACGGCGAAATATTCAGACGACCGCCATCTAGCAGTTGGGAAAGCGCGAAGACAGCCACATCGCAAGTGCCACCGCCAAAGTCAAAAATCATCAGTCGCTTGCTTTCATCGGGATCAATTTTCAACGTCCCGGCATGACTAGCCATATAATCAATGAACGCCGCCACTGGCTCATCCAGCAAGTCACCACCTTTTATCTCAAGGCCAGCCAAGCTTGCAGCCACCAGAGTATCATTTCGTTGTGCCGCTTGAAATGATGCCGGCACAGTGACTACGACCCGATCAAGTGGGATTGAGCTATCTTTTAAAGCGGCTTCACGAAGGAAACAAATCAGATGCCCGCCAACCTCAGCCGCGCTCCGATAGCCCTCAGCAGCCTTATGGTAAGTTTTACGAATACCGATGTCGTTCTTGCATTCATAGAAGAGATTGACGTTCTGGACTAGGCCGAATTCGGTTGACCTAGCTCTCAAGCGTTTGGCGCCTTCACCGATGATTTGCCGTCCTCCGTGAAAGGCTATCACCGAGGGAACGAGAAGATGCGTTTGGTCGCCATCAGTGGTGTACTGCTCAATCTCAATGCATCGTGCCGGGGGAAGCGTCAGCACCTTTGGATCGTAAACGACCTCAGCAACAGTGGAATTGGTTGTACCTAGGTCTATTCCAAGGACACGAACTTTTTTCTTAGGTGGCTCTATCTCGGTATTTTCGGGGTGAATTAGCGACAGACTATCCATAACATTACCTTATAATTTTCCACTTTTAACCAGAGTGGTTAGAATTATGACCATTTCACAAAATTCATTTATTCATGGTCAATATAGAAAATATTGTAGCGCAATTTTATGTGACCGAAGTCGGATGGGATCAAGCACAATCAAATGACAAATTTTCGCCTACGCGAAAATATTACCATTATTATATTGTCTGAATTTAAGACACCATTTTTCGCGTAGGCGAAAATTTCAAAGGCGTTTTGCCCGCGCCCCGCGTAAAAAGACTCGCCCGCTAGGCGGACTCCCTATTTTACGTCTGCGCGTGGGCCTCAGTGAAGAAAAGAGCGTGAAACATCATACTAACCAGTGACTTAATGTTATAATCCCATTGCCACTTAACAAAGTGGCCGGGTGTAGGAACCTGTTGAACAAAGGCGCATAGCAGCGCCCATCGGCGCTTTTTCTTTGCCCAAAATCCGCCTATCCATGGTGGCTGGGCGGGGCAAGCTTCGGCTTGGCCGGTGCCTTTGTTCCGGTTTTCCTACCCTCGTTCCAGCCGCCGCCACATCGCCGTAGGAAGCGACCGCGACGGCTCTACTACCAAACAAAGGAGCCAAACCATGACCACATCCGCGCCTAATAACGCTTTGCTGCAAAGCATTACCCCTGCCACGAAAGCCAGAGTCATCGAATCCATTTATCCGAACGGGCAAATCTGTTACGCCGACGAGATAACCCATAATCTGACCCGCGTTAAACGGATACTTACCGGGTTTTCAAAGTTAGGTATGCAGGAAGACGAGCAGATAACCGGGGAGCTTGCCATGGCCCTATCCGAACTGTTGGAGCAACAAATAGACATTTCGATTGCCCTCTTGCATGGGTCGATTTACGACAATAAAGAAGCCGCCTGATTTTCGCTACGCGAAAATTTTCAGCGGGCCTTTGTTGGATGTCTTGAGAATTGCCGCGTAATCATTGAAATCCGCGCCCTTGATTGGGGGCATTGCCACGATGCCCCCAACCAGAGCCGCCGCTTCCTCGGCCTTGTCGATCCCAGGCCGACGACCATTCTTATCAGGCAAATCATTATCCGCACAAACGATGATTTGCACGTCGGGCATCGCCGCCCGAACCGCTAGAGCCACGGCGGGAAGGTTGCCCGCCGAGAAGCACACCAACACACGCTGTCCGGTCGCCTCAAAAATACTGGCCGCCGTCGCGTAGCCTTCCGCCAAATAAACCGTATGAGTGCGCGGACCCATCCAATGAAACAAGCCGGTGACTCGCGCCCTCGGAAGGAAGTCCCGATCACGGCCCAAAGCTTCATTGAATTCTGGAAAAATCGCCTGCACGTTCCAAAGCTCACCTTTTTCATCGTACATGGGTATCAATAGGACATCTTCAACGATGACCGTCTCAAAAGCACCGTCCTCCTGATAACTGCGCTTTTGCCATTTGGGCAATTGACGAACCCGGTAAGCATCAACCTCTTTACGGACCAGATAGGGGTGATGGCCACTGGCTGAAACCGCCTTGGCCCACAAGTCCCTCGCCAGCTTTGCGGACTGGGCTTGCCTGTCTTGAGTCTCAGCATCCTGCCTAACTTTTCGCAACCCAAATTCACGCCGCCGCCGTTCCCGTCCGGCCTCATCCAGTGCTTCATGCCCTTGTGGATACCAGGTGCCGCGAAAGCCGCGTTTCAGATCGTTGTAGTAAATGTTAGGCGGGTCATCCAAATGAACACAGTAGCGAAATGGCTTCCTGCCTTTCTTGTCCTCTGTAGAGCCTAAATAATGGAATCCGCCATCGGTTTTCATATCACCGACCAAGGATAGTCCATATTCCAGCATAATGAAGTCGCCAAAGCTTTTTGTATCCAACATGTGATTTCTTGAATAAGGTTTACAATCCGCAGTCATTCAATGTTTTCCCATGCACTACCGGCGGGGAATCATCGTCATGCTGACAACCATTATATATTATTGTTGTCACACCTAAACAATAGATTGAGTTTTAATAACCATAAAAAAGCCGCAAGCGGTAAATAAAATTTACAACGCGCGGCTTTTTTATAAATGCTTGTTTTTATCTGCTGCTTTACAGGATCAACACCCTTATTGATGAGTGTTTCCGCCTCACTTAAGCGTTTTACTCAACTCAGCCACCAATTCCTTGTTGAGCCTTGCCATTTTCTCAACGTTAAGCGCCTCCTCGTCGCGCTGGGCCTTGGTCAGCCCCCTAAAGTGAGTCAGCAATTCCCGTTCTTGCGCGGTCAACAGCCCGTGGGCGAACAGATCGTCCTGAGTCTGACCGTCTTCACTGTCAATGCCACTCGGGGGACGACCGCTACCCAAGATCAACCACTCTGGATCAACCCGCAAATACCGGGCAATCGCAAAGGCGTGTTTCGTGCCTTTGCTTTTCTCCTTGCACAGAAGAAAAATGGCCTGTTGCTTTAAACCGATGACACCCGCAAGCTCAGCCTGGGAGACATCCCGAACCTTCATGGCGTACTTGAGCCGCTTGCCGAATGTGTCTAATGCTTGCAGTGTCGTTGTATTCATAGACTG
>CAIWDB010000290.1 GCA_903911305.1 uncultured Methylococcaceae bacterium | reverse complement strand
TCGCTCACAACAACCCCCGTTTTCCCGAAGGCTACCATCTTAAATGATTGTCCGAAAATTGGGGTCCACTATATTCAGAGACGTAGCACAGCGGAGTACCCTTAAGCTATACGCGAACTCATGGCTTATCAATTTCCTTTAACAAGCTGTCAAAAATAGTTTCTTTAGCTTCAAATGAGGCCATCAACGTAAGGACAAATATGGTAAATTCTTCGACCATTTCATTTGTTATATCAACTTTGGCTTTTCCATGGACAATCCAATTTCTGATTTTCTCCCAGTCATCAAATTCACCAGCAGCAGAAGTATATATTTGATGTTTTTCCAAAGAAGTAAATCGGCTTCTGAACAGTTCGTTTAGTTTATCTTTAATTCGACCTTCTTTTTCATGCCTATCCAAGCATTCGTTGATGTAGTTCTCAAGCGCAGCGTAAACCAAAAAGAAAGATAGCTTCATATTTCCAGAGTCTTTCAGTGAATAGCTCTCTGAAATTAGATCAACGTAGAATTTGCCGGAAGTTGTGCTAGAAATGAAACTACAGAACGAACACTCTATGAAAATATTCCAATCCACGGGTTGGATTGAAGATGAGTCGCCGTCGTAGCTTCCAAAAAAATGAACCTCCTTTTTTGAATGGTCTATTCTATCCACCCTTATATCGTTTAACTTGAATCCGTCAAAGTCTGGTGGAAACCCTTCACTCCACATTAAGTGTTCGTTTTCATTTCTAATTTCGTTTAACACGAGATCATACGCATTGTTCTCGCCAAAATGTACATCGTACTCCTCTGATAGTCTTTCCATATCATCGCTGTGAAATACACGCTGACTTTCTATCGAGACATTCAGTACCGCGCCGAATTCTCCATCGAAGCTCCACGAGTCTGTGAAATAGTACGTTTTCTCAAATTGGCCTCCGTATCCAGAAAGATCATAATCTGGGTAGTTATTGATTTGAATTATTCTTGATTTAGTTTGTAGAATCCCTAGAAATGATAATATTTTTAAATCAAGATTTTCAATTTTTTTGAATTTTGCGTAGTTCATAATGGGGTTTGAAGTCCAGTGGAACAGAAATGTACGCTAAGGAAAATCACTGGCGGGATAGCCCGAAAACATTGCCCGAAACTGTCTCTTAAATCGATTAGTAGACAAATTGTCTACTAATGTGGCAAAAAGCGATTTAGTAGACATGGTTTTTGGTCATATTTCACTGTCTACAAACTATTAATATTTAAGACACTTTTCCTTAGCGTACATTTCTGTTCCACTGGACTTCAGACCCCATAATCTACCAATTTACCTAACTTTTTATATTAGGCGTCAAAAATGGCGAGTTATACGTTAGCCAAAACCTTATTTTCCCACAAAATACATGGGTTCATAAATTGGCTTGAATGCGGCTGGACAAAATTAACAGGCAAGTCCGACACCTTTCAGACTTTTGCCGATACCCCCACGGTTCTAGCTTTTATGAAGACACCTATTTTCTGTTTTTTCGCGCAATCAATGTTTGTTGGTTATTGTAGCATTCAGGAATAGGCTGGAAAGCTGCAACCTCTTCGCTGCCTGGCGCGAAAAAACAAAAATCGGTGTCAGTCGTGCGGCGGGATAATTTGCCTAGTGCTGCAATCCACTTCCGCACGAAACCAAGGCAATGCCGACGACACAGAACCCATCATTTCATTTCCGCGTTAATCGCCGCTTTCGCCTTGCCGTCGAGTTTTTCCCAAGTGGTCGCAGTGGCCTTGCCCAATTCGATGTAACGCTGATTTTGAACATAGTGGGTTAAGGCCATGGAGGCCCACACCAGCAGACCGCCAAGAATGCCACAAGCCAAGCAGCCCATGAAATTCAACCAACGGCTTTTCTGCATCGACCGCAGCACATTCAATTCAACGTCGGAGAGAACGGCCTTGATTGCCTTGCCGGTGTCTTCGGTTAAGCGGGTTTTGATGACGGCGGCATCAGATTCCATTTGCGCCCTGATCTTTTCCCCTTGGGCATTGGTGTAGGCTTCAATTTGAGCCTTGTACGCTTCCCCGGCAGTGTTAAGCAGCGTAGCAGAAGCAAAAAGCCGCTTTTCAGCGGCTTCTGTCTGTGCTGGCAAAGTCTCCGAGAGCGAATCAACCGCATCGTGAAGCTTCCCAATGTCACCGAGCATTTCGGCGACAAGGGCATCCAATATTTTACGGTCATCCGCCATCTAATTGATGTCTCCGTTTTTTACGAATCCTATGCAACTCCGTATTGAACGTGCCAAGCGACATTTCAAAGCCATTCCGGGAAAGCGTTTTGACTATCTCTGCCCTTGTCACCCCTGCGGCAATGGTGGACTCAACCACGTCAAAAATGTCCCGCAACCTAGCCGCATTGGAACGCTTTGAATCATCGGATGCCAGTTCATTAAGTTGTTCAACGATGCCTTCTTTAGCCATGGAAAACCATTGCGCCCCTTGTCATTGGAAGAGCGTTTTGTAAACCCCATCCAGTTCCTTGGTAACACCGCTGGCAAGGCGCTTAATGCCAATTTTGGCGGCAATATTCATTTTATCTTCTGGCTCTGTTGCAGCCTTCAATAGCCCTTTCAAATCAGTGGGGTCGTTGAGAATGTCAGAAATGCTCTCTGCCGAGTTTTTCAACTTTAGAAAAATTTCGTTCTCATGCACCACCGAATCGGGCCTTAACGTGAAATGCTTTGAAGCCGCGTGATATTTAAACAAGCTGTCAAATGACTTTTGTAAATTATCCGAATCATCGACCATGTTAAACACCAGCCGAATAGACTTTGCCGATATGCCAATTTCATGAAGTGCTTCAATGGTACTGATCGTGTCATTTTGCTGCTTGGTGTTCTTGACCGTCGGGATGACAAAATAATCGAAGTCCTCATGACTGCCATCGTATTTTTTCATCAATGCCACAAAATCCTCCACATTGGATGCACCCACATCAACCACCGCATCATCCACCAAGGACAACGCCTGTAACAAATCGCCATACTCCTTGCCCTTTATCGCCTCGTCTTGAGTGCCATCCGAATTGATACTTTCGACTGGAAATATCTTGGCATTCTCCATACGGGGAGAAAGCAAATGACGGGCAACCGTCGATTTGCCCACATTGCCTGAGAAGTTCATAACAACAATTTTCATTTACTTTTTATCCTTTAAAATCATTTCAGCAATTCGGTTAGTCGGTGTTTCACTGGTAAACTGAGCAATGCGCCGTTCTCTTCTTTCTCTTACTGAGAGAACGGCCAATTCATCATAATCATTTTCTGCTTCCGGTTCCGCTTCATCGTTATTCTTGGATTCCTGCACAGTGCTTGCCTTGGCCTTGTTTGGCTCAGAATAAGAAGGCTTGGCTGTTGGCTTGCCACGCTTCTTACGAATTCTTCTTAGCATTGTCTCAAACGATGCCAAGTTAATTTCAAGTCCGCCAGCCACAAGTTCATCAACGATAAATGAACGTGTGACACCCGCAGACAAGGAGGATTCAATATCGTCAATGACATCCATCAAACGCGCTATTTTTGTTCGTTTTTTGGGGTCATATGCAAGCGACCGAATTCGTTGAGATAGCGTTTTATCATCCACGGTTGTTAGCGGTTTTTGTTGGTTTTTTCCTATTATGCCATCAAATATGTATTTTGTACGCATATTATTCTGGTTTTATACGCCATTTATACGTTATTTGTACGCTGCTTGTTTTATTTTGACGTATTTAGACGTTTATTGTTCTGGTTTTGTACGCCTTTTATACGCTATTTGTTTTTAGAAGCTTAAGGAGGTGGAGTGGAGGAAGTCTAAGGCAGGATAGGCGTAAACGCCGCTTTTGTGCTACAACAGCCCTGCCCACTCCCCCCTCCCTCCAATTTCCATGCTATTATTTTGCAAACCGATAACACCAGCGTGAACAATCATGAAATACACCAAAGAACAGATTGAGGCTATTGCTGAAAGTCTTCGCAAGCTACCGCCTGTTGAAAAAAAGAAAGAAGAATTGAGTAAATTTGAAGCGGTGAAAGCCCTGTCAAAAGAGATAGCAGCAATGCAGAAAAAAGGCTACTCGATTGAGCAGATTGCAACCGCTTTGAGAGAGTCCGGTTTGGACATCGCCACGCCCACGCTTAAAAGCTATTTGCAAAGGGCAAAGCAAGGCACAGCGAAGCGCAAAGTCCAGCCAAAGACAGACACCGCACAGCCAGCCGAGAACGTGGATAATGCCGATACTGAGAGCCAGAGTTGACGAAGAGTTGAAATCGCTTTTTCTGAAAAAGGCAGAAGCACTTAATCTTTCAGAGTCGGAACTGCTTAGGAAAGTTGTTTTGAATTTTTTCGCGCAGGAGAAAAATAGCGATACGCTTGCGGATGTTTTAACAGCAGTGGAACCCGATGCAGAGAATGCAGTGAACGAAAAGATGACCATTCGCCTACCGCGCTTTCTGGTGGATGCCGCCAAGGAAAAGGCCAAGGCAAAAGGCATGGCAACCAGCCGCTGGATTGCCGCCCTTGTGCAGTCCAGCCTTATGCAGCAGCCTGTCATGGTCGATCAAGAGTTGAATGAACTCAGGGCCAATATCAGAGAATTGAACGCGATAGGCCGAAACATCAACCAGATGGCAAGGGCATTGAACGAATCGAAAAACAACACGGACAAGGTAAAGCTGGATAATCTGGACTTGCTTAGAAGCTACTTGGATAGAAACATAGCCTCTGTTCGTGGCTTGGTCAGGGCCAGCCAGCAAGCTTGGGGCTTAGCGTCCAATGTCACTGATTAGGGCAGAGGAAAAAATCCGGCAAGCGTTGCTGTTAGAGGACATAAAACGCAAAGCCAACAAAACCAAAAATCTTCGTGCGACCGCTGGCAGGGTTTCCCGTGGCGCAACCGAAGTGATGGTTAAAATTACCGGATTCGGCAAGGGAGGCGGACACATCAAAGCCCACCTTGATTACAATTCCCGCAACGGCAAGGTTGAACTTGAAAACGACCGTGGAGAGGTTTTTTCCAGCCAAGAAGAAATCAAAGAAGTGGTCAAGCAATGGGGCAGCGAATTCGGAGACCACAAACGCCACCAGAACCAAAGGGACACGATGCACATG
>CAIWDB010000289.1 GCA_903911305.1 uncultured Methylococcaceae bacterium | reverse complement strand
ATCCGTAGGAGCGGGCCATGCCCGCGATTGTTTGGGCCAAGTCTTCAAAAATAGGCTATTTATCGCGGGCGTGGCCCGCTCCTACATGTTGCATATATTCATTATTAAGTAACTATTTGGTATTGAAAACGCTGTAAGTTGTGCCCATCTTAGAATGGCGCTTGGCTGTCTGAAATCACCCACTTTTGAGTAATGTAATGAATAATATAGTTACCCGTGCATTAGTTAGTGTATCCGATAAAGCCGGAATTGTTGAATTTTCACGATCCCTTTCCGTTTTAGGTATAGAAATTTTATCGTCAGGTGGAACCGCCAAATTGCTACTGGATAACGGTATTCCAGCAATTGAAGTATCTGATTACACTGGATTTCCAGAGATGATGGATGGTCGGGTGAAAACTCTACATCCAAAAATTCATGGTGGCATTTTAGGCCGAAGAGGAATTGATGAAGGCATTATGTCATTACATGGAATAAAACCTATCGACCTTGTTATTGTCAACCTCTACCCTTTTGAAAGCACTGTTGCCAAACCAGATTGCGATTTGGAAACGGCCATTGAAAATATCGATATTGGTGGCCCTGCACTGATTAGAGCGGCAGCGAAGAATAATAATGCTGTCGGTGTTGTTGTTGATTCTGCTGATTATACTGGCATTATAGAGGAATTGAAAAGTAGTAATAAATGTTTATCAGATGCCACACGGTTTAAACTTGCTGCAAAAAGTTTTGCTCATACTTCAAAATATGATGCTGCTGTTGCGGAATATTTAACAAATAGGGTTGCTGATGCAAAATCATTCCCGGATGATTTACTGTTGAGATTCAATCATGTGCAAAGTATGCGATATGGCGAAAACCCGCACCAAGAGGCTGCATTTTATATTGAGAGATATCCCCCTCAAGGCACTATTGCCTCGGCCCGCCAACTCCAAGGAAAGGAGTTATCTTATAACAATATAGCTGATGCCGATGCTGCATTGGAATGTGTAAAAAGCTTCGATGGACTGCCTGCCTGTGTCATTGTCAAACATGCCAACCCTTGTGGCATTGCCCAAGCGGGTAGCTTGCTCGAAGCCTATGACCGAGCTTATGCCACCGATCCAACTTCAGCGTTTGGCGGTATCATAGCTTTTAATCAAGCCTTGGATGCGGTCACAGCAAAATCTATTATTGACCGACAATTTGTCGAAGTCATTATTGCACCTGCCATTACAAGTGATGCTTTGCAGATACTATCAGCCAAACAAAATATCCGCGTATTGGATTGTGGTCAATGGCCTACTATTGCCCCCGCTGCATGGGACTTTAAACGTGTCGTGGGAGGATTGTTAGTGCAGGATAGGGATGATGGTCGCATTACACGTGCTGATTTAAAAGTTGTCACTCAGCGCTCACCTTCGGAACTGGAGTTGACTGATTTGCTATTTGCATGGAAAACTTGCAAATTCGTCAAATCTAACGCCATTGTTTATGCCAAGAATAACCAAACAATCGGCATTGGGGCGGGGCAGATGAGCCGGGTTTACTCTGCTCGCATCGCAGCCATTAAAGCCGCCGACGAGGGGTTGGAAGTTAAAGGCTCAGTGATGGCTTCTGATGCTTTCTTTCCGTTTCGTGACGGGGTGGATTCTGCTGCTGCCGTTGGCGTGACTGCTGTGATTCAGCCGGGTGGCTCGGTGCGTGACGAAGAGGTTATTGCTGCTGCCGATGAGCATGGATTGGCGATGGTGTTTACTGGCATGAGACATTTCAGGCATTGATTTCACTCAATATCAGGGCGGAATCGCAAATGCAATCCGCCCTTTTTTATATGTCAAGCAACGATAATTTATGCTGAATATTTTGATATATTCATTTCTATTTGTATATCGTGATAAACCCTGCAAAATGATTCTTCGTTCCTTTTTTGTCGGTCAACCTGACTTATTGGGTTGAATGCCGTGCAACTAGACCCTATAGTTTCTGTCTTTTCCGATACCGAACTCTGCGTCAAATGTGGATTATGTTTACCCCATTGTCCTACCTATGGCAAAACCTTGGATGAAAACGAATCGCCTCGTGGTCGGCTGAGTTTGATTCAGGCATGGGCGGCGGGACAACTGGAAGCCACGCCTGCGCTTCTTACGCATATTGATAACTGTCTTTTGTGCCGTTCATGCGAGTCGGCTTGTCCTGCCAATGTGCCTTACGGTCGTTTGGTCGATGATTTTCGTCAGGCTACCACTACCATAATAAAAAGACCACTGGCTTCTCGTATTAAATCTATTGCGATTGGCATCACGCTGCAAAGCCCAAGACTTCAACGCTGGTCGGCATTAGCGAATAGGATATTTTCCGCAATAGGTTTGATGCAATCATTTGGATTATCCGAAACGGCGGCAGGCTTGCCGGAAATGTATGAACATGGGCAATGGTACGGTTTTCATTCCGCATTGGGTAAAGAAACGGCAAAGGTGGCTTTGTTTTTGGGGTGTACGGCAGAACTAGCCGATGCCGAAACAGTCACTGCTGCCATCCGTTTACTGACTCGACTCGGTGTGAGCATCACTGTTCCGTCCGAACAAGGCTGTTGCGGAGGTATGGCTTTGCATAATGGTGACGGAAAAGGCTTTGCAAAGATGAAGCGCCGTAACCTGTTAGTTTTCCAAAACTCTGAATTTGATACTGTCCTTACCTTCGCCAGCGGATGCGGGGCGGTATTAAAAGAGTATGAAAGCCATGGGTTCAACTCAAAATTTATAGATATTTCAAATTTCTTAGCTGAATTGAGTTGGCCGGATAATATTTTTCTTGAATCCTTATCCGCCAAGGTGATTGTTCACTCACCCTGTTCACTCAAAAATGTGATGAAATCCGACCGGCATCCAATCGTGCTACTAAAGCAGATACCGGGCATACATGTTGAATCGTTGATTGATGTCCCTAATTGTTGTGGCGCGGCGGGTACTTATCTTTTAAATCACCCTGAAATGGCTCATGCATTGCGTGAGGACTTTTTAGTCAAAATCAAAGCGTGTTCACCCGATTTTATCGCTACCTCTAACGTTGGTTGTGCAATGCACTTACGGGCCGGGTTGAAGCAAAATGGAATGGGTCATGTGCAAGTTTTGCATCCACTTGTTTTGCTAGAGAGGCAGCTAGCTGTGAAATCGAACAATCCTAGTCCTCTGCGTAGCATCAGTTAATACGTTATCCCAAACAGCCGCAATCCTGTTCGATCATTCGGAGTTCAACACAGTTTTATTGGGTATCGGTTTTGCCCACAATGCATTTCATTTGATGAGTTAGGCTTCAGCCATTAATACACCATGCAAGAACTAAATCAAGAAATCTATGCGCAATTCCTGCGAGGGCTGTAAAATCCTCCGCATATATCAACTGACATTGACCGCATGAACATTTCCCTATCCCACGAAAGCATTCCCCTGAAAGAATTCACCGAGAAAGCGTATTTGGATTATTCCATGTACGTCATCCTCGATCGCGCCTTGCCGCATATTGCCGATGGTTTGAAGCCGGTGCAGCGGCGCATCGTCTACGCCATGTCTGAGCTTGGTTTGTCGGCGCTGTCCAAGCACAAGAAATCCGCTCGCACTGTCGGCGATGTGTTGGGCAAATACCATCCTCATGGTGATTCTGCCTGCTACGAGGCGATGGTGCTAATGGCGCAGCCATTCTCGTACCGTTATCCGTTAATTGACGGGCAAGGCAACTGGGGTTCCCCCGACGACCCCAAATCCTTCGCTGCGATGCGCTACACTGAAGCCCGGCTGACGCCCTATGCCAACACGCTGTTATCAGAATTGGAACAAGGCACGGTGGATTGGGTGCCTAATTTCGATGGCACAATGGACGAGCCGTCTTTGTTGCCGGCCCGGTTGCCCAATTTGCTGCTGAACGGGGCGACTGGCATTGCGGTCGGCATGGCGACCGACATACCCCCGCACAATTTGCGCGAAGTT
>CAIWDB010000288.1 GCA_903911305.1 uncultured Methylococcaceae bacterium | reverse complement strand
ATCATATGGCCATACATCCCTATCCAAGCCATTTGGTCAGTCAATTCCAATTACCCGGCGGAATTGACATTACTATCCGTCCAATCCGCCCGGAAGATGCTCAGATTGAACAAAGCTTTGTACGCAAGCTTTCTCATGAGTCCAAGTATTTTCGCTTTATGGAATCCATCCACGAACTTAGCCGGGAGATGCTGGTGCATTTCACCCAACTGGATTACTCGCGGGAACTTGCGTTCATCGCCACCTTGGAACAAGACGGCAAGGAAGTCAGTGTGGGGGTGGCCCGATACTTCACCAACCCGGACGGGGAAAGCGGAGAAATTGCCTTAGTTGTCGCCGATGAGTGGCAAAACAAGGGTTTGGGCACTCGGTTGATGTCTTGCATCATTGAAGCGGCAAAAGAAAAGAACTTCCAGTCATTGGACGGGGAGGTGTTGTCCAGCAATGTCAAGATGCTGCATCTAATGCATAAATTGGGTTTTGTACAGCAAACCAAACTGGATGAACCGGGTGTGATGTGGGTGACTAAGACCCTGTAATGGATGCTTATATCGGGTTTACAGGCAATAAAAAAACCCGCAAGGTTTTGAATCATCCGGGTTTAATGAAATTCTTGGTAAATTTGGCGGAGAGAGAGGGATTCGAACCCTCGGTACGCGATTAACGTACACACACTTTCCAGGCGTGCTCCTTAAACCACTCGGACATCTCTCCAAAAAGAAGCATTATAGCTAAAGCAGATCAATTTGTCAGCCCTAGTTTTCTCATCTTTAAGTGTCCTGATTGTCCGGTTGTTTCAGCTAAGCTTGAAGCACAGTCATACCGGCAATCCTTTGCCGGTATGAAAAATCGCTGAAGCTCAGTCTAATACGGAAAAGTTTTGCATCTAACCCAACCGGTTCATAGAACCAAAGACAGCTTGTACTGAGTCACCAAAACCATCAGGGTGTCAAACGTTGCACTTCCTCTGATTTTGGGAAGTCTGCGCCAACACTGACGATGAAGCTGGTGACTTCCTCAATATCAAGATCGGACTTAACGACTCTGGATTCATGCACGAGTATGGTAAAACCCGAGGTCGGGTTGGGTGAGGTGGGGACGAACAGCACATACCAATCCCCAGAGCGGTTGGTGACATAGGCCGGCACCCATAGCCCCTCTTTGGGGTATTCAATGTAGACCACTTCTTTTCTGGCGTCATTATCTGAGCCAGTGAACATGTTGATGACTTTTTTGGACACGCGGTAGACGGTGTTTAAAAACGGAATTTTTTCCATCAATAAGTCAACGGCGTGGATGACGATGGATCGCTGAGATTTTACAATCGAATAGCCAATGTAAGACAGTGCCGCAATGACTGATGCGAACACCATGAAAGCAAACAGATAGCTATCCACATAGCCGTAGACTCTGAAAAATAGTCCTTCGATCAAGCCTTTGATCAGCAGAACCACTTGGAGTACGATGACGATGGGTATGAAAGCGAGTACACCGATCAGAAAATACTTGGATAATTGTTTTATTAGAAGTGCCATAGGGTTGCCAGTGATTGTTTGAATAAGCTGGGGGGCTATATAAAGGGGGTTGACGGACTCTATTTTGTAGTACGCCCTAGGTTGAGGGCATTGGTTTCGTCTTGCGTCCTTTCCCGTTCTGACTTGGCCTTGGGTTGAACAGTGAATTGGGTGTAACCCGTCATCGCCACCATGAACATCATCAAAGCGATGCCGCTCACTAAAATCCGGTTAGGTTCCTTCATCCAGAACAATATCCACTTCGGTTTGATCAGGCCCACGATCAAAATCAGGATCGAAAGTACCACCAATGCTTTAAATAGTGCAACGAAAACCGCAATCGACATGTAATACCTCTCTGAATTTATTAAAGTGTGGGTTTTGTTCTTTATATTAAACAATGAAATTCTTAACGACACTAGCTCACTGGCTGGTGAGGTGATTCGCTTATGACCGTTAATTTTGTTCTGGGTTCAACCGACGGCGGTGATTTTTTCAGGGATCACGGCTCATTTTCTATGTTTTTACCTATTGGCGTTGAAGTCTCAGGCACATCACGCAGACTGGCTAATATACGTCAACAAGTTATCAAACGAAAACGATGCCGGCTTGCACAGATTAAGTTCGACATTCGCATCTACGGGGATTATCATTCAATTGTTTCCACTTGTAGACAAAATTGGACATGGAATCATCATTAGGCGAAATTTTACTATCCGGCGCCAAACTTATGTTGGTCGGCATGGGCATTGTTTATCTTTTTTTAGCTTTGTTGGTTTGGGTCATCGGACTCAACTCGAAACTCATTCATCGTTTTTCTTCCGAGCCATCGTCGCAGCCTCATCACCCGGATCAAGGTTCCGCTGGTGCTAACGGCGTAGAGGAAATGGATTCCGAACTCGTGGCCGCGATAAGCGCTGCGATTCATCATCACCAAAACAATTGACGTGTCTCACTTTATTAGGAGTTGTTGAATGGTTAACGCGCTAGGCATAACCGAAGTTGTTTTGCGGGATGCCCATCAATCCTTGTTGGCTACTCGTTTTCGCATAGAAGATATGTTGCCGATCTGTGCCAAGTTGGATCGGGTAGGTTATTGGTCAGTGGAAAGTTGGGGAGGGGCAACATTCGACGCTTGCATTCGTTATTTAGGGGAAGACCCTTGGGAGCGCTTGCGCCTGATCAAACAGGCCATGCCCAACACTAGGCAGCAAATGCTGTTGCGCGCCCAAAATCTGTTGGGTTATCGTCATTATGCAGATGATTTGGTTGATAAGTTCATCGAAAGGGCGGCAGTCAACGGGGTGGATGTGTTCCGCATTTTTGACGCCCTGAATGATCCTCGCAATTTTGAACGTTCGATTCAAGCGACCATTGCTTGCGGCAAACATGCCCAAGGCACCATCTCTTACACGGTAAGCCCTGTGCATACCGTTGAGGCATGGGTTGATCTCGGCAAACGTTTGGAAGATATGGGCGCCCATTCAATCGCCATCAAAGACATGGCGGGTCTGTTGAAGCCTTATGTGGCCGAAGAACTGGTCAAGCGCTTGAAAGCCTCGTTGTCGGTTCCCGTCCATATGCAATGCCACGCCACCACGGGCTTAAGCACGGCCAGCATTATCAAAGCCGTGGAAGCTGGCATCGACAATGTTGATACCGCCATCTCCACCATGAGCATGACCTATGGACACAGCGCGACGGAAACCATTGTCGCCACCTATGAAGGTTTGGAGCGTGACACGGGTCTTGACCTTAAGTTGTTGGAAGAAATAGCCGATTATTTTCGCGAGGTGCGAAAAAAATACGCACGTTTTGAGGGTGGCATGAAAGGGGTGGATAGCCGTATTCTGGTGGCCCAAGTTCCCGGCGGCATGTTGACCAACATGGAAAGCCAATTAAAAGAACAAGGTGCGTTGAATCGTTATGCCGAAGTGTTGGATGAAATCCCGCGTGTGCGGGAGGATTTGGGTTTCATCCCCTTGGTTACCCCAACTTCGCAAATTGTCGGCACTCAGGCAGTCATCAATGTCCTGGCGGGGGAGCGTTACAAAACTATTACCAAGGAAACGGCAGGCGTGCTGAAAGGCGAATATGGCATGACGCCGGCGCAAGTCAACGAAGCGTTGCAACTCAAGGTGCTTGAAGGGTCTGAGGCAATTTACTGCCGTCCAGCGGATTTGCTGGCGCCGGAATTGGAAAGGCTGACCCTTGAATTGAGAAAAATGGCCTTGGACTCGGCTGTCAAATTGGCACATGACGAAGTCGATGACGTGTTGACCTATGCACTGTTTCCTCAAGTCGGATGGAAGTTTCTACAAAATCGTGGCAATCCAGCCGCATTTGAACCTGCTCCGGGCAAGGAAGCGCCCTCTGCCGCGGTCACTGCCGTAAAAGCCTCCCTTGATGGCGGCAAAGCCTATACCGTGACGGTCAATGGTCGTAGCTTTCAAGTCGAAGTTACGCCAGGCGGGTCCATTAGTGCTTTGCAAGCTATTGCACAGCCGCAAGCGGTTGCCGAAAAAGCTCCCAACGTCCCCACTTCGGGCCAAGAAGAATCGGTCAAGGCACCGATGGCCGGGCATATCTTGCGCGTCAATGTGAAAGAAGGCCAATGGGTCGAGTCCAGCCAAGTCATGGTCATTATGGAGGCTATGAAGATGGAAACAGAGGTTCGTGTCCGTAAGGCCGGACAAGTGTTGGAAGTCTGCGTTAAAGTGGGTGATGCAGTGAATGGCAACGATGTCTTGGTCAGGGTTGGATGAGGGCGCGGGCGTATGGGTAATTTTCAAGAACTTTGGTTAAGCACTGGCCTGTCCAATGTATTATGGGGCCAGTTAGTCATGATGGCAGTCGGTTTCTTGCTAATTTATCTGGCTGTCCGCAAGGGGTTTGAGCCACTGTTGCTGCTTCCGATTGGGTTTGGTGCCGTGCTTAGCAATATTCCTGTGGCCGGCATCGCCGAAGAAGGCGGTTTGCTCGCTTATCTCTATTTCGGCATCAAGTCAGGCATATTCCCTTTGCTAATCTTCATGGGGGTGGGGGCGATGACGGATTTCGGTCCGATGTTGGCTAACCCAAAGACGCTTTTGCTGGGTGCGGCGGCACAGTTTGGCATCTTCGGCACACTGCTCGGAGCATTGGCTTTAAATTTGGTTCCGGGTTTGCATTTCACGTTCAAGGATGCGGCTGCGATTGCTATTATCGGGGGTGCGGACGGTCCCACAGCGATTTATGTGGCATCCAGACTTGCGCCTGACTTACTCGGGGCCATCGCGGTAGCGGCTTATTCGTACATGGCTTTGGTGCCTTTGATCCAGCCGCCGATCATGAGGGCGTTGACCACACCCGAGGAGCGATTGATCGAGATGGCGCAACTGCGTCCCGTCAGCAAGCCGGAAAAGATTATTTTTCCCTTGGTTTTGTTGCTGCTAACCGCTGCACTGTTGCCGTCCGCCGCCCCTTTGATCGGCATGTTTTGCATGGGTAATCTGATGCGTGAATGTGGTGTCGTTGAGCGTTTGAGCAAAACCTCGCAAAATGAATTAATCAATATCGTCACCATCTTCCTTGGTTTGTCGGTGGGTTCCAAGTTAAGTTCGAATGCGTTTTTACGCCCTGAGACCTTGGGCATTTTAGTCTTAGGCGCGATTGCTTTCAGCTTCGGTACAGCCTCAGGAGTCATCATGGCAAAGATCATGAACCGATTCAGCGAGCATAAGGTCAACCCATTGATCGGAGCCGCTGGGGTTTCCGCCGTGCCAATGTCTGCACGAGTCGCCAACAAAGTCGGGCAAGAAAGCAACCCCCATAATTTTTTGCTGATGCATGCCATGGGTCCCAATGTGGCCGGCGTGATTGGCTCAGCCGTGGCAGCGGGTGTGTTGTTGGCCCTGGTCAAATAATCCAGCCCCCACTAGGTAGAGGTAACCACGCTTGATAAAATTGATATCCCTGATTGCCTTGACTGTGCTGTTAATGAGCATCGGACTAGTTCATGCTGACAATGACTTTGTGGTCTTGCCTTACCATGATGTCAAAGACACGGTGATGGATGAGGCAAGAATCGATAATGCTGCGGTTGGTTCTGCTGACTTGGAAAGACAATTTGAATGGATTAAGCAAGAAGGATGTGAGTTCATTTCAATTGATGATTTATTCAACCGGACAGCTTCGCAATTAGAGACCCAAGCGCAAGTCAATCCATACGCATGGATGCCGGTGTTGGCTTTTCAACTGAAGGCTCCAGATTCTTGGTTTGTGCGTCAGACTGAGAGTTCAAATTTTACCGGAGGTTACATTCTGGATCGGCTTGCCCGGGTCAGCGATGAGACATTGACTCAACATTATGGGTACGGCTTAAGTAAACCGGGTACATTTGGCTATGCGGCCAACATGGCTTCAGCCGCCTATGCTGCCAACAGCATTCAAAATGGAGAAAATTCCATTGAAAAGATTGCGGAGGCTATCCATGATGGTTGGTCTAGCGTCGCAAGAACTTACGATGATCCCCAGTATAAGCAAAACCCAGCCAAGCAAGCCACTCGCCTAAAATTAGCCTCGACACCCTATGCCGCTTTGTCTGAAGAAGAAAAGGAAAAAGATCGAGTGGTGGCCCGTGCATTGTTTCTGGAAGCGACAAGCTTAAGAGTTAGCAAGTTTGGCACATTCGATAAAGCTTTCTTATCCTCGCACCCCAGTGAACGCCTATCACCCTGTAATAGCGAGGCCAAATGAAAGATTGGGGAAATTTACCAGGATTTGGCTAAAAACAATCATTTCCCTGGCATTTTCATCGGTGACGATGCGATAGGGTATGGAAAATATATTCAAGTTTACCCAAATCCCATAAGATGTGAACCCCATGCAACATAAATATCCTGCCAATAAGTTAGCCGAAGAGACTAGCCCCTATCTTCTGCAACATGCCAATAATCCTGTTGATTGGCATCCATGGAATGACGATACGCTAGAATGGGCGCGACGTTTGGATAAACCCATTTTGCTTTCCATCGGTTATTCGGCTTGCCATTGGTGTCATGTCATGGCTCATGAGTCATTTGAGGACGCAGACACGGCAGACAAAATGAATGCCTTGTTTGTCAACATCAAGGTTGACAGGGAGGAACGCCCTGATTTGGATAAGATATACCAACTCGCCCACCAATTACTGTCCCGCCGTTCCGGTGGATGGCCGCTTACGGTTTTTCTCAACCCTCACGATTTGGTTCCGTTTTTCATCGGCACTTATTTCCCTAAGCAATCACGTTACAATTTGCCGGGCTTTGTCCCTTTATTAGAAAAGGTAAGCGACTACTATCATGAAAACACATCAAGCTTGGAGCAAGGTAGGGAACAGTTCATAAATGCCCTAAATTCCACTACTGGCAAAGGATTGGTATCTACAAATATGGATGTGGGTTTGCTGACCCGAGTTATCGAGGAAATGGAGAAGGGTTTTGATCCGGTTTGGGGAGGCTTTGGAAGCGCCCCTAAGTTTCCACATCCCACCAGTTTGGATTTTTTACT
>CAIWDB010000287.1 GCA_903911305.1 uncultured Methylococcaceae bacterium | reverse complement strand
CAGATAAAGAGCGATGGTCAATATGGGTCAATGGCAACTGGCGCATCACTTTTGAATTTCAAGATGGCAATGCTTTTGTTTTGGATTATGAGGACTATCATTAGTGGCTATGCATAACCCTCCTCACCCCGGCGAGTTTATCCAGTCGGTCTATTTGGAACCCAATCAGCTTAGTTGCCGGGAACTCGCTTCCAAATTGGATGTTTCCTCTTCAACATTAAACCTCATTCTGAAAGGTTCCAGCCGCGTTAGCCCTGAAATGGCTCTTAGGCTTGCCAAAGCCCTAGGCCGGTCCCCCGAAAGTTGGCTCGCCATGCAAGACAACTATGATCTTTGGCAAGCCAAACAAGTTGTGAATTTAGGGAATGTCTCGAAAGTCGAGTTAAGGGCAAGCTAATTTTGCCGTGAACTCATTTTGCAAACCATGATGCAAGCTGATGCGTAGGGTGGGCAAGCGTCCCTTCGGCAAGCTCAGGACAGGCAT
The DNA here is from genome assembly GCA_903911305.1 of uncultured Methylococcaceae bacterium. Taxonomy (GTDB): domain Bacteria; phylum Pseudomonadota; class Gammaproteobacteria; order Methylococcales; family Methylococcaceae; genus Methylumidiphilus. The sequence goes on along the minus strand of CAIWDB010000287.1, from coordinate 2,102 downwards.
TTTGCTTGCCCACCATTGCCGGGGTTGATGCCTCGTTCCGCGTGGGCAAACGATAAAGCCGTTTGCCCACCCTACCGGGTCAATCCAATAACAAATTTGCAAATGGACGGTTATTCTTCCATCGGTATGCATGGAAATCGCGACCATCGGTACTGAGAATTCGCCCATGGTTTAATTCCTCCGCGAGTAATACCAAAGAAGCGTCTGCCAAATCCATCGGCAAATCTGCATAGTCCTGCATCAATTTCGAAAGCCTAGGGCTGTAAGTATGTTGCAGTTGGAATGCCTGAAACCCGCCTCGTCGGTAAAGTTCGATAAACGTCAATTGCGCATGAACCCCTTGCCGCTTCAAGAGCAAGTGGCACACTTCCGTCATCACCGGCCAAGTTGAAATAAGTGGTTCTTTCAGTTCGGCAAATTGTCGTAATGCCAAGGCGTGAAATTGATCTTTAGGGTTGGATAGTGCCACCCAAAAGCCGGTATCCGCGATTATCATAGTTTATGCGACCAGTCCAAATGGTCTTTGTAATTCGTGGAGAATTCCGGCTCAGCTTCCAAGCTGCCGATAAAACCAATGTCTTGAGCCAGTTGCAAAGCGTCTTTGCCGATCAATATGTTTTGGTTTTCGGTTGGTTTAGGTGAGAGCATCACGAATACATTAACATCACAATCAGCAAAATCCGGTTCGTTGACGGGTATATGCAACATGCCATCGGCGGCGACATGGGCGGTTAGTTGTAAGGTTTTCATCGGTTTATCCCAAAAATATATTCTATTTTATCTGTTTATGTAGCCCGTATGCAGCGCGGCGGAATACGGGGTTTCTGCCATGTCCATCCCGAATTACACCGCAGAGCGGCTCCATCCGGGCTGGCTGTTCTATCTTGAATTGAGAGCGGGCGGCTGCTGCGGAATCTACGGAACGGGCTTGGTGTCCAAAGGGCGCAATTAGCGTAAGCCGTATTGCGCCGCATGACGAAAATCGGCGTGGTCTTGCATTAGGCGCAATACGCGGCAAGCCCCTCGCGCCCTACGAATGCGCCTTACCGCGTTAAATAAACGGTGCGACTCGCAAACTCTATGCACCCTACCGTGCTGATATAACGCGAATTTTGCTTTGTTCAAATCGCAAAGTGAACGTAATGTGCAACAACCGTCCGGCATTCGTCTTGCCCAAGGCATGCCACCGGTCTTCGCCTTGGCTATGCCTATGGTCATGCAGAAGAATTAAAGGTTCATTGAAAAAAAGCTGTTCCGACTCTGACTGGCTGACTGTATGTTTATCAACATTTTTTCGTGCATTTCCATCGTCCCAATCGAAGCCAGTGACCTTGTGCAAAATGTTCATTGCCTCATATTAACTCATTTTGAAAACCATGATGCAAGTTGATGCGTAGGGTGGGCAATCGTCCCTTCGGCAAGCTCAGGACAGGCTTTTTGCTTGCCCTCCATTGCCGGGGTTGTGCCTCGTTCCGCGTGGGCAAACGATAAAGAGCAGTTTGTCCACCCTGCCGGGCTACGAATGCGCCTTACCGCGTTTCTCGGCTTTAATATCAGCAACTATAAACGACGCATTCTCTAGTGTGAATGAATGTTCGTGATGCCCAATGACATTAAATTTTGGTGGATATTCTTTGCTTGCTGGTAAAACTGAAAATTCAACACCATAAAATATTGAATTAGATGGGGATTTAGGCGCGAAGCTTAAGTCAATGGTGACTTCTGAAAATCCAGAGCGGCTTTTAATTATTTCGATTTGAGCATCTTGCGATTTTTCAACAAAGGCAATCGGTGCCGATTTATTATTATTTGACTCAAATATCCACATTGATGGGCATTCATAATCAATAGTTAACTTATCAACATCCCCCCTAACGGACATACCTATAACCTCTTTATCAAAGAGTACAACATTTTTGCATTCTATTCTCGGTAAATTAAATCCATATGGGAATAAAAAACCCGAATTCTCTGACAATACCTTCGCCAATCAGCATGAGTGAATTTTGAGGTTTGGGCAGGAGTGGATGGTCAGAAAAGGTAGAATGACGGTGTTTACCACAACGTCCGGCATCTGATCCCAATCTGACCATGACTGAAAT
>CAIWDB010000286.1 GCA_903911305.1 uncultured Methylococcaceae bacterium | reverse complement strand
ACCTGCCATGTAGTAACTTCCGGCGTTGCCAGCACCGGTTGTTTCTGTCGCCAAGGTGCTATGTCCCTCCATAGTGCCCAACTTATTGGTCCATGTGGTGACAAACTTGTCATTCGCAACCGCAGAATCGCCCTTATCCCCATTATTGCCAAGATTATTGGTAGTATTTTTATCGGGGGGGTTATTGGCATCACTCGTACTGCCGGCACATTGAGAAGGGCCAGACGAAGACAGGGAACTACCTGGCAAGTTTTTATCACAATGGGTATGCGAATCTCCCATCACAATAATATAGTTTTTTTGGCAAGAATACTGGATGGGATCATCCCAATCAGAACCTTTAATCACTGGAAACGAGTCATTATTGGTTTTGGTGGCGGCATAATATAATAATGTATCAGGTGTTCGGTTTCTTAGATAGGTCAACGCTTCGTAATACAATTTTCCGACATTGTCATATCGTTTATATCCAAGCGGATTGCCAAATTTGTTGATATAATTAATGACTCCCGAATTGCTAACCGCACATCCACTGCCTTCCTTGCAATAGGAGGCTGCTGCCACCGTAGGGTCTGGGTTTTTGATCAATGTTCCATCAGTATCTGACCATTCAGCATTGTTATTGACGACGGAACCGATGGAACTGGCATACTGGTTAGGCGCGACATATTTTAACTTGGAACGCATCACTGCATTATTGATATTATCGTCTTTAAAATAGGAAAATATGCCATAACGCATCTTTTCCCCATTTTGCTGAATCACACCAATCGGCTTCCAATAGTTGGTGCCATAGAGCTTGCAGTTGCTTTCCAGCAAGCCCTCGACGCACGCTTGGGCGCGCACGTTATAACTTGGCCATGCGTAACTAGGGCTTACCGTATAATAAACTTTGTATTTCTTACAATGAGTGACTGAAGGGCTGGAAGTAGGGTAAGCGCTATTTCCATATTCTTGACAACCATCCACACCGGAGAAGACGGTAATGCTTTCACCGGATTTGTTGGATTTAAAATCTTGGCAAACTTTTTTGGTGCTGTTATTAGTCCAAGACGTTGTTGAAGTACCACACGTGATGGTGGCACTATTAGGATTGAAATCAATGGAAAAACTTGTGCAATTATAAGGGGTACTTGAACTCCATCCAGTACAATTAATCATCGTCACCTGTTTTGTCGATTGGAGCTGCATCCTCACCCCCATGCCTTGGTTGACGATGGTACCCGCGAAGACTCCGGTGGATGAAGGTACGGCTCCGACAAAATTGGCGTTGGACAGGTCAAAGGTTTTATCCGTGAAATTCCCCGTCCCTCCCTGACCATCCTGATAAGTCCTTTCGAGGATGGTAAAACTTGGCTCGTCGCAATGAACGCCATCGGTGGCGGTGCAGTATCGGGTACCGCCAGTCATAGCATGACGGAATTCATCCAAACCGGCCATCGTCGCCCAGTTGAGGAAGTTTCCGCTCCACTTGTTGCTATCGGTGCATTTATGGTCAGATGTCACTGAGGCTGGGACAAACCAGCCGTGGTCACTATCATAGCTATAACATTTGTTTTTATCGAACATGCCGAGGAAGTCGGTTGTATTGACATAACTGCTGGCATCTTGGTAGGCAGCGGTGTTAGCCGTCGGATATTCCACCGAAAGGGCAAACAATACATTGGGCGGTACGGTGGCTTTGAGGCTCAAAGGCGCTTCCGAAAGGTCTCCCGCGATTGAATTCGATAGGACAATAAGCCAACACAGGAATGCCGGAAATAGAAAATTATGTTTGAACATGACTATTCTCCGTTAGATATCAAGGGATAAACTCTTCTTGCAGCGTCACCCGCGTCGTCGGGCTTCTCCCCCAACCGATTGAGGTAATCCGGTAAAACGACGACACGGAAGAAGCTGATTCACCCGGTGTACTGGTAGGCAGTTGCTCGATTAGGTAACAAGGTTGCACGGCTTGCGATACCCCCGCGACCACGATGAGTGGCGAACCGGTCACAGCACCTGTAATTTGGCTGTTGCCGCCACAGACATTACCGCCGAGGGAGACGGCTGGGCTTGCTGTCATCGTATAGATGTCATACACGGCAGAACCTGCCGCCAGTGTGACACTCTGGTCGCAAAGACCATTGGTGCAGCTTTCGTTAAAAATGCCATTCAACCGAGTGGGGGGGTCGGTGTAATACCCCGTCAATCGAATTTCCGCATCGCGCAACGCGGCTTCCGCAGCGTCTTGGGCGACCAAACTGTCGCGGAAATTGCGTGACATTTTTTCTTCGCTGGTCGTGGTTCCCACCACACTGACACCCAGCATGGTCAAAACCAATAAAAAAACCAGCGAAAACACCAAAACGATGCCTTGCTGACGTGGCAGGGGCGTTGCGAGGGTCAAAGCGTGCTTTGACAATTTGATGGATGGCATGGCAATCACTGGCAAGTGGGAAAATTGCGCAATGCAACCACAGACGCAAAATGAATTCGTAGGCGTTTGTCGGTGGGCGCAGTGAAAATACTCGCTGCATCACCATTCGGCGCAGTGTTGGAAGACGCATAGTCAGGGCCAAAATGATTGAACACCCGTTGGGTGGAACTGATTTCCACCAAATTCTGGCTGCGAATGATCATAGAAACCATGACATTTAATATATTGAAGGTCGATTCTATGTTTGCCGCCGTCACATAACGGTCAACTTGAGAATCGCTGTTGGTGTCTTCGCCATACAAAAACTGCAAGCTTTCGACTCCGGGCACCAAGGCAATGCTTGCTTTGCGGGTAGCCGTGCCGTT
>CAIWDB010000285.1 GCA_903911305.1 uncultured Methylococcaceae bacterium | reverse complement strand
GTTGCGTAAGTCCTAACCAAATGATTTTTCTATAGGTGATTACTACATTACTAAAGAGAAGTTTCAAGAACTTAAACAGTATCAAATAGCAACTGGAGATATACTTATAAGCTGTGTTGGGACATTTGGAAAAATTGCGATTGTTCCGAGTGAAACTGAACCTGGCATAATAAATCCTCGACTTATGAGACTCCGCTGCTCAACCGCAGTGAAGGCGGAATACCTTGTTGCAATGCTACGAAGTATTGTCGTTTTTGAGCAATTTTCATTATTAAGCCGTGGTGGTACTATGGATGTCATTAATATAGGAATACTAAACGAGATTATTTTACCTGTTCCAAAAATGGATGAGCAGGAAAGAATACTAAGTTTTATTGATAATGAAATAGCCAAACTTGACGAACTCACCACCGAAGCCAACCGCGCCATCGAATTGCTAAAAGAACGCCGCACCGCCCTGATTTCCGCCGCCGTCACCGGCAAGATTGACGTGCGGGGGTTGGCCCCCGCTCCCCAAACCTAGAGGCATGATTATGTACGCCATCCGCCAAATCATTGAAGACCCGCAAGACTCGATCCCTGTTCCGCCGGAACTCCGCCACATACCAACGGAGGTTATTTTTATTCGGTTGGATTCTGAGGCCGCTAAAGCCAATCCCCGCGCCCATTGGTTTAGGGGCTATCAGGCGGAAACTGATGTGGATGTTTGGGAAACCTTGGATGAATCTGAACAAGAGCCGGGGGTAGCCTTCACGACACAGGGAAAACCTACATTGGCCTCTCTAGCTGGTTGCTGGGAAGGTGAATCATTGGAACGCGGCCCACAGGGCAATTATGAAACCCGTCAGGAATTTGAGTAATGTGGGAAACGGTATGAACGGATTACACCAGGAAATCCATCTCGAAACCGAAATCTGCGAACACCTTGCCGCCAATGGCTGGCTGTATGCGCAAGGCGATGCGGCGAATTATGACCGGGCGCGGGCGCTGTTTCCGGCGGATGTGATGAATTGGGTTAAGGCCACCCAGCCCAAGGCTTGGGAGGTTTTGGAAAAGAACCACGGCGCACAGGCGGTGGATGTGTTGCTGGGGCGGCTGAGGGATTCCATTAGCCAGCGCGGCACCTTGGATGTGCTGCGCCACGGCATTGAATTGCTGGGCTTGCGCCAACCTTTGCAACTGGCCCAGTTCAAACCGGCATTGGCGATGAACCCGGATATTCTTGCCAAATATGCCGCCAACCGGCTGCGAATTGTCCGGCAATTGCGCTATTCGCTGCATAACGAAAATTCGATTGACCTAGGCTTGTTCCTCAACGGCATACCCATTGCCACGGCGGAGCTTAAAACCGACTTCACCCAGTCGGTGGGCGATGCGGTTGACCAGTATCGTTTTGACCGCGACCCGAAGCCGAAAGGCCAAGGCAGCGCCGAGCCGCTACTGTCATTCCCGAATGGCGCATTGGTTCATTTTGCCGTCAGCAATAGGGAAGTGTGGATGACCACCCGTTTGAATGGGCCGGCCACGTCCTTCCTCCCGTTCAACCAAGGCGACCATGGCGCGGCAGGGAATCCTCCCTCACCCCCACAACCCCTCTCCCGCAAGTGGGCGAGGGGGGTAAAAAAGGAGGACACCGCACCGCCTATTTATGGGAAGCCATATGGGCAAGGGAAGGCTGGCTGGAAATAGTGGGCCGCTACCTCGTGGCGCAGAAGGACGGCAAAAAGCAGATCAAGAAAATCATCTTCCCTCGCTTCCATCAGTTGGATGCCACCCGCAAGCTGCTGGTGGCCGTGCTGGAAGAAGGGCCGGGCGGCAAATACCTGATCCAGCACTCGGCGGGGTCCGGCAAAACCAATTCCATCGCCTGGACCGCGCATTTCCTCGCCGATTTGCATAATGATGACCATGAAAAGCTGTTCGATACGGTGCTGGTGATTTCCGACCGGAATGTGCTGGATAGCCAGTTGCGGGATGCGATGTTTGATTTCGAGCGCACTGCCGGCGTGGTGGCCACCATCAAGGGCGAAACTGCCAGCAAAAGCGGCGAATTGGCGGCGGCGTTGGCCGGCGGCAAGAAAATCGTGGTTTGCACCATTCAGACCTTCCCCTTTGCGTTGAAAGCCGTGCAGGAACTCGCCGCCACGCAAGGCAAGCGCTTTGCCGTGATTGCCGACGAGGCCCATTCCTCGCAAACCGGCGAGGCCGCAGCCAAGTTGAAAGCCGTGCTGTCAGCGGAGGAACTACAAGAACTGGCCGACGGCGGCGAAGTTAGCACCGAAGACCTGTTGGTGGCGCAGATGGCGAACAGGGCAGCGGATAGCGGCATCACCTATGTTGCATTCACCGCCACGCCCAAAGCCAAAACGCTGGAATTGTTTGGGCGTAGGCCCAACCCGGCATTACCGGCCAGCTCCAACAATCTCCCCGCGCCATTCCATGTGTATTCGATGCGCCAAGCCATTGAGGAAGGCTTCATCCTTGATGTGCTGAAGAATTACACGCCTTACAAGCTGGCGTTCAAGCTGGCCCACAACGGCAAGGAAATGGATGACAAGGAGGTGGAACGTAGCGAAGCCTTGAAGGGCATCATGCGCTGGGTCAGGCTGCACCCCTACAACATCAGCCAGAAGGTTCAGGTGGTGGTCGAGCATTTCCGCGAAAATGTCGCCCCGTTGCTGGAAGGTCAAGCCAAGGCCATGGTGGTAGTCAGTAGCCGGGTGGAGGCCGTGCGCTGGCGCTTGGCGATAGACCAATACATTAAAGACCATCACTATGAAATTGGCACGCTGGTGGCGTTTTCGGGCGAGGTCAACGATGCGGAATCCGGCCCGGATTCGTTCAGCGAAACCAGCAAAACGATGAACCCCAACCTGAAAGGGCAGGATATTCGCCAGGCATTCGATACGGGCGAGTATCAAATTCTGCTGGTCGCCAACAAATTCCAGACCGGCTTCGACCAGCCCAAGCTGTGCGGCATGTATGTGGACAAGCGGCTGGCCGGCATTACCGCCGTGCAGACGCTATGCCGCCTCAATCGCGCCTATCCGGGCAAGGATACGACCTACATTGTGGATTTCGTCAACGAGCCTGATGAAATCCTTGCCGCCTTCAAAGCCTATTACGAAACCGCCGAACTGGCGAATGTCACCGATCCCAACCTTGTGTTCAATTTGCGCATGAAGCTGGACGCGGCGGGCTGCTACGATGAATTCGAGGTCAACCGCGTGGTCGAGGTTGAATTCAACCCCAAGGCCAAACAAAGCGATTTGGCCGCCGCGCTGGAGCCGGTCGTGTCCAGGCTGTTGCAGCGTTACAAATCCGCGCAACAACGGCTGAAAACCGCCCAAGCCAAAGAAGATGAGGCAGCCGCCAAGGACGCGCAAGACGAATTGAATGCCCTGATCCTATTCAAGCATGACATCATTGCCTTCCAGCACCTGTATGCCTTCCTGTCCCAAATATTCGATTACGGTAACACCGCCATTGAAAAGCGGACTATCTTCTTCAAGCGGCTGTTGCCATTGTTGGAATTCGGGCGGGAGCGCGAAGGCATCGACCTGTCCAAGGTCACGCTGACCCACCACAACCTGAAAAACCAAGGCAAGCGGGTTTTGGTGTTGGGTGGCGGCGAATACCCCAAATTGGCCCCCATTACCG
>CAIWDB010000284.1 GCA_903911305.1 uncultured Methylococcaceae bacterium | reverse complement strand
TTCGGCAATGGTGGCGGTGCGTTCGGCATCCGCATCGCCGTCCCCGCCCTTGAGCAGCAGCTTGCCGCCCTTTTTGAGCATGATCGCATCGCGCCAGCCGTCGGCGGTTTTGAACGGGTGGCCTTCGGTGGCGGTCAGGGTTTGCCCGTCGTCTAGGGTCAGATGGATAAGGGTTTTGGGTTTGTGGCTGGTGTAAACATCCGTGACTTTTTCGTAACTGAGCCGCCGGTCCATTTTGCTGGATTTCCCCTTGTCTTTCCATTCGGAGAATGCCAGCACCTCGTCGCCGGGGTTGATCTCGCCGATGGGTTTAAGCGTGGATTTGCCTAGGCTGGCATCCTTTGCCTTCGCTTCGTCGGGTTTGACGTGGACTAGGGTGTCGGCGGGAAAGCTATTGACCGCGCAGGGTAGCGCATCCCATCCGCGCTTGAGCCATTTGAAGCCTTGCCCGGCCAGCCAACCCAAACCCATCCCGGCGGCGCAACCGATGGCGCAGTCCTTGGCCGTGTTGCCCCAGTTGTTGCATTCGCCGGTGGCCGCGTTGATGACTGCCGTGGTGATGCCGCATTCCGCCATGCACAGGGCAAACGCGACGCACATGGGGCATTCGCCAGTCGGGTCGCTGACGTTGGCCGGGTCGGCTTCGCCGTAGGTTGTCGGGCAACGGTGAAGCTGTTGCCCGACGCGACTGCAAGTCGCATTCGGCATCCTCAAATCAGAAAAAAAGTTCGATCCGGTGCTTCATAACGCTTGACATCAATAACAGTAACTACGAATACGCCTTACCGCGTTAAAGGGATTATTCGATCCTTGCCAACTCTTCTTTTAAATCATTTTCGATCTGCTCTAAGGTTGGTATGACCCCCTTATTGTTGGGTGTGTAGAACACTCCTAACTGTGTCCCTCTTTCTTGCAGACTAGGGAGCAAAGCATGAAAGAATTCTTCCAAGTCAATTTCCCGTGGTTCGTATCCTGCCCAATCGCCAGTAGCGCATAGACTAGCGTATTCACGTGCAGGCCACACAGGAAACACAGGTCCGTCATCAATTGTGCCAGCTAATGCCCATCCATTATTATGCAACCCCCAAATTTGACGTTGATCAGCAGCAACTTTGACGAAGTGTTCATAGCGCTTTGGGCCAGGAAGGGACAAAACGGCTTCGATCTGTTTGTGAGTGATTTTCATAGTTTAGCCTTATTTAATTGGTCTTATACGATTAGCACGACCGTAATTATCGTATGCATGTTGAAGACGATGAAGATCCCTATCTTGTAGATTCGAATGTTCATAATCAAAACCCTTTGCTGCTTCACGTCCTCTTTCGTGAGCGAGATCTTTTCCGGGTGGATTTCTAATGGTATCGCGCTGACCGCGTTCAATCGAGTTAAGTTCTTGTTTGATCCAACCACGATCTGCCGAGCCAAGCTTATCATTAGTCGCTAAATTCCTTAACCGTGACTGTTTGCCCGCACGACCTAATTTATTGCAAAATCCATTATGCACCAACTCCCCATCAATCCCGACGAAGTAAGTATGCCCATTCGCCACTTCCAAGTTGTACACTGGCAGCGTCCTTTGCTCGGTGCGGACTTCGGCAATGGTGGCGGTGCGTTCGGCATCCGCATCGCCGTCCCCGCCCTTGAGCAGCAGCTTGCCGCCCTTTTTGAGCATGATCGCATCGCGCCAGCCGTCGGCGGTTTTGAAC
>CAIWDB010000283.1 GCA_903911305.1 uncultured Methylococcaceae bacterium | reverse complement strand
TATCCTCATTGTTAGTATTCAACAAATATGCTGGAATATCATATTCTCTGATGCGCTTACCTAATAGTACAGCCCTGTCGCGTCGAGCTTTGCTCGATGGTATTCGATCAAGTATCCATGTGAACAGACGTTCGGAATCTAGCACCTCTGTCATGGGTAGCCAACGGCCTAGGTCTTCGCTTCGTTTGTCCGCTGAGGGCGCTACTATAAATTTAGATTCATCCAAGTCAACATAAAGTGAAAACTCGTCTATGTCAGGCTCGGGTGCAGACAGTACTCGGGTCAGCGAGACGATACGCTGCTGACCATCAACGACCCACCATGCGTCAGGGCGTTCTTCCGCAGCGTTAATGACAACCGACCCGAAGCGCATTTCACTAGGTGGGGCGGTGGTTTCCCAAAACAACAAGGTTCCGACCGGATACCCCCGATAAAGACTGTCGAAAAGCTTTCGGGCATCCTCTCGCTCCCACTTCATCCTGCGCTGGAATGATGGAATTCGTACCCGACCTTGTCGAACATGAGCTATCAAATCCTCTAATTTAAAAGTTTGAGCTTTAGGACGGTAATCAAGGGGTTCGGTAGGATTAATTTCTTCGATCACTGACATCTAAAAATTTCATAATTTCTTAAAGAAGCCAGTATACAAGCTTGATAACGTATTCGCAGCATTAGAAAAGGGCAGCAGTTCGACTGTTGCCCTTATTTTTTGAAAAAATCTAAATCGCCTACTCCCCACCCTCCGCCTGTCCCTTCGGCGGTTTCCGCAACTTAATCCCCAACTCGCGCAATTGCAATTCGCTGACTGGGGCCGGGGCATCGAACAGCGGACACCAAGCCGATTGGGTCTTGGGGAAGGCCATCACCTCGCGGATGGAGGACGCACCGGTCATCAGCATCACTAGGCGATCCATGCCGAAGGCGATGCCGCCATGCGGCGGTGCGCCATATTTCAACGCAGTCAGCAAGAAACCGAATTTGCGGTTGGCTTCTTCTTCTCCGATGCCGAGCAGGTCAAACACGGCACTTTGCAAATCGGTGCGATGGATACGGATTGACCCCCCGCCAAGCTCCGTGCCATTCAACACCATGTCATAAGCACGTGACAATGCCTTGCCGGGGTTGGCAATCAATTCCTCTTGCGTACAATTAGGCGAGGTAAAGGGATGATGGATCGCAGTCCAACGACTTGCCTTGTCATCCCATTCAAACATTGGGAAATCAGTGACCCACAAAGGCTTCCAACCACGCTCGACTAGACCACAATCATGCCCCAACTTGACGCGCAACGCACCCATCGCTTCATTGACGATTTTCGCTTTGTCAGCCCCAAAGAAGATCAAGTCGCCAGTTTTAGCCTCGGTACGCTGCAAAATGGCAGTGACCGCGGCTTCAGGCATGAACTTCAAAATGGGCGATTGCAAACCGTCCAAACCCGCCGCCAAATCGTTGACCTTGACGTAAGCCAAGCCTTTGGCCCCGTAAATACCGACGAATTGGGTCAGTTCGTCGATTTGCTTGCGGGACAATTCGTTGCCGTTAGGCAATTTCAACGCGACCACGCGCCCGTCCGGGTCGTTGGCGGGACCTGCGAAAACCTTGAAATCCACAGCCTGCAAAAGATCAGCCACATCCACCAATTCCAGCGGTATGCGCAAGTCCGGCTTGTCGGAGGCAAAACGGCGCATGGCTTCGGCATAAGTTAAACGGGGGAAAGGATTGGGCAGAGGCTCATGCAGCACTTCGTCAAACAGCTTGCGGATCATTTCCTCCATGACATCCATGATCTGGTCTTCATTCATGAAAGACGTTTCAATATCAAGCTGGGTGAATTCCGGCTGGCGGTCGGCGCGTAAATCCTCGTCGCGGAAACACCGCACGACTTGGTAATAACGGTCCATCCCCGAAATCATCAGCAACTGTTTATACAATTGTGGTGACTGTGGCAAGGCGAAAAATGCATTCTCATGGGTACGGCTAGGCACTAGGTAATCCCGCGCACCTTCCGGCGTAGCCTTGGTCAAAAAGGGAGTTTCGATCTCATAAAACCCCTCGTCATCGAGAAAGCTACGCAATTGACGGGTGATGTCCCGGCGCATTCTGATGCGCTGCTGCATCAAAGGGCGGCGCAAGTCGATATAGCGGTAGCGGAGGCGGGTCTCCTCGTTGACCTCGATTTCGCTCTCCACCGGGAAAGGCGGGGTTTCGGATTTGTTGAGGATTTCCAAGCCAGTCCCAAACACTTCAACGGACCCAGTGGGCATATTCGGGTTTTCCGTTCCCGAAGGACGTCGGCGGACTTTTCCATGCACTTTCAGCACATATTCGCTGCGCACACTCTCGGCTAATTTGAAGGCTTCCGGTAGATCGGGATCAAACACCACCTGCACCAAGCCCTCGCGATCCCGCAAGTCGATGAAAATGACCCCGCCATGGTCGCGGCGGCGGTGTACCCAGCCACAAACATCCAATTCCTGCCCCAAATGGGTTTCGTTCAATTCTCCACAATAGTGGCTGCGCATAAGTTGTTCTCTGTTATTGTTAGGGGAAAATAACCGAAATATTACGTTCTGACAGGAATGTGTGCAAGTTCATATGAGTAATTCAGCGAATCATTGCCAGACCCAAAGCATCAAAAAACCCACTATTCAGTGCTAAAACTTAAATTAACCTTCGGATGAACTGGCTGAGGATTTGGATGCGCTAGCCGTCGCGGAGGACTTGGCTGAATCCGAACTGGCGGCCTTGGCACCATCACCCGACGACGAAGAGGCTGTGGAAGAATCCGATTTGTCGCCTGCAATATTTTTCTTTTTGTCTCCGCTTTTGAAGTCTGTCTCGTACCAGCCGCCACCCTTCAAGCGAAAGCCGGCAGCCGAAATTAGCTTGTTCATTTCTGGTTTTCCACATTCTGGGCAAAACTTTAGCGGTTCCTCGCTGATTTTCTGGATCACTTCCAGTTCATGTCCACAGGATTTACATTGGTACTCGTAGATGGGCATCGTCTCGCTCCTTATCAATCAATTAATAAGCATAACATGGAGAGCGATAGGCAGTTTTTCAAGAGCTTTAGATCGAAGTACTGATTCGGTTTTAGAAACAGGGTAGACCTACAAGCCCTTCCTAGTCGTAAAAACTTTCTCCTTTAGCCACTCCCTTGTATCATAAGCATTTTGCACAGAACATCATCCCATGACCCGATTGACCATCATCCGCCCCGACGACTGGCATTTGCATTTGCGCGATGGAGCCGCGTTGGCATCAGTTGTCACTCACAGCGCCCGTCAATTTGCCCGCGCTATCATCATGCCCAATTTAAAGCCCCCGATAACGACTGTGGACGACGCCCTTGCTTATCGTCAACGGATTTTGCAAGCCTTGCCGAATGGAATGACATTCGAGCCACTCATGACTTTATATTTGACCGAAACCACAGCATTGTCTGAGGTGGAAAAAGCTGCATCCAATTCGTACATCCACGCCTTCAAGCTCTACCCGGCAGGGGCAACCACAAATTCGGATGCAGGAATAGGGCATTTGAAAGGTATTTATCCGCTGCTGGAAGCCATGGAAAAGCATGATGTCCCTTTGCTGGTTCACGGCGAAGTCACCGATACAGGCATTGACATTTTTGACCGGGAAAAAATATTTATCGAGAGGGAATTGGAACCGATTGTCATGCAATTCCCGGCATTGCGGGTTGTATTGGAACACGCCACTACCCGAGATGCCGTGCAATTTGTCCGTGGCGCAAGTGAGAGAGTGGCCGCCACCTTGACTGCCCATCATCTGCTTTACAATCGTAGCGCACTCTTAGCCGGTGGCATTCGTCCACACTTTTACTGTCTGCCAATCTTGAAGAGAGAAACTCACCGACTTGCTTTGGTTGAAGCGGCCACGAGCGGAGAATCAAAGTTTTTCCTAGGCACCGACAGCGCACCTCACCCGAGGTCTCAAAAAGAATCCCCGTGCGGTTGCGCGGGCTGTTACACGGCACACGCTGCGCTGGAACTGTATGCCGAGGTGTTCGATGCGGCTGACAAGCTGGAAAATTTGGAACAGTTCGCCAGCCGTAACGGCCCTGCCTTCTATCGGTTGCCGGTGAATAGGGAGATTGTCTCTTTGGAAAAAGTGAATTGGTTAGTCCCTAACGAATACCCGTTTGGGGAAGAAAGCGTGACTCCTCTGAGAGCCTCCGAAACCATGATTTGGAAAATGGTTTAGTCAGAATAACAATTCCGCAGCCTTGTTGCTGACTGCGGGAATTGATTCAGGCTTAATCGTTATTTGGCTTTGGCCGGTTGGCTGGTGTTTACTTTTTCCATCTCGTCCATTTCCTTTTCCAGCAACAGATCGTCTTCGCTTTGCGGTGGATTGCCATCGAAGATTTTGTAATTGCGGTCTTGGAAATAGGCATTACGGATAAATTCGTAACGGTCAACCGAGGCTTCGTCAACAATTTTGGATGCGGTCAATCGATCCGCACGCATGTCAATAGTCTTCAAAGCTCCTGCTCCGTAAGGCCATGCAACCGGACTCACCCAGTTGATCGGGTTGGACATGGTATCCCCTGCTATGCCGACTACACCGCGCGGCGTACTTGGACCCACCAAAGGTATCACCAAATATGGCCCGGAGGGAATACCCCAAAAACCTAAAGTCTGGTCTAAATCTTCACTGTGTTTTGGCAAATTAAGCTGAGATGCAACATCGACTAGGCCCCCTAATCCCACCGTCGAGTTGACGAGAAACCTACCAGTGTCCATGCCAGTTTCTTTTAATTTGAACTGAAGCAGTTCGTTGGCAATCACACTGATGTCATCCACATTGCTAAAAAAATTACTGACGCCTTGATCCACGAACTTGGGAGTGACAAATTGGTAGCCTTTGGCAACGGGTTTCATGAAATAATCGTCAAGCCTATCGTTAAAGCTTTGCACACCCCGGTTCCACCCTTCCAATGGATCGCGCGGATCGGTCGTGCTAGTTGTCGCACAACTGACCGTTACGAGAGCCAAGCCGATCAGAACGGCTGATTTAATCTTTAATTTAAAAGAAAATTTTGTCATATTTCTGTTCCTGCTTGATTTCCTCGGTATTTTGGTCAGGATGCTTAGGTTGTTAAAGTTGTTAGTAGCCAGCCCTAACCCCTCAGTGGCCCTTCAGTTTAAACTATATTATGCCTCTAAATATAATTCCACAATCGACTCTAGTCGAGGAAAAAATAACAATTACGCCAATGAAATCCGAAAAACCACCAATGTCCACTCGTTTTCGAGGCTATTTACCCGTTGTCATCGACATTGAAACTTCTGGCTTTGACCCCTCCCGAAACGCTATGCTGGAAATCGCTGCCGTCATCCCGGAAATGGACGAGAACAACAAGCTGTCGATACTGGAAATCCATTCTGCCCATGTAATGCCTTTTTCTGGTGCAAAGCTGGAAGAATCAGCCCTCGCATTCAATAAAATTGACCCTTACCATCCGTTCCGTTTTGCCTTGGATGAAAAAGAGGCTTTGGAAAAAATCTTTCAGCCCGTGCGGGCCGCAGTCAAGCGCAATGGCTGTACCCGAGCCATTTTGGTAGGCCACAATCCTGCCTTTGACTTAAGCTTCCTCAATGCCGCTGTGACTCGCACCGGTTTGAAGAAAAATCCTTTCCACCCTTTCAGCAGCTTTGACACCGCCACCCTAGGCGGTCTCGTCTATGGGCAAACCGTGCTTGCCAAAGCGGCCATGGCCGCCGGACTCCCTTGGGACAGCCAAGAAGCCCACTCTGCCGCCTACGATGCCGAACTGACTGCAAAGCTGTTTTGCGGTATCGTCAATCGTTGGGAGGACTTGGTCTCGGCAGCCACAAGGTGAGTCTTTTGCTAGAAGGACTAAGTTAGGCTTTCTGTGTGGAATCCAACAACTTCTGCAACTCGCCCGACTGGAACATTTCCAGCATTATATCCGAACCCCCCACCAACTCACTATTGACAAACAATTGGGGAAATGTCGGCCAGCTGGAATAAATCTTGAGGTTTTCACGAATCTCTGGATCATCAAAGATGTTGACGGCTGTATATTGAACCCCGCATTGCTCCAGTATTTGAATGGCCCTACCCGAGAAGCCGCATTGCGGAAAATCAGGGGTGCCTTTCATATACAACAACACAGGATTGGACTGAACTTGATTTTTGATGCGTTCGATAACATCCATAACAACTCCTCATAGGCTTAGGTAAATCCCTAATAAAATATCAGAAATCGAACTGCAAATTAAGCCTTCATGCAAAGGGTCTTGCCATAAACAGCGCAATCATTTGGAAAGGCGTGTAAAAACGGTGATTTTTGACTTGTGCGCCAATGATTTTTGCCTATAATTACCCCCTTGATTTTCGGGCAGTCTAACTGACTGCCTTTTGTTTTTGCGAGAAGTCTAATGAACAATCATATAATGCCGACTTACGCTAGGCTTCCCGTCTGCTTTGAACGGGGCGAGGGGGCTTGGCTTTGGGATACTGATGGAAAACGCTATTTGGATGCCCTATCCGGGATTGCGGTATGCAACTTGGGCCATGCCCACCCGGCGGTGACAGCGGCCGTCTCAGCGCAAGCGGGTAAATTAGTCCATTCTTCCAACTTGTACCGGGTTGGGTTGCAAGAACATCTGGCCGATGAACTAACTGCCGCCAGCGGCATGGACAATGTGTTTTTTTGCAACTCCGGGGCCGAAGCCAATGAAACGGCGATAAAACTGGCACGGAAATATGGTCATGTAATGGGCATTGAAAAACCAGCCATCTTGGTGATGGAAAGCAGCTTCCATGGTCGCACCTTGGCTACTTTGAGCGCTACTGGCAATCGCAAGGTGCAAGATGGCTTCGAACCGCTAGTCAGTGGCTTTGTGCGTGTACCCTACAACGATGCTGACGCTGTTGAGGCTATCAGAGACCCAAATATCGTCGCCATTTTGGTGGAGCCAGTTCAAGGTGAAGGAGGAGTGCGCATACCCGACTCGACTTATTTGCAGCAACTGCGTGAGATTTGCGACCGCCGCCATTGGCTGTTGATGCTAGACGAAGTGCAGACTGGCATGGGACGCACAGGCTCCTTGTTCGCCTACCAACAAATGGATATTTTGCCGGATGTGTTTACTTTGGCGAAAGCACTGGGCAACGGTGTTCCCATCGGGGCTTGCTTGGCGCGTGGGAAAGCGGCCGAAATGTTGACTGCCGGTAAACACGGATCCACGTTTGGCGGCAATCCATTAGCCTGCGCCGCAGCCTTGGCTGTACTGAAAACCTTGCGCGAAAACAGACTTGCGGCCCGCGCCAAGAAACTGGGTGCGTCGATAGCCGAACAGTTTCGGGCTGAACTCAAAGGCAACCCGTATGTGACGGAGGTGCGCCACAAAGGGTTGATGATTGGCATACAACTGGACAAACCCTGCGGCGAATTGGTCGGACTGGCTTTGGAACAGGGGTTATTGATCAATGTGACTGCCGAATCCACAATCCGCCTATTACCGCCCTTGATTCTTGCAGACGATCAAGCAAACCTTTTGGTCACACAATTGGCCAGCATCATTAAAACCCATACCCTACAAAAATAAAGTTAAGCTTTTATGAAACCGCGTCATTTTGTCACGTTCTTGGATTTAAGCGGCGCAGAAGTCCGTAGCCTGATTAGCAGGGCTACTGAATTGAAGCATTCAAAAGCCATCTATGAACCACTGAAAAACAAAGTTTTAGGCATGATTTTCGAAAAATCATCCACCCGCACCCGTGTATCTTTTGAAACCGGAATGATCCAATTCGGTGGCGGCGCTATATTTCTGTCTCCTCGCGACACCCAACTAGGACGAGGCGAGCCAGTCGATGATAGCGCAAGGGTACTTTCCCGGATGGTGGATGCCATTATGCTGAGGACTATTTCCCACCGGACGGTCGAGATTTTTGCCGAACATTCACGAGTACCCGTTATCAATGGACTGTCCGATCGCTTCCACCCGTGCCAAGTGTTGGCGGATATGCAGACTTACTTTGAAAATCGCGGCGATATTGCTGGCAAGACAGTGGCATGGATCGGAGATGGTAACAATATGTGCCAAACTTACATCCATGCAGCCCAACAATTGGGCTTTACCTTGAATATTGCCTGTCCCGAAGGGTACGAACCCGAATTGGAATTGATTGAAGAAGCCGCCACTTTCGTCAATCTAAGCCGCGATCCCTTTGCGGCTGCCGAAGGCGCGGACCTAGTGGTGACCGATGTATGGGCGAGCATGGGTCAAGAAGAGGAACAAGCATTACGCGCCAAGGCTTTTGCCAATTACCAAGTGGATTCCAAGCTGATGGCTGCGGCTGCCCCCAATGCCTTGTTTATGCATTGCCTGCCGGCTCATCGCGGTGAAGAGGTCTCCGCCGAAGTCATGGAAGGGCCACAAAGCGTGGTATGGGACGAAGCCGAAAACCGTCTCCACGCTCAAAAAGCACTGCTGGAATTTCTACTGAACCCACAAACTTAAGGTCATTCCATTTTTCATCACCCATGAAATAAAATACTGATTAACTACTCGTCTTTGGGTAACGCATTGAAAAAAAGCCTAGTGGTAATCCTGTTGATGTTGTCCCTGAAAGCCTCGGCACAAACCTCGGTTTGGATCACCGACAAACTTGAGGTGATGATGCGGTCAGGGCCGGGCAACCAATACAAAAACATCAAACCGCTAGTGTCCGGCACCCTGCTGACGACACCGAATGGCAATGCCGAAACCAACGGATATACCCGAGTCCTGACCGAATTGGGCGAAGAGGGTTGGGTGACGACCCGTTATTTGAGCCAAACGCCCGTCGCAAATTCGCAGAGTGATGAAAACTTGAAAGCCTTGACCAGATTGCAAGTGGAAAACCAACACCTCGCAGCCGAACTTGCCGCTTTAAAATCAACCGGGGAAACTGCCGAAAAAAACAATGAAACCTTAAAGGCTGAAACCGCACGGCTAAATAGTGAGATCATCGCCATACGACAAGCCTCGGCCAATGTATTGCAAATCCAGAACGAACGCGACAAACTGACTGAAGACAAGCGCTCCTTAGTCAGCGAACTAGACATGCTAAAGCGGGAAAAATACGCTCTGGACACTAACAACAAGCAGAATTGGTTCCTCATTGGCGCGGCTGTGTTGTTTGGAGGCATAGCAATAGGCGTATTACTGCCACGCCTGAGCTGGCGCAAAAAAAGCAGTTGGGAAACGTTCTAATCTTTCACTTACCAAGCAACCATGCATTTGGAGAACTATCATGAAAAAATTGATTGATTATACTGAGTTTTACGGTAACTGGACGATTGACCAAGATACTATCATCTGTTCCAGTAATCCTGATGACTCAAATCATGGTTTTGCTTTGTTTGGAGATTGTTATTTAGAAGACGGCGAAATTGAGGCAGATATTTCTGTGGAAGGAGATATTTCACATTGTGGTGCAATGATAGTCTTCAGAGCCAATAGCCATGAACTTTATTATGGAGCGGGGGTTGGGGTTTGGGATGATGCATACCAGTTAAGCGAGGGGAAAAAATTCGGATTTACCAGGCTTGCTGGGGTTGGTAGCCGATCTAATATTAAGCCTAATCGAATTTATAATTTTAGAATTGTTCTTGAGGGTCAAAAAGTCGATATCTACGTCGATAAGATCAAAGTAATTAGTTATGTGAATCTTCCAAGGCAAACAGGGACTAGCGTTGGTTTATTTTGTCATAAAGGCGAAAAAGAAAGCTTTCGGGCCATGTTTAAAAACATTCGAGCAAGTCCATCTTTACCGAAGGCTTTTGTTGCTATGCAGTTTTCTGAACCCTATAACGAAGTCTACAGAGACGCTGTTGAGCCCTTGGTTAAGGAAATTGGTTTTGAGCCACTTCGCATTGACGATGTTTATGGCCCAGGTATTATCATAAATGACATTATAAACAATCTGTCTGAATCCACTATAGTCCTTGCGGAGATTTCAGAAAAAAATGCGAATGTCTATTATGAACTTGGACTCGCTCATGCTTTTGGCAAGCCAACGTTATTGATGGCAAGGAAAGGCACATCCCTTCCTTTTGATGTTGGTTCACATCGTACCATTTTTTATGAAGATACTATTGCTGGTCGAACAAAGTTGCAGAACTCCCTGAGACATAGCCTTATGAGTTTATTAGGGCGCAGCATTAATTTATAATTGAATTGATAAAATTGGATTCTTTATTTTATTCTATCTAGTATCGAATAACCTATGTTTAATTTTTTTTATATTCAATCACCGCTTCCCATATCAGGATTCATAAAGGATATTCATTATGTCTGAAAATACCCGTCAATTTTCTTCCCTCGTCGTAGACGGCATGGAACGCGCACCTAGCCGCGCCATGCTCTATCCCGTAGGGTTCACCGATGCCGATTTTAACAAACCGCAAATCGGCATCGCATCCACGTGGAGCATGGTCACGCCCTGTAATATGCACATCAACCGACTGGCCGATGATGCGGCGAGAGGTGTGGACGGGCATGGTGGCAAGGCGGTAGTGTTCAATACCATTACCATATCCGATGGCATTTCCATGGGTACGGAAGGTATGAAATACTCGTTGGTGTCGCGGGAAGTCATCGCCGACTCCATTGAAACCGTGGTCGGCTGCCAAGGCTTTGATGGTGTGGTTGCCATCGGCGGCTGTGACAAAAACATGCCGGGATGTATGATTGCCATCGCCCGATTGAACCGTCCGGCGGTGTTTGTCTATGGTGGCACGATACTGCCCGGTTGCCATGGCGAAAAGAAGTTGGATGTGGTTTCCGTGTTTGAAGCGGTGGGCGCGAGAGCCAATGACCGGATTGACGATGCCGAACTTAAGGCCATCGAATCCAAGGCCATTCCCGGACCCGGTTCCTGCGGCGGCATGTACACCGCCAACACCATGGCTTCGGCGATTGAAGCCTTGGGCATGAGCCTACCGGGTAGTTCCGCACAAGCGGCCATTTCCAAGGACAAAACCTTGGATTGCGAACGCGCCGGCGAGCAAGTCGTGAAATTGCTGGAATTGGGCATCAAACCCCTCGACATCATGACCAAGAAAGCGTTCGAGAACGCCATCACGGTCGTCATCGCCTTGGGCGGCTCCACCAATGCCGTATTGCACCTATTAGCCATGGCCCACGCTGCCGAGGTGGATTTGAGCATAGACGACTTCACCCGTGTTGGACAGCATGTGCCGATGGTGGCCGACCTCAAACCTAGCGGCAAATACACCATGGCGGAGTTGGTCGAAATCGGCGGCATCCAACCCTTGATGAAAGAATTGTTGAAAGCGGGTTTGTTGCATGGCGACTGCCTGACCGTCACCGGCAAAACCATGGCGGAAAACTTGGAACAAGCACCGGATTACCCGGCAAACCAAGCCATCATCAAACCCTTAAACAATCCGATCAAAAAAGACAGCCATTTGGTCATTTTGCGTGGCAACCTCGCCCCGGAAGGCGCAGTCGCCAAGATCACCGGCAAGGAAGGCTTGCAATTCACCGGCACGGCAAGAGTATTCGAGTGCGAAGAAATGGCCTTAAAGGCAATCCTTGACGGGACCGTAGTGAAGGGCGATGTCATTGTGATTCGCTTTGAAGGGCCGAAAGGCGGGCCAGGAATGAGAGAAATGCTCTCCCCCACCTCCGCCGTGATGGGCAAAGGCTTGGGTAATGTGGTGGCACTGATTACCGACGGGCGATTCTCCGGCGGCACCCATGGTTTCGTGGTCGGGCACATCACCCCGGAAGCCTACATCGGCGGACCCTTGGCGATTGTCGAAAATGGTGACAAAATCACCATTGACGCCGAAACTCACGAACTCACCCTGCATGTGGACGCTGAAGTAGTCCAACAAAGGCTCGCAGCATGGCAACAGCCGCAGCGTCGCTATACACGCGGCGTGTTGGCTAAATATGCCAAACTGGTCAGTTCGGCATCTGAAGGGGCGGTGACGGATAAGTATTTGGATTAAT
>CAIWDB010000282.1 GCA_903911305.1 uncultured Methylococcaceae bacterium | reverse complement strand
TTTGCGTGTGCAGATGCACTATCGGCGTCCGCATCTTCCTTCGGATCAACTCATGGGCCAGCAAGCCCCGCTCATGCAGTGCCGTCATCGTCGCCATAAGGCCCGCCCTCCCCACCGGCAATCATCAGCAAAACCCTGGCCCTCAACAGGTCCTCGTCCATTTCCGCATGCAGCAATTCCCGCCAGAACTTCTCGGAAAGCCTCGACGAATAGCACAGCATCCCGACACCCGCCAGTATTCGCATTTTCTCCAGCGGCAGCGCGGGCAGCCGGTCGATGACCTCCTGCGGCATCCCCAAGGTCAGGGAAGCGCTGAGGGACTTCCCCTTCAAGGCCATGTCCCTGGCCTTCTGCAAATAGAACAGGTTCAGTTCGTACAGGTCTGGATCGAAACCCATTTTTTTTACCTCACACCTCAAAATGGTGAATATTTCACTGAAATCGGTTTGAAAATCCGATATTCTTGCCTTGAACGGGGACGTTCTCCGGCGGTCGGGTGTCCAGCGCCTAGCATCGTCACTGCATTGGCTCGAAACGCACCGTCCGCGTCCTTCCGGGCATGGCCTTGGTTCATCCTTGACCGGCCCGGAAGGAAACGGACGGGGAGTTCCCGTTTACAACCGTATTCACCTTCTCCAAACCCAATCGACGCCCTTTTGCCAATCAAATCCGCCGTCAGTCCGTTACGGAAATTGGACGCTGCCTAAATCAGCCGGCGGATTTGCCGTGCCACTGACAGCACCCGCCGCCCGTAACGGTAGGCTCTGGCTTCATCTTGGAAACCCGCATGGTAGCGGCCTATCCCCAAGACAAGGTTGCCGGGGGCAGAGCCGATGGACTCGGCCAGAATGTCCGCGCCGACCCGCAGGTTGGTTGCCGGGTCGAGCAGGTCTTCCGGCTTGCCGACCCGGTGGCCCTGCCAGCGGACGTTCACCTGCATCAGCCCGACATCGATGCTGCGCACCCCCTTTGCGAGGCTGCCGCCCAGAATGTCCTTGGCCTCAGTCAGCGAAGAAGGAATGAACGCGCGGCCTTGGCGGTTCAGCGCCCAAGGCCAAGGCTTGGCTACCCGCTTCGTCACCTTGGCGGATTCGACCAAGGCCACGGCATACAGGATGTACGGGTCCAACCCGCGCTGCTCGGTAACACCCCACCATGCCGTGTTCCGCAAGAATTCTCTCGGGGCCGGGTTGACACTGCTTCCCATTGAATTGCCATGCTTCTCCATTGGCTCATAGGTTTTACCCGCAACCATCGCATTGGCGTCAGCATTCCAAAAGGCCGGAAACCCAAGGCCAATGGACATTGCCAAAAGGACGGCTTTGCCACCGGAAAACGGATAAGATTCACCCCAGAACGCAAAACAGTCACGCCGATGCTTGCCAGCAGCCTCATGCGCTCGGCGCGTGACCTTGTAGGGATTTGTTCGAGGTCGGCCAGCAACTCGTCATAAGCCTTGCTGGGGAATTTGACGACGATCCTCATCAGTCCGCCCCGTACCGGTAAAAGCCCCGTGCGTTCGCCAGTTCGGGCCGGTCGGGGACATGCAGCTTGCAGTCGGGAAACAGGCTTTTGGCGACCGGTTCGTACAATGCCGCGCCTCCGCCGGTCAGCAAAACCGCGTCCACGCTGCCGGACTCCTGCCGCAATGACCGGCGCAGGGACTCCAGCGCGACCGGCGCGACCCTTTCGGCGGCTTGATTCAGATAGGGCTGGATTTCAACCGTCCGCCCGAACAGCAGGACATGCCCCTTGCCGATTCGCAACGCCTCTTCAATCCGTTCAACCGGCACGGAGCCGCCGTGTTCGTCGGCGATCAACCGGCTGGCCTGATCCAGCAACACCGACATCGCTTCCAGGCTGGTCCCACTGGAGGCCCGCCGGATGTCGCCTTCCTCGATCAACACCCAGTCCACCGAGAAAAAGCCGGGGTCGATGACCAACACGCGGCCCTCCTCCAAAACCGAACCGCCATGCCCTGACCACAACAGGTCGAGGTAGCCGCCAATCGGCTGCGGCACGACCCGGACGGCGGCAACTTCCGCCTCCCGTTTGGGCGTGATCTGATGCCGTCCGGTGAGATTCAGGGCAAGGGCTTCGCGCTTGGCAACGTCCAGCCATTGCGAAACCGGCAACCCCGTCACCAAGGCATCCACCTTGTCCCGGCCCGACAGCAGCAGCGAAGCAAGGAACAAAGCCCAATAAGACGGCGTTTGCACATAGTCGCCGTGCAATGACCGGCTCCATTGCGAAAACTTGCCGGGATTCACGCCGACTGCCCACGACTCGCCGTCCACGATCACGCGAAGGGCGTTTTCCTGCCTACCCAATGACTCCGGCAGCCGGTCGGCTGGCGCGGCGCCGGCAGGGTGCAGCGACACTTCGGGCTTGCCGTCCGGCAAACCCATCGCCAGCTTCAAATTCGAGTAGCCAATAGACTTTATCGGAAACCTCGTAATTGGTCACGCTGCTGCTGATTCAGGGGAAGGTTTCCGATAAAGTCTCGTCCATCACCAGCACAAACATCGTTGCATTCCATACATCATGATGCTTTGTCCTTTCAATAAAGATGCCATGACCTTTCCCTCAAGGTGGCATAATCTTTCCCTCAAGATGCCATGACCTTTTCGTCAAGGTGACATGACCCTTCCCTCAAGATGTCATGACCTTTCCGTCAAGATGCCATGACCTTTTCGTCAGGGTGGCATGACCTTTCCCTCAATGTGCCATGACCCTTCCCTCAAGGTGACATGCACCTTCCCTCAAGTATCAACGACCTTTCCCTCAAGGTGACACGACCTTTACCTCAACTTTTTTAATCCTAAAAACCGCAATTAATCCACAAACATCACGAAAGACACGAAACAAATCAATAAAATTCAATATTTAGGCCACTCACCCATTGGGTGAAAATAGTCGGCGTGGCATATCCTTGAATGTTTTCGTGGTTTTTGTGTTTTTCGTGGACGAACTGCTTTTTCTAGATTAATAGTTCCCAAAATGGGTAATATTCACTTGTTTTCTGCCAAAAGATTGCCGACAATCACCTATGATAAACAAGACTTTATCCTACTAAAAAGCTATGCAATAAAAATCGGAGAATCATTATGCAACCGAAGCTTGTCATCGCATTTGATACCTTGAACGAGGCGGATTTTCAGGCCAAAGTCGGACACATCCTGTCCTCACTGACCAACAACTCCAACTTCCCGGAACCTTGGCCGGAACCCGTCCCGTCATTGGCCCGACTCAATGAAGCGTATAGGGTTTATCTGGATGCCTATCATGCCAGCCTGACCCGCGATACCTTGAAGATCAAACAACGCGACGCGGCAAGGCAGACCTTG
>CAIWDB010000281.1 GCA_903911305.1 uncultured Methylococcaceae bacterium | reverse complement strand
CTTCCGTTGAAACCTACCTGAAATATGCCGAAGCCATTGGCTTGACCGCCAGCGCGGCCGCACCAGCCTAAATCAAGCTTTGACTTGATCGCGGATCATTCCGCAAGAAAAAACATTATATACACAACGTTTTGGAGTATGTCATCATGGCAAAAGTACAAAAATCAACTGATTCATCCAGCCTCGCCGAAGTTGTAGACCGCATTCTGGACAAGGGCATCGTCATTGACGCATGGGTAAAAGTATCCTTGGTCGGCATCGAACTGCTGTCCATAGAAGCCCGCGTTGTCGTCGCTTCCGTTGAAACCTACCTGAAATATGCCGAAGCCATTGGCTTGACCGCCAGCGCGGCCGCACCAGCCTAAATCGATAACGAGGGTATCCCGCCGCTGGTCATACAGCGGCGAGGTACTTTGTTATTATAAGGCTGGAAAGTGAAGCTTTAATGACTGTGTACAGCAATAAACAAGGAGAAGAACCATGGGCCGATTAACAAACGATATGGCGCGATTGCGCCAAAACATTGATGAAAAACGCGAAAATCGCGTAAAAGAAAATGCCGAACGCTCAGAACAGGAAATTATCCGGGCAACCAGTGTGAACACAATGATTGCAGGGTTTGCTTCCTCTCATGCTAGCCAAGCAAAAGTAGATGCGCAAGCGCGTGAGGCTTTTGTTTCCGAAAATACCCGCTCTGTATTTGATCTGCTTGATCAGATTAGTAAAGAGCATCAATCTGTGGCTCATCAGAGCAGAAATGAACGTGCGGCATTCGTGACTGATGTGGCAAAGAAAACTGCCGATCTAATGGCAGAATTTGATGCTAACCATAAAGAAACTTCTGAAAAGGCATCTAAAGACAGGGTCGAGTTCATTTCAAATCTCGGTCATGAAGTTGCCAGTTTGCTTGAGAATTTCAATACTTCAAGAAACACGCAAGCGAGGGATGCGGCACAGGAAAGAGCCGACTTTTTTAGAGATTTGGCGAGTTCAATTAGCCAATTCTTAAGTGATACTCAAACCCACCGTGCAAATGATGCTAGAATGTCATCAGAGGAAAGGAACCGTTTTGTTTCTTCTCTTGCTGAGCATGTTGCAAACCAGCTTGAATCAATCAATCAGGCTCGTTCAGAAATGGCAAAAACTACAAGCGAGGAACGCGCCACCTTTGTAACTAATCTTGCAAGTAACGTTGCATCTTTGGTGCACGATGCGGTCAGTGACAGAATTGGAGCCCATTCTGCGTTTTTCGGCGGCGGGGCAGCAACTGAAAAAAAAAACGAAATCTCAAAGGTAGCCACTCAACCGGCTAGGGTAATTGCCGAAAGGCCGGCTGCGCATGAATCGTCGCAGGTACAGGTAGAAGTAAAGATTGAGCAAACGACAATTCAACCGGAAGCGACACAACCGATTGACCAGCCTTTTAATACGGTCGAGCCTGTTCGTGATGATCCTGAATCTGTTACATTATGGGACAGCTTAGTGGTAAAAAAAGGCAAAGCAGACCATGAAAAGTCCAAAAAGAAACACCAAGGACAGACTGAGGAGATATCCGATAAGAAACCAGACGAAGGTTAAGCCTTAATTATTAAGGATATTAACACGCATTCTACTTTGCATGTATGTCTTATGCAGCCAGAAAGCGACAGTTTGAGAAGAAAATGTTTGATAATGCATTTCACAAACTGTGTTAAAATTAACTATTTAGTCTGCTGCTTTGAAGTTACAAACCGCGCTATGTGCGTGAACGTAGTGAACCGTTGAATCATTGGCGTGTGCTATGCTTTTGGTTTTATCTCGCTAGGGCGATAGCTTAAACTGTCGAGTTTCGTCGTTCTCATTACATGGCGCGGTGTATTTTTTTTAACTATTGTTTTAATTTAGCCACATACTAATTTTTATATTAGTTATTACTTGACATTTCATTGTCAGCATTCGACAACAGGTAATATAATTAATGAAATATCTATATTTAGCATCAGAATTACACTTCTCACATATTGCCTTATCACATGAAGAATAAACTTCATGTCACAGACAAAAATAAAAATGCTAGATTTTAACAGGAAAGCCCTCAATGACCGATAACAATACTATATCTAAAGATACCGTCCCATCCAATGAAGATTATGTTATTCCAGAAGCCAGCGACAATTTTGTAATAACCCCTTATTTAAAAGAAGTAATTGATCGAGCAATGCTTTATCTCCATGTAGGTTATCCAGTACATTTTGCTGGTCCGTCTGGCACGGGGAAAACGACCTTAGCTTTCCACCTAGCTGCGCAATGGGGCAGACCAGTGACTCTGCTACAGGGCAATGAAGAGTTCGTCACGTCTGATCTTACAGGAAAAGATATAGGGTATCGCAAAAGCAAGTTAGTCGATAATTACATCCATTCAGTTGTGAAAACAGAAGAACAAATGAGTCGCGTATGGGTAGATAATCGGCTTACTACAGCATGTCGAAAAGGGGATATGCTGATATATGATGAATTTAATAGATCTAAGGCCGAAACAAATAACGTCCTTCTTTCTGTTCTGGCTGAGGGAATTTTAAATTTACCTGGTCTTCGCGGAGCGGGTGAAGGTTATATGGATGTACATCCCAGTTTCAGAGCAATTTTTACATCAAATCCAGAAGAATATGCCGGCACACATAAAACGCAGGATGCATTGATTGATCGGATGATAACGATAAAACTCGGTCATCCTGATAGAAACACTGAAATCGAAATTTTACATTCGCGATCTGGATTGGAAACAGAGGAATCGACCTACATTGTTGATATAGTTAGAGAGTTGCGCGGAGACGAACACAAATCCAAGACGAGCTTACGTGCGGGAATAGCTATAGCCAAAATACTTAATCATCAAAATATTAAACCAAGATATGGCAATAAGTTATTCCATGCAGTCTGCTATGACACTCTAAGCATGGAAACAGCAAAAGTACAGCATGCCGGTCGATCAATTTTCTTTGAGATGGTTGACGATGTGATCCAGAAAGTATGCCCACCTTTAGAATTGGAAACGAACGTAAAGCGCAATCATACCCGGAAAATCAAAGCTACGGAGTAATTCATCATGACGATACGCACTAGACCCCCTCGTTCAGTCTCTGACATAAAAACCCATTCGGGTAGTGCAAAAAATAAACACGAAACCTATAGGAATTACTTTCAGGTTGGTGCATTAGAGTTAGAGCGCTGGCGTCGTGAACGTGAGCGTGATGCTGCTTCTAATCGTATAGCTGACATAGATACTCGCATTGCAGATATTGAAAAGGAAAAAAAGATGTTACTTGCAGATGCAGCCGAAGCAAACAACGAAGGTCTATCAAACTCTGATATCACTGAAAAAAAGCCTACTGGCATAAAAATTAAATATTAAGGTCTTTCGTTATGAACAAAATTCGCACAAGTTCCCATATCCGCACTTATCGAAGTTTGAAAAGTTTTCGTGCTTGCATCAATGCTACTGGAATTTCACAAATTCTTCCTGAGTTAGGTCGTATTCATTTTCAAGAATGCCATCGCCTGAATCGGGTGCTTCATGCTACACAATCCGACAATGCAAGAAGACCCCATTTAGGAGCATAATGTGAATGTTATCAAAACAAATAGCGGTCGCCCCAAGATTCTTTATGCTCTTTGCAGTGGAGGTGGAGAATCACCTTCCTATAAAGTCAAAGGTCTAGAGGCTGCCGCTGTTTATGCAATTGACAATGTTGGTTTAAGGGCAATAGTAAGTGACACCTTAAGCCCTCGCGTTCGCCCAGAAAGGCGAAATATTACAGCTCACCAAACTGTGTTACATTCTTTGATGGAACAGGAAACAGTGTTGCCCATGCGTTTTGGGGTAATAGCTCGTAACGCAGAAGCGGTAAAGAAACTGCTTGAGACTAACCATAAAAGCATAAAGGAGCATTTTAAAAGGTTGGAAGGTCGAGTCGAGATGGGGCTGCGGGTCATCTGGGACACATCTAATATTTATGAGTATTTTGTCTCGACACACCCCGTTTTGCGAGAAGTTCGTGATGAAGTATGGAACAAATCAACAAACATTCAGAGGGATCAAAAAGTAGAATTAGGGAGATTATATGAGTCACTACGAGCGGCAGACCGAAAAGAATGCACAGAAAAGGTAAAAGAAGTATTAGCTGATTATTGCGAAGACATCGTTGAAAACACTGTTAAACGTGAAAAGGATATCATGAATTTAGCTTGTTTAGTAGAAAGAAATCAGATAGATGAATTTGCCAAAGGTGTTTTTAAAGCGTCTAAACTTTTCGACAATGTTTATTTATTTGACTATACCGGCCCTTGGGCACCGCATAATTTTGTTACCTTGGATTTGCATGCTCCATCTTCCAAAACTAAGGATAAAGATAGTGAAAGCGATGATGATTAAAATCAGAGCTAAGTTATGCTTATAGTGGATGACATACTATTATTTCCTGTTAAGGGAATTAATTGGATATTTAAGCAGATTCATGAAATTGCTGAGGAAGAACTTGAAGGAGAAGCTGACCGTATTAGGGAAAATCTAACAGAGTTATATATGATGCTTGAGACGGGGCAAATTTCGGAAGAGGAATTTGAACAGCAAGAAAAGGAATTATTGGATCGTCTTGATTCTTTACAAGAAGAAGACGATATGATTGGTGAAAGCGGATATACAGAAGAAGTAGAAGAAGATGCCATCAGCATAGATAAGTCAACGGCAGATATGCATGGTTAGTTATGTAGGGCCATCATTCCTTGACTACAGTAAATCGCAAAAATTGATTTTTTTTGGCGGCAAAGGGGGAGTTGGTAAAACGACATGCGCATGCGCAACTGCCCTTAGATTGGCTGAAGGAAAACCTGATCAACAATACTTATTAATTTCGACAGATCCTGCGCATTCAGTCTTAAATACTTATGTAGATGTATTTCTTCCTGAAAATCTGGAGATTTGCGAATTGGATGCCGCGAATTCTTTGGGTAAATTCAAGGAAAAACACGAACAAGTACTTAAAGAAATAGGTGAAAGAGGGACTTTCTTGGATGATGAGGATTTGCAAGGTATATTGAATCTATCCCTTCCAGGAATGGATGAATTGGCGGCTTATCTTGAAATCGCCAATTGGTTGCAACAACGTAAGTATCACACAATTATTATCGACACAGCACCAACTGGTCACACCTTGCGTCTATTGGAAATGCCTAACCTAGTACGTCGCTGGCTGGTTGGTCTTGACACTTTGCTGGCAAAACATCGATATATTCGTCGTCATTTTACGGGCGACACAGAACTTGATCACTTGGATCGCTTTCTTGTCGAAATGGACAGTTCGGTGTTGGCAATTGAAAATCTAATGAACGATCAAGAGATTTGTCAATTTGTAATCGTTATGGTCGCTGAATCAATGATCGTTGAGGAGAGCATAGATTTAGCTCTAGCCTTGGCTGAGAAAAATGTTCCTGTCCCTGAAATTGTCATCAATCAATTTGTTCCAGCTAATGATTGCCTAATTTGTGATGCAAGGCGAAATCAACAATTGATTGCTATAAACAGGGCGCTTGATCGATTTGGAAATCCTCGTTTCTGGACTTTACCTTTACTTTCAGAAGAACCTCGCGCAAAATCATTAACAGATCTATGGTCACATTTCAGTCCGCTTGAACAAATTGGAATCATATCCCCATCTTCATTTAAGTTGCCATTCAAAGTGGATTTCCCGGCCACGTTGCCAGCCAGTTCCGTTAAGCTTATGATATTTGCTGGAAAAGGCGGGGTAGGAAAGACAACCTTGGCTTGTGCAACGGCTATTCGAATTTGTAATCAGTACCCTAGTCTTCGTATACTACTTTTTTCCACTGATCCGGCGCATTCCCTTGGTGATTGCTTAAATCTAACTTTAACAAGCACACCGACCAACATTATGCCGGGTTTAGAAGGACAGGAAATCCAAGCGGAAGACTCTTTTGATAAAATCAGAAATAAATACAGGGAAGAACTTGAAGCATTTTTTTCAGAAACCCTCCAGGGGATCGATCTTACTTTCGACCGTGAGGTGATGGAGCATTTACTTGATTTAGCACCTCCTGGGTTGGATGAAATCATGTCCTTGACTACAATTATGGAACATCTTGATGGCGGCTGTTATGATGTTGTCATAATGGACTCAGCACCAAGCGGGCATCTAATCCGTCTTTTAGAAATGCCTACACTGATTGGTGATTGGTTGAAGCAATTTTTTTCGATATTGCTAAAATATAGGCGTGTGATGCGGTTGCCTAGGCTATCTGAACAGTTGGTGGATTTGTCACGCAAGTTAAAATCATTGCGTAAATTGTTAGTCGATCCAAATAAGACAGCGCTTTTTGCAGTTACCATACCCACATCCCTAGCACTGGAGAAAACCGCTGAGATGCTCGCAAACTTGCGTCAACTTGGCATCCATTCAAGAGGGTTGTTTATTAATCAGATCACACCAACTAGCAATTGCCATTTATGCAAAACGATTCATGAACATGAGATTGATCAGATAAATAAGATGGAGAAAATTCCATGCAACGATCAACCAATCACTCAAATATACTTACATTCCGCTAATACAGAAATGAATGGTTTGAAAGAACTTGGTAATATTCTTTATACAGTTTAAACTTTTATAAGGTTGTCAGATTGTCTATAGTAGCAATACAAAAACGAGAGGATTCCCAACAAGTTTCATTGTGCGAAGCTTTGGATAGGATTCTTAACAAAGGTGCGGTGATAGTAGCTGATATAACCATATCTGTTGCAGATATTGACTTGGTATACTTAAGCCTCCAAGCTCTATTAGCATCTGTGGAAACCGGAAGAAGAATAAGGGGTCTTAGCAATAACACTAATGAAAACTGAAAGTTCACAACCATCTCAGCACTTCCAGCTATCAGAATTCCCATCCATCGCATCAAATGGAAAAGCCCATAGAAGTTCTAGCCCACGTTTAGAGATTAATGGGGATCGGGTTCGAAATGGTTTGGCTCAACTGGTACTGACACTTGTAAAATTATTGCATGAGTTGCTTGAAAGACAAGCCATACAACGAATGGATTCTGGTTCGTTGACTGAAGAAGAAATCGAGCGACTTGGCTTGACCCTAATGAGACAGGCTGAGGAACTTGAAAGATTGAGGGAAGTGTTCAACCTAAAGGAAGATGATTTGAATTTGGACTTAGGCCCATTGGGCCGACTATTGTAAGGGCTTTTACTATGAACGACAATAAAACATTGACCCACTCCACTAATTCGACTACCGTGGCTGATCTACTTGAACGCCTTTTAGACAAAGGCATAGTAATTAGTGGTGACATTCGCATTAGATTAGTTGAAGTGGAATTGTTAACGCTTGAAATTCGTCTACTCATTTGTTCAGTTGACAAGGCATTGGAAATGGGCTTGGACTGGTGGAGCGGGAATCCTGCATTCGACTCTAGGGCCAGAGCACCTGCTTTGCCATCGCCAGAAATAGAAGAAAGATTGAATAGACTGGAAGCACGACTGAAAGAACCCGAACTTGTCCCTGAAAAAATTGCCTAGCTTCAATGGTTTTTTATGCGCGTATTAATCCGTTTCCCGATAATTCATGGTAGTGAAGACATGGGTAACATGTATGACGTTGTGAACCAAAATAGAACTGAAGAAGAGTTGCAAAAGCAGCAAGCTGTTGTAAAGTATTTCTGGACCACCACAGAAAACGCTATTAATGGCTTTAGCCTAGATTATTCAAAAGTCAAGATTTACCAAGATAGCCTGCCTGTCTGTGGGAAGGAGTCTGATATTGTTGATGATACCGCAAAGACCGGCAGCCCAAACTACCTTTTAATACAAGCCCTTCGAAGTAAGGGAGCTACCATTATTGGCACTGAATCTCCTGAGCTATTGCTGGAAGAATATAATTTAATGAAACAGGTATATCAACCTAAGCCTGACCAAAAATCACCTAGTCAAGAACAAGCCCAATCGCTATTGGATCGAAGGGATGAATTCATAGCCCGCCGCATTGATCAAACGTTGCTTGAGGAAGAGATGGGTTTGCTTTTTTTGGGTTTAAATCATCATATAGAGGGAAAACTACCAAATGACATTACCTTAATCGAACCGCTCGGAAAACTAAAATATAGGTAAGTCCTAGCTGCTATTTTGCCGATTTCCATGATAGTTTTCATTTATTTTCGTCTTCGTAACCGATAGTTTTAATGAAAATGATCGCTAGAGAAACATGAAAACAACACAAAAAGCACATGGATATGTATTAATTATTGATGATGATAAAGATATCTGCCATTTATTGTCTTATTTACTGGAACATGCTGGCTATGAAACTCAACAAGGTCATGATGGTTCCACTGCAATGCAACTCTTGGCTCAAAGGGAACCAGATGTTATGTTGCTCGACAGCATTATTCCAGAACCCAACGGTATGGTTGTGCTAGCCCATGCGCACACCCTTTATCCGCAACTGCCAGTAATGATAATTACAGGAAATGCTGGGATATTGAGTGCTGTTTGCGCCATCAAAGCTGGAGCTTGGGATTACATTCCCAAGCCATTTGATAACGGTAGTGTTTTGAAATTGGTTGACCGTGCAATGAAAACACGGTGGGGAAAACAGGACACCGACAGTAATTCGAATATTGGAACAAAGGAAAGAGTCGCTTCCCTTATGGGGAACAGCCACAATATACAGTGTCTCGCAAACGATTTGATTCGAGTTGCACATACCGACTTTTCGGTCATTATCCAAGGCGAAACAGGCACAGGCAAGGAGCTAGTTGCCAAAAATATTCATCGTGCCAGCCCACGTAAGGACGGGCCTTTTATTCCAATCGATTGCGGTGCAATACCGGATACATTAATTGAAAATGAATTATTCGGACATGAAAAGGGTTCATACACTGGAGCGGATCATGGTCAAGCTGGAAAGTTTGAAGCAGCCGAGGCCGGTACATTATTCTTGGATGAAATTGCCAATATGTCCCTGTCAGCGCAATCCAAACTTCTTCGTGCCTTGCAAGAACGAATAATCTATCGCATAGGTGGGATCAAACCTATTCCGGTCAATGTCCGGGTTTTGGCTGCAAGCAATGAAAACTTGTTAGATGCTGTCGTAAAGGGGAAATTCCGTGAAGATTTATACTACCGTCTGAATGAATATGTCATTCGAATACCCCCTTTGCGCGAGCGGCCTGAAGATATTCTGACCTTGGCTGACCGATTCGTGGAAGAAACGAGTACAGAACTTGACAAACCAAAGATCGATTTTTCTGTTTCAGCAAAAGAGGCATTGTTGCGCTACCAATGGCCCGGCAATGTGCGTGAATTGCGAGCAGTAACACGACGGTCTTCACTTATTTCAGAAGGGGAAATCAAACCTGAAGACTTGAGCATAAACCTACCGCAACCATCAAAACCAGAACCAGTGAAATCAGAAAACCCGATGCCTGTCACCAAGAGTTCTGGACTTGATTCCATACAAGGTCTTTGCCTTGATGGTTCCTCTCTAAAAGAAATAACTCAACTGAATATCGATGAAATAGAGCGCATCGTCATCTTGGACACTCTAAAAAAGACAGGTAATAATAAAGCGGAGGCAGCGCGCCGTTTAAACATTGATTATAAAACGCTGTATTCAAAACTCAAAAAAATCAATTCAACTTTGGGGAAATAATGATGACCACTATAAAGAAAGGCAATTTGACCGGAAATGTGGAAGGGATTCTTCAGGGGCTTGGCAATTTGGTTGAAAAACTGAGCGAACTGGCCGAAAAAGGAGAGGAACTTAAACAAAGCGGTGCCTTCGACATTAACACAGGAGGCAAGGATGCTAAAGCAGTGTATGGATTTTCAGTCAAAATGGGCTTGGGTGGGGATGAAGCCAAAATAGAACCATTTGGCAATGTCCGTCGTAACGAGCAAACTGGGGAGACCGTGGTACAGGAAGTTTCTGAACCGCTTGTCGATGTCTTGGATGAAAGCGACCACGTCTTGGTTTTAGTCGAAATGCCTGGAGTAGGCGACGAAGACATTACATTATCCTTGGAAGGCGACATTCTCACTTTGCATGCCGAAAAAGGTAGCAAGAAATATCACAAGGAAATCGTCCTACCTCGCGAGTTTAAATCTGAAGCCATGGAACGCTCTTGTCGTAACGGCATTTTAGAAGTCAAATTTACAGGCTGAGCAATGCAATGAGCGAAGCATTAAAACTTAAGGTAGTCGAGGGACTCCCCAAAGATGCGGGGCGGGGTTATGCACGTATGGATCCAGCCGAAATTAGCAAACTTGGCTTGTCGGTTGGAGATATCGTTCAGTTGCGCGGCAAAGGGATGAGCGTGGCTAAACTAATGCCAACTTACCCCGACATGCGAGGTAAAGGCATCGTTCAACTGGATGGCTTAACCCGGCGTAACGCCGGTTTGAGCGTGGATGATAAGGTTCAAATCGAACCGGCTGTTTGGAAACAAGCCGCTCGCATTGTTCTCACACCAACCACCATTGTTCCTGGTCAACGCGATCTGAAGTACATTGGAAGTCTGTTGGATGGTTTACCGGTGGTAAAAGGGGACATTTTGCGTGCCCACTTGTTCGGTAGCCGTTCCGCCGATTTCAAGGTGGAAGATTGTTCGCCCGCTGGTGCAGTCTTGATCAATCCCACCACTTCGCTAACCATAGGCAAAACCGGACAACAGAGTGGCTCCTCCAATACTGAGCGACTGTCTTATGAAGATGTGGGAGGGTTAAAGCATCAAGTGCGGCGGATACGAGAAATGATTGAATTACCGCTGCGATACCCCCAAGTTTTTGAACGATTGGGGATAGACCCACCTAAAGGAGTACTATTGAGCGGCCCACCAGGTTGCGGAAAAACTCTCATCGCCCGCATCATCGCCCAAGAAACCGAAGCCAATTTTTTCACTATTAGTGGACCCGAGGTGGTGCATAAATTCTATGGTGAAAGCGAAGCCCATCTGCGAAAAATCTTTGATGAAGCCAGCAGCAAGGGACCTAGCATTATCTTCTTGGATGAAATCGATTCCATCGCCCCACGACGCGACAAAGTAGTCGGTGACGTTGAAAAACGCATTGTGGCGCAACTGCTTGCTTTGATGGATGGTCTCAAAGGACGAGGCAAAGTGATTGTGATAGCTGCGACCAATTTGCCGAACTCAATAGACCCCGCGTTACGCCGTCCAGGCCGTTTTGACCGGGAAATCACCATTCCCATTCCAGACCGTGAAGGTCGGCGCGAAATAATTGAAATCCATAGCACGGGGATGCCCTTGGATGCAGACGTGGAACTCAATCATTTGGCCGATGTAACGCATGGGTTCGTAGGTGCCGATTTGGAAGCCTTGTGCCGTGAAGCTGCGATGAGCGCATTGAGGCGGTTGCTACCGGAAATTGATTTCAGCTTGGCTGACCTACCTTACGAGCGTCTTGCGACATTGACGGTCACCATGGACGATTTCCGTTCCGCGTTATGTGAAGTCTCCCCTTCCGCAATCCGCGAAATGTTCGTGGACATACCCGACATTCGGTGGGAAGACGTAGGGGGTTTGGGCGATGTTAAGCGCAGATTGGTCGAAGCCGTGGAATGGCCGATTAAGTATCCTGAACTTTTCACGCAAGCGGGTGTAAAGCCCCCCAAGGGATTGCTGTTGGCCGGCCCTCCCGGCGTGGGCAAGACCTTGATCGCCAAAGCTGTCGCCAACGAAAGTGGGGTAAACGTCATTTCGGTCAAAGGACCGGCGCTCATGTCAAAATATGTAGGCGAGTCGGAACAAGGCGTTCGCGAATTGTTCCACAAAGCGCGCCTAGCATCGCCCTGCATCATCTTCTTGGACGAAGTCGATTCCATCATTCCAATGAGGGGGGGAAGGTCGGGTGACTCGCATGTGGCAGAAAGGGTACTGAGCCAGTTCCTTTCTGAAATGGACGGTTTAGAGGAACTTAAAGGGGTCTTCGTCATGGGCGCGACCAACCGGGCCGACATGATCGATCCTGCCATGCTCCGGCCAGGTCGGTTTGACGAGATTGTTGAATTGCCCCTACCTGATGAAGAGGCCCGCCGAGAGATTCTCGCTGTGCATCTGCGCAGTAAACCACTAGGCTCAGACATTGATGCAGCAGAGTTGGCAGCCCGTTGTGACGGTGCCAGCGGCGCGGAATTGGCTGCAGTGTGCAACCGCGCTGCTTTGTGCGCACTTCGCCGTGCAGTCGAATTGAGTCAAACCGGGCCTGATTCACCCGTGAAAGTACTGGTTGAAAAAGAAGACTTCGATCAGGTGATCCTAGAAATGTTTGGACCGGAAGCCGAAGGATAACGGGGTTGGCATCTGATCAACCAGCAGCAGGGGAAGCGGTTTACGTTTACTGCTTTTCCCTGCCCAATATACCTATTCCGCCCGACCCCGGCGTGGATGAAAACCATCCTGTCAAAATCCATAACACTGGCAAATTGTCGGCGGTAGTTAGTTGGGTGCCTTTAGAGGATTATACTGGTGAGGCAGGCGAATCTAACTTACAGGATATTGCTTGGTTAGGTCCTCGCGCTTGCCGCCACGCCTTTGTGGTTGAACAAGTGATGGCAACTGCACCAGTCTTTCCTCTACCCTTCGGCACTTTGTTTTCCAGCCTGTCAGCGCTCGACCAAGAAATAGCCCAACGCTCATGCGAGGTGACTGCAGTATTGGAACAAGTGGCAGGTTGCCAAGAATGGACCGTGGAAGCCACTTTGGATCGTTACAAGGCCATTGATTACCGATTGGATGAAGGTTTGCGTAGTGGTCGGATCAAGTTCCCCGAATCTATAGGTCGTCGCCATCTTGAAGAGCAGAAAGTGCGCAGGCAACTGTCATTGGATTTGGACAACTGGATTAGTGAACACCTTGACTCAATTAAAGAAGAACTCACACCGCTTGCCCATGGCTTTCGCAACCGTCGCTTGACCGAAAATAAAGTCTCACATTGGGCCTTTCTAGTCCCCGTCGGACAGGTTGAAGCTTTACGAACGAAGATAGAGCATATGGCCGCCGATCAGGAAGGCTACGGATTATCCTTTCGCATCACTGGACCCTGGCCCCCCTATACCTTCTGCCAAAATTCATCATGAGCCTTCTACTGTATGGAATTGTCGCAGGCAATACCCTGCCCGTGGATTTTGATAAAGCCCTCTCTTTTGTCAATTCTGACGGTTTGACGGCAGTTGTGACTAGGCGCGAAGAAGTTAGCCAAGATGTCGAATCGGTTCTCGACTTTGGCAAAATAGTGGCTAATATTCACCAACATACCACCATCATCCCGATACGGTATGGTAGCCTGTTGCCAGATGAGACCGCCGTCGTCCAGCACCTTACTGAGAAAGCATTGTTTTACCGCCAAAGATTGGAGGAACTGGACGGCTGTGAAGAAATGGGCATACGACTCCCAATGGCAACCCCCGAACCCGATCCACAACCCTTAAAAAAGCCTAGTAGCGGTCACGAATATTTAACATTGCTAAAACGCAAATATGCAGCGACGGAGCAGGCAGAACAGGAAGCCGCCGCGCTGGATATCGCTTTGAAAGGACTGTTTCGCAAACGGAGCGGAGAAGCAGGCTTGTTTGCCAACCAGCCTATGTACTTGGTCAGTTATCTGGTGCATAGAACCCAGTCGAATGCTTTTCGCGCAAAAGCGGAAGAACTTTTTGAAACTGGAGCCCACAAATGCATCATCAGCGGACCATGGCCACCCTACAACTTTGCTGGTTGATGTTTAAATAAGGCATCATGTCCTTAACTACAGAGGAAGTATTGTGTGATTGAAATTAGCAACTTGACCTTCGACTATCCCGGTCATCGTGCATTGGACGATGTCAGCCTGACAGTGCAATCAGGTAGCGTAACGGCTTTAGTCGGGCCTAACGGAGCGGGAAAGACTACCCTGATGCGTTGCATTGCCGGTCTGGAAACACCTCTCTCTGGCTCGATCCTTGTTAACGGTATAGATGTAAACGAAAAACCCCGCGAAGTTCACCGGCTCATGGGTTACCTGTCCGATTTCTTTGGCCTATACCAAGATTTGACTGTGGGGCAATGCCTTGAATATGCCGCTGAGTCACAGGGATTGCCATCAACTGTCGTGCATGATGCCATTATGCTGACTGCCCGCCAACTTGAACTCAGTGACCGCCTACAGCAGGTTAGTGGAAGCTTGTCACGAGGCCAGCGGCAACGCTTGGCAATTGGTCAGGCAATAATCCATGGGCCAAAAGTGTTGCTTTTGGATGAACCAGCTTCAGGCTTGGATCCTGAAGCACGTGCCAATTTAGCAAGCTTGTTTCGCCACTTGCAGACGATTGGCATGACGCTGCTAGTCTCCTCGCATATTCTGGCCGAATTGGATGAATATTCAACGCATATTCTTTCCTTACGCAATGGCCGCGTATTGGAAAACCGCGCATTAAGTGGCTCTTATCCGGCAATTTCTCACAGGCGAATCAGGTTAAAATTGTCTTTAGCCGACCTGCGCCTTGCTGATTGGTTAGGCAATAGACCTGAAGCTATCTTAATCAAGGCAGATGAAAAGGATGCCGAATTCGATTTTCATGGTGACTTGACAGCACAATCGAAGCTATTACGAGAGTTGATCGCGGCCAGTTTTCAAGTGACCAGCTTTTCCGAACAAAAGGAAAATCTGCAACAGTCCTATCTTCAATCGGTCTCCACCATGCCTGAACCTAAGTATTCATGAATCCGGAATTCAAACGCAATCTGTGGTTAGTGTTCACCCCGCAGCGATTGATTGTCACACCAATCTTACTGGCATTGGTTTTCGCGTCGGTTGCAATGTTTAACAAAATTGATTTTGTAAATAATTTATATGGCTTAGCTAGGATTATGTTCGTTTTTATCGTTTGGTTTTGGGGATTGCGAAGCGCCAATTCCTCCATCACCAACGAATTAAGGGATAAAACATGGGATCAGCAACGCATGTGTGCTTTACAACCTTGGGCAATGACGTGGGGAAAACTGTTCGGAGCCACTGCATTTGAATGGTACGCAGGATTAATTTGCCTGATTGTCGCAGGGATTTTTGGTTGGATGGCTCAGGGTTCGTCCGCTATCGTAAATTTGCTTACTTTGGTGTCAATAGCTATTTTAATCCATGCTCTCAGCATCGCCTTAAATTTACACACTAGTCAGTTTGAATCTCGGGCGATTCAACAAGGTGGCGTAGGTTGGTTTGGCCTATTCATATTATTTATAATATGGTCAGTGTCCGCAAAGTGGTTCGCTTTCGAATCAATCGACTGGTGGGGAATGGCTTTCCCTGCGGCTTACTTCCTCCTATTCGGCGGTCTTTTGTTTGCTTGTTGCGCCGTATTTTCGGCGTGGCGGAGCATGAGCAATGCATTACAGGTACGCACAATACCTTGGGCATGGCCATTGTTCGCCATCGTACTGGCGGTTTATATGGCTGGTTTTGTCAGTGACACAAACAGTCTCTATGTTTTTTTTACGACAGCACTGCTGGTTGCCGTAGCAATGACTTACATTGCATTGATTACCGAACCGACCGGTTTGCTGGTTTGGCAACGACTTAAACGACGGCAGGAATTAGGCGACTGGCGAGGTTGGTTGGAGCGTCTGCCGCTATGGCCCACGACTTTACTGTTGGCCTTCGCTTTTGCGTTGCTGGCATCTTTCAATTTAACAGGTTGGATCGGAACACCCTCGCTAAATCTTTTTTTTGGGCTTGCACCTTTAGGTGTGGCCTTGATGCTGTTGCGGGATGTATGTGTCTTTTTATTTTTCACCTTGGCTCCCAATGCCAAGCGTACCTTCAGTTCAGCGTTGTTTTACCTAATCGTGATTGATCTGTTACTGCCTTTTTTGGCGCAAATAGCCGGACTAAATTATCTACGTTATTTATTACTGCCGGTTGACTTGATGAACCCGTGGAATGGCGTATTCATCATGCTCATCCATGCGGGCATCGCATTCGGTTTGTTTTGTTGGCGTTTGCGTTTGCGTTTGCGTTTGCGTAGTGAATTGAACACGAACTTTTCTTAGTGCTGGAACCTAAAGCATCCATTTTGTCTGATTCTGCGACTAAATTTTGAAAATGTCTGACAGATTGTTATATATAATGGCTGCAAACTTTTCCAACACTCCCGTTTGGGCTCGTCTGGCTTTGCACAAGCGACCTTCACTGATAATCTTGACTCTTTGCAGTTACGACGAGGTCGCTCTCTGGGTTAGAATAGCTTCCATTTAACGATCATCCGTGAATACAATGAAACAACTGACTCTTGGTTTTATCGGCGCAGGCAATATGGCCAGCAGCTTGATCGCAGGACTCTGTGCCGACGGCTACGCCCCAGAAAAAATCTGCGCATCCGATGTCGACACAGAAAAGCTCGACTCGCTTTCCAGTCGCTTTGGCATAAAGACTTCCGCCAATAACACGGCGGTGGTTGAAAAGTCGCAAATTTTGGTTCTGGCGGTCAAACCCCAATTGCTACGCGAAGTTGCCCAGGGCATAGCCGACACGGTTCAACGCTGCAAACCTTTAATCATCTCTTTGGCCGCCGGCGTGACAGAGGCTGACATCGACCGCTGGATGGGGGGAGGGAATGACATCGTCCGCTGCATGCCAAATACCCCTGCTCTAGTGAAAACTGGGGCGACCGCACTGCACGGCAATGACAACATAAGCGCAGAGCAGCGCAGCCGCGCTGAAGCGATCATGCGGGCAGTGGGTTTGGCCGTATGGGTGGATCGTGAAGAATTGCTGGATACCGTCACAGCGCTGTCCGGCAGTGGACCCGCTTATTTCTTCCTGTTGATGGAAGCGATGGAAGAAGCTGCTGTGCGACTAGGCTTGGAGCCAGTGACGGCCCGATTGCTCACCCAGCAAACCGCATTGGGCGCCGCACGTCTTGCCATAGAATCCGACGAATCACCAGCCGATCTGAGGCGGAAAGTTACCTCACCGGGCGGTACCACAGAAGCAGCGATAGGCTCTTTTGAAAACGCGGGCTTCACGGGATTGGTATTGGATGCGATCCATGCTGCCGAAAAGCGAGCCACCAGCCTGTCAGTGGAACTCGGTGAAGCAACATGAACGACAGTTATTTTTCCGGTTTGGGAGTTTTCCTGGTTGATACGCTAGTCGGTCTTTATGTCTTCGCCTTGATGTTGCGCTTCTTGCTCCAATGGGTGGAGGCTGACTTTTACAATCCCATTTCACAATTTCTGGTCAAGCTAACACATCCACCACTACGCTATATGCGCCGATTGATTCCCTCCATCCATCGGGTTGATACCGCCTCGCTGGTTTTGATGCTGGCGTTACAGATATTGGCCGATTATGTGGTGTTTTCCCTCCAGCAAATTAGCGCCAGCCCGGCCAGCCTGGTGGTGGTTGCCATGGGCCAGTTATTGGAACTGTTGTATAATATTTTATTCTATTCAATTTTAATTTCTGTGGTGCTAAGTTGGGTCGCGCCTCGTGGCTATAACCCAGCGGTTAAATTGCTTAATGATTTGACAGATCCTATTTTGGGGTTCTTTCGGCGTTTTTTGCCGCCGATGGGTGGCATTGACTTATCGCCACTTGTCGCATTAATTGCGCTTCAGTTTTTTAAAATGGCGATTATGCCGCTGCTTCAGCAATTGATTGCCATTTTGAATTAAGCAGATATAGACAAGCCATGAGTACAATTCAGCTCCAAGAAAAGCTCCACGGGTATGGGCAGTGGCGCGAGGAATTGATAAGGGCGACTGACCATTACAGCCACTGGCTGGAAGCGATGGATGTCGCCAGTGATGGCGACCTTGAAACCATACGAAACATCAGGGATGCCATAGTCAACGAACGCCTTGTGGTGGCTTTCGTGGCTGAATTTTCTCGTGGCAAAACAGAATTGATCAATGCACTTTTCTTTTCTGACACAGGACTGCGGTTGCTTCCCTCATTGCCAGGGCGCACGACAATGTGTCCGACTGAAATCTTCCACGACGCTTCACAGGGTAGCTATATCCGTCTACTGCCAATCGAAACTCGTTTGAGTGACATCACATTAAACGAGCACAAACAGCGAACCTACACGTGGCTACAAATTGATTTGGATCATACTTCCCCTTTGCAAATGCAGGAAGCATTTCAAGAATTGGCTGCCGTTAAGAAGGTAAGTCAGGAGGAAGCAATAAAGCTTGGACTTTATAGCCGGGAAAGCAATGCCCGAGCCACGTCAGACACTGAGGAGACGGTGGAAATCCCTTGTTGGAGGCATGCCCTGATCAGCTTCCCTCACACTTTGCTCAAAGAAGGTTTGTCCATACTCGACACACCTGGCTTGAATGCCTTGGGAACCGAACCTGAACTGACCTTGCGCATGTTGCCCAGC
The DNA here is from genome assembly GCA_903911305.1 of uncultured Methylococcaceae bacterium. GTDB lineage: Bacteria > Pseudomonadota > Gammaproteobacteria > Methylococcales > Methylococcaceae > Methylumidiphilus. The sequence goes on along the minus strand of CAIWDB010000281.1, from coordinate 1,884 downwards.
GCCCAAGCCATTATCTTCGTCCTTGCTGCCGACACGGGCGTCACCAATAGTGACTTGGACATGTGGAATAACCATGTGCGGGGTTCCCGGAACACGGGAAAGAATGGGCTTGCCGTCGCCATGAACAAAATCGACTCCTTATGGGGAGATGAATTGCAGGGCGAGGAAGTGCTGGAAATATCCCTGTGTTCTCAAGTTAGGGAAGCATCCAATATCCTTGGCATTTCCGAGGAAGTCATTTTTCCGGTTTCAGCCAAAAAGGCTCTGCTGGCGAAAGTCAGGCGCGATGATATCCTGCTACAGAAAAGCCGACTCAAAGGCATTGAGGATTACTTAACCAATACGGTCATCCGAGACCGTCAGCATCTGCTCAGAGACACCATCGCTTCAACTATGGGACAACTTGTCAATGAGTCTGTAAGCCATCTTGAAAGCAAAATTGCCGATGCAGAGCGCCAACTTCATGGGATGCGTCAGATTGATATTAACAATCAGGACATGACCCGTCGCTTAATGGAAGAAACCCATAAATACCAAAAAAGTTATTTGTCGGGCGTTGACATTTTCCAATCCAGCCACAAGATGTTCGCACAAAAACTTCTACAATTGGCTACAATCCTTTCTGCAAGCACCATTGACCCCATCGTCAGGAATGCGCGTAAGGAAATGCTCTCCAGCCTAACCACCATGGGCATGAAAACAGCCATGAAGCGGGTTTTGGAAGACTTGCGATTAGCCATGGAGAACGCAATTGTTCGCGCCAACGAAATCAACCGACTGATAAAGGCTATTTATAGTCGTTTTGATGGTGAATATGGCTGCGCAGACATTCAACCCGCGCCAATTTCCCTCAAACATCATCAAATTGAATTGGAACGTATATTCCAAGAGGGCGAAGAGTTCCGCCACAGCGCATCTTCCACACTGATGGAACAAACTGCCGTAGTTCACAAGTTGTACAGCACCATTATCGCCGAGGCCCGTGATCTGTTTGCAAGAGCCAATCAAGAATCCAATGCTTGGGGAACCAGCGCCCTGTCACCATTGGCCCGCCGCATCAAAGACCGCAGACGAATGATTGAAAGCAGATTGGGTGTGTTGCGTAAAGTGACCGAGTCCACCGAAACCTTAGATGCAGAAATCGCAGGATTAGAGAAGCGAATTGCAATTCTTAATCAAAGACTTATTGAAGTCAAAGAGATAAAAAAAATCGTATCGCCTATTGAAATTGACGAGAATCCCACCCAGCAATAGCATGGCATTGATCCCATTTTCAGCCTCGCTTTTTTGTCAATAGGTCAACAACCCCGGTTTACTGGGCTGGCTTTACCGTAGCGTAAGTCTCTCAAACACCATATCCCACACGCCATGGCCTAGACGCTGCCCCCGTGCTTCAAACTTGGTCAAGGGGCGTGACTCTGGACGTTCAGCGTAGCACCCCTTGCCTGCTTGGTTGCGCAAATACACTGATGCCTCTAAAGTTAAAAGCATCTGGTCGGCATAGTCTTCCCAATCGGTGGCGCAATGCAAGATGCCGCCGGGCTTTAGTTTCCCCTCGATCAATTCCACAAACTCTTTATTCACCAGTCGCCGTTTATGGTGGCGTTTTTTTTGCCAAGGATCAGGGAAGAAGACCTGCACTTTATCCAAGCTGCTAGGCAAAATACAGTTACGCAAAATTTCAACCGCGTCCGCGCAATAGACCCGGACATTTTGCAACCCCATCATTTGTGCATTGATCAACAAGTGTCCGACACCGGGCCGATGCACTTCAATCCCCAAGAAATCTTTGTCTGGATTCGCCTTTGCCATTTGAGAAAGGCTTTCTCCGTTGCCGAAACCAATCTCCAAGACCAAAGGCGCGTCACGGCCAAATACTTCCAT
>CAIWDB010000280.1 GCA_903911305.1 uncultured Methylococcaceae bacterium | reverse complement strand
GAATGCCTTGATAGGTGATTGATCCGTCGCCAGTCGCCGCATAGAGTCTGGCGCTTGCATTGCCGGGGTAACTTGCCCAACTCGCTCCAGCATCGACGGTCAAGGAAATCCTCCAAGCCGAACCCTCCGCCCAAATGTCAGCGTTAGCATACTGTCCAGAGAAACTGCCGACACGTCCATTAAGCAGATCATAATAGGCGTAGCCAACCACGTTGGTTCCAGAATTGACTTCGAGGTACGCCCAATTGCGCTCCGCAGACTGCACAACGGCGGAAATGGTGACAGAAGTTGTAGAAGAGTTGGGCGCAGCACATACCTTGCAATAAGCCTGTGAAACTCCATGGCTTCCAACGCTGCCATCCTCCACTAGTTTTGTCAGTGTTTTTGGGCCATACGGACTGTCAATCTTATCAGTGATGGCAACACCAGTTTTTTCCCAAATCGGGTTGGAGAACGTGTTGTTATAAAGCAGTTTATTGGCTGAGGACGGTTCAAGCAATATGCCTTTCAATGCCGCAGGATCAATTTGGTTTGGTGTCTGTTGGGTAACTAGGCCATAATTTGAGGGCACAAGAGTAATCGGTGTGGGTATCTGCGGGGTCACTAGGCCATAATTGCCGAATTCGTATGCCCATTGGTTGAAGGTGTCGAAAATTTGGACAGCGTAGGCACTGGGGACGTAGTCATTGCAAACCGCCGGCTTTGAAGTTACGTCCTCCAGTTGGGCTGTGCCCACGGCGAGCTGTTGCACTCCATTGTTTGTCAACGCAAGCTCGATTTTGTGGTTAGTGGTGTCGATTGGGGTCATTGGAAAGCAATATCGATTGGCCCCGGGTTTTGGCATCACCACATAGCTTGAGACTACGGCTGCGTCAGAGCTATGGACAAAACTCACTTTAACATCCCCGGACGTATTGTCTCCATCAATCACGATTGAAAACACATACGGCAAAACTTTGTATGACCGTGATCTGAATGTCAATAATGCCCCTGAGGATGCACTAGTGCGGGTGAACGGGATGATGGTATTCTGCCCTGGTGTCAAAGGGTTCGTTGTGGCAAGTGCATAGCCTTTGGTTACATAGGGGTCAGTCCACCATTGGACGGTTCCAAACGATTCTGAGTCTGGAATCAGGTTGGTGACACGATTCCCGCCCCCCATCAGGGTTGGTACGTATGTCCAATGATTGATGGTCTCAAAATATTGGACGCCATCGACTCCCGCTCCTTGGTATGGGTATGAACCGCCGGGTACGCCTCTGGATACGTAGTTATTGCAGGTTCCAGTCTGCAAATAGGCTGCCTCCATTTGAGCGGTTCCCACAGCCAGTTGCTGGACTCCATTGTTGGTCAAAGCAATCTCGACTTTGTGGTTAGTAGTGTCAATGGGGGACATTGGAAAACAGTAACGATTGGCCCCAGGTGTTGGTGTCACTACATAGCTTGAGACTACGGCTCCGTCAGAGCTATGGACAAAACTCACTTTAACATTCCCGGACGTATTGTCTCCGTCAATCACGATTGAAAACACATGGGGCAAAACTTGATAAGTCTTCGATCTCAATATCAATAGTGGCCCCGAGGATGTATTGGTTCGGGTAAACGGTATAATGGTGTTCCGCCCCGGCGCCAAAGGATTCGGCGTAGCCAACGCATTACCCTTGGTTACATAGGAACTCGCATTTGGATCAGTCCACCATACAGACGTTCCAAACGCCTCGGAATCGGGAATGAGGTTGGCGACGCGATTCGCGCCTACAAACCGCGCCTCGCCGGGGAGCGCATCCTGCCAAGCGCCAAATGCATCCCTTACCTTGCCGTTGCTACTCCCTGCCTGTCGAGAAAAAGTTGGATACGATCCCAGTTCAGGATTCAGTGTATGAGTAAACCCCCCAAAATAGGTGCGTGTTGACAAATCAGGCTGGGCGAATGCAACGGCTGACAAGGCGAGGAGCAGGATGAGCAGCGAAGCCTTGGCATAATAAAAGCCCATCGTTAGGCGAGGAGCGATAGCGTCAGTTAAGCTGAGTAAAGTGTCACTATTTTTGTTTCTAGCCATTTATTTCTACCCATACGATGATTGTCAACGATGTTGTCCATTTTGTGAAGACGCTTGGATATGCTATAGCAATGTTCAAGTTATTTTCAATAATAAGATGAGCAAACAGATAATTTATGGTTCTGTTGCGCCAATTTCCTTCGGCCGCGATCCGGCTACCCTTGCGGATGGAACAGCTTACGATTATACGGTGGCGACCGCGCCTTACCTGTACTCGGTGGCCATCAACGACCTGAGCCTGCTTGCTCCGTATGTCGCCAATACTGATTATCTGTTTTTTGAACCTTAGACTATATGTTTGAATAAAAGAATGAGATGGGTATTGTTTATGTGTTCCAAGGAACCGATTTCGACATGCCCATCTCCTCCTTTGTACTCTCCATGGGTTAAAAACTCGAAATTTGTGTAAAATTTATGGTTCACACGACATTGCAAATGGGATGAATGGACAAAAACGCGCCCATTCCCCCCTTGGCAGCAAACAACTTGAACCTACCTAAGCTTGCTTCGGCTGTCAAAGCAAGCTTTGACGCTCCAATGCTAGGCCGCTGCGTAACGTCAGCTTCTAAATTGGATAAAAATTTCAAACCTAATACGAGAGGATCGAACATGGCCATTGAACACTGCAAGTCTCCAAAGATTTCCCCAAAGCATGGGTTGTTGGTCGCCATCGCGTTTGCGTTAGGCATGTCAGGCTGTGCCCACAAAGCCCCCTCCCCTGCCGTCACCCAAGCAACCGAGCCTGCGAAAGCGGCAGAGCCGGCTCAAACTGCGCCTGCACCGGTGATCGAACAGCAGGCACTGGATCATCTGAAAGCCATGAGCGACAAGCTGGCCGCAGCGAAGTCGTTCACCTACCGCTCCCGCAGCACGGTGGAGGTACCCGCCAAAACCGGGCAGCACTTGACTCATTTCATTGAGTCCGAGTTCGCCTTGGAAAGGCCCAACAAATTACGCACTTATGTGACGGGCGACTTGCCGCATTACCAGTTTTATTACGACGGAGCCACCGTCTCGGCTTTGGATATTCAAAAGAACCTATATGCCACGGCCAAAGCCCCAGGGACGATTGACGAGATGTTGCCCTTCGTAATGGAAAAGGCCGGCATAGACTTCCCGGCGGCGGATTTATTGATGAAAAACCCCTATGCCGAACTGACCAAAGGCTTGACCCATGCCATCGCCGTAGGGTCCGTTAAAGTGAATGGAGTGCCGTGCGAGCATTTTGCATATATGAGCCCCTCGGCGAATTGGGAAATCTGGATTGATGCCAACTCGCTACCCCGGCGGCTGGCAACGACTTACAAGTTAGTTGCCAATTTTCCGCGTTTCCAAATCGAATTTACGGATTGGAATCTGAAACCTAAGTTTGGGCCCGGGGAATTTATGCTCAAGAAACCCCAAGGTGCCAAAGAAGTCGAGTTTGGCGCGAACATGGAAAACCCTCCCCAGTAAATAGGCGAGTCCAGTGTCATCAAGCGAATGAGGTCCCTTATGTCTGTCAATTCCCTGTATAAATGTGTGCCAGCCTTGTTGGGTCTGGCGTGGCTGGCTGGCGGCTGCGCACCGAAACCCCCGTCCACAACGGTTGTCTATGGTGGCGGCTACGGCGGCACAGTCGTGTACGCCCACCCCGCGCCCTATTACGGCAGTGTGGCGGTATATGGCCACCCCGCACCCTATTATGGCGGCGCGGCGATGTACGGCTCGGCAGGCTATGCGCACACGGCCGCCGGTGGGTCAGCGGCATGGAACAACGGCGCGGGTTATGCCCATGGTGCCGATGGCGGCACGGCGGCATGGAACCACGGAACGGGTTTTGCCGAAGGTGCCAACGGCGGTTCGGCAGCGTGGAACCACGGCACGGGCTATGCCGAAGGCCCGCACGGCGGCGAGGCGGCGTGGAACCATGGCACAGGCTTTGCCGAAGGGCCACACGGTGGCACGGCGGCATGGCATCGGTAAACCCGAGTCAGTGACTGTGATTTTGGTGTTTTTTGCGTCATCCTGCGCTAGGTTAACCTTGACGGGTCTTATGCGACACATAAGACCCATCTCCTAAACGGTTAGTTGTTTAACGGCAGACGACATACCCAGGCGGGTTGCATTGCCCGCCCGAACACTGCTGGTTTTTCCAAGCCCCCTCCGATTCACTTAACATGCCCTTTATCCAATCCTTGAATGGGACACCGGCGGAGCGTTCGCTGTAGAAAATCCCTTGTTGGTTGAAGATGATCTGAGAACCATCAGCCAGCACAAACGGAGGTGTCTCGGTCAAGATGGTATGGTCATGGCCGGCTGCCCGGTAGTAGCGGTAATTGTCCGCATTGGCGGTCTCATCGACGAGATCGTGGGTGTATTGCTTCATCGTGCGATGCCAATCACAGTAGATCTGTTTCTGGGCGGAATAAGTTGGGCTGTCCGGGTTCAGGCCGCCTCCCAAAAAGACGGAGAACAACAATTCCACCGGAATCGACGGATCCAAGTTTTCCTGCATTGCACCGTAATAAAATGCTTGATCCACATCCCACTCTGTCGTGTATTGGGCGAATTTGCTTGGCCCGTAGCCGCGGTCGAGAAGCGACGGCTTGGCGTAGTACTTAGCCAGACTGGCGATGAAGTCTGGAATGAACTGGTCGGATGAGGACGGCAATGCCGCAATCCCCGGTATCCAAGTCGGCAGATTGTTTTGCTGGCCCCACGGCGACGGATTCTCAGCGGTTGGTTTGAGGATGGTATTCGTGAAGGCGGGTCCAATGACGCCGTTGGCTGCATCAGCGATTAGGTAGGTTTTGGAGTCCGGCCAGGTTTCCTTGACAAAGGCAAAGCTGGTAACGGCTCCGTAGCCGCCGGCGCTGGAGCCGGCCACCGCTATTTTGTTCAGCGGTAGGTAGGGTGGGTTGTTAGTGTATTTATTCCCGGCCCAATTCAATGCGGTCAAGAAATTGTCAAAGCCCCGGTGGTGGATTTCGATGAAATCTGTGTCAATGCCCGGCAATCGCTGCCCGTCAACGCCCACATTATAGTAGAAGGCGTTGTTGGAACCCCAAAACACGTCGCCGGTGCAGGCGGGTACGAACACCTTGTCCCAGTATCGGAATGGGTTGCCCTTACGGTCGGCCAAGATACCAGTGGTTTGGGCGTAGCCGATGGAGGCCCGGTCGATGGCTTGGGCATACACGGGTGTTGATGTCTCCGCCGATGCAACACAGGAGGCGAAATCCCAACAGGCACCCCCTTGATCCAGATAAATCAATAAATTGTGGTTTCCGCCACTCTCTTCATGGTCGAGGTCGCCTTCTTGGAAGAAGAACGAAAACTGCTTATCGGCCAAATGGCAAATAGGCTTGCCTTGAGCGTCAAACGTGCAGACTGGTCCGCCGGAGCAGGCAGGTTGCAAGGTCCGCACAGCAGTGCCTTTGGGGTCGGTGTAGGTCCCCGGTTGCGCTACGATTTCCTGCCAACCGCTTGCAAAGGTAGGCAGTTGCATGGCTGTCAGCGTCAAAAAAAGCAAATATTTGATATTCATAATCAATCCTCGTTGATAAAATTTGTTATCCTGATAGGAATCGATAGGTACGACGAGCATCCTTCTCGCGCCAATCATTCTAGCATGTATTTTTAATGGTTTAAGGTGGTCGAAATGTCGATTGTCACATATGGAAGTGCAGATTAAAGCATAATTAAGTCGTTTTCATCTCTAGCCGAGATATTGGCCGCAATCCACCCTTGCAATACCAGTAAACTGGACGACTCCCCCAAACTCAAAAATCTTGAAACCAATTAGCCCTGTAAAATGTACCTGATACGTTTATTATTATTACCCTTGCTTTGTTTTGCCGCTACGGCGCACGCTTCGCCGGTAGCCGGGGAGTTATTGGCCGTTTTGGGCATTCCCCCGGATAAGCTCGCGGACTTGGATCGGGGTGAGATCATCAGCCAGCCCAGCCAAGAGTCGGGAGAAAAAGAACTGGCCATGGATACGGCCTTATATTTGCCGCTTCCCCTAGCCAAGGTCTTCGCTTATTTGCAGCGCGCCGAAGTGGAAGGTATTGACGCGGACATCGTGGCACACGGGGAGATTCCGCCGAATGCCGGGGTGGATGCCTTCGGGGGTTTCACCCTGTCGGCAAAAGAAGGTGACGAAGTCGATGGCTTGCTGAATGCCGAACCCGGCGACCGCTTCAACCTCTCCACCGGGGAAATCGACAGCTTCAAACCGCTTAGGGACAAACTGGCAGGCGAGGGCAAACAAGCACAGGCCGAGGCAGTGTCGAGGCATTACCGAGAAATCCTGCACGCACGCTGGGAAGCCTACCGCAAAAGCGGCCTATCCGGCATAGCGCCCTATGCCCACCCCGAAGGCATTCCTGCCGCCGACCCTGCCGCCGAGTTGCGCGCTTCTGCCGCCAGCGACAAATCATTGGCCCGTTACTACCCCGGCTTGGATAAGGCATGGCTGGATTATCCATCCGGCCTGCCGGCCGGTGTCGCCGAGCAGTTCTTTTGGCTGAACCGGACGGTGGAGGGACGGCCCACGGCCATTCTCGGCCATCGGCTGGTCCAGTCCGCGAACGACAGCGCCGTGATTGCGATCAGGCATTACTATGTGGGCCACTCTTACAACTCGATCAACCTTGTCATCGGCTGCCTGCCCTACCGTGGCGGGACCATCGTGTTCTATGCGCAAAGGACATCGACAGATCAGGTTGCCGGCATGGCCTACGGGTTGAAACATGCCATCGGGCGGGAACAGATGAAAAACCAGATGGTCGGACGGCTGGAAAACCTGCGCAAGGCGTTACAAGGTAGTTGATCTGTTCGCTTGCCGTTTATCGTTTTTTAATTTCAGGAAGGACTGCATGACTCACACACACACTCCCCATCACCAAGCATACCGATGGGCATTGATTCTCGCCTGTGGGCTAAACTTGGCCGGATGCGACAAATTTTCCCAAAAAACCCCGCAACAGCATGTCGAGTTGGCCAAAGAATATATCGACAAGGGGGATTTGAAGAATGGAAGCATCGAATTGAAGTCCGCGTTGCAACAAAAACCTGACTTTGTGGAAGCTCGCCGGCTGTTGGGTCAAACCGATCTGTTGCTGAACAAGGGCGCGGAGGCGGAAAAAGAATTGCGCCAGGCCGTCAACCTAGGCTTGGCACGTCGCATCGTGTTGCTGGACTTGGCGGAAAGCCTGCAACTCCAAAGAAAGCCCAAGGAAATCTTGGACGAAATCACAGTCGAACCCGACTTGCTCCCGTTTGAACAGGCTAAAGTCCATGTTTACCGGGGCAATGCGCTGGCGACGACGGGCCAGCGGGAACCGGCAAAAGCGGAATATGAGGACGCCTTGCATGCGAACCCTATGGAGCCGCTTGCCATGCTGGGCTTGGCCCGCTTGGCGATTGCCGACAGCGATTTTCAAAAAGCCGAGCATTTGTTGGATGAGGCCATCAAGGCCGGTCCCAATGAACCCAAGGTGTGGAGTTTCCGCGGCGACTATTTCAAGACCAAGGGAAACCTCGACACAGCTTTGGAAAGCTTCACCAAAGCCGTTGAACTTGGTCAAAATAATATCGTTGATCGAGGCAATCGGGCATTAGTTCTGATTGACATGCGAAAATACGCGGAAGCAGCGGAGGATGGCCGAACGCTTCGGCGGGAAGATCCCCATTTTTTCGCGGGCCATCTTGTCGAGGGCTTGCTTGCGTTGACGGACAAGGATTATGCCAAGGCACAGGCTGGGTTGCAGGAGGCGATGAAGCAGAATCCGCGCTATCTGCCGACTTATTATTACCTCGCCTATGTCCACTTGATGCAAAACCATCTCGAACAAGCCGATCAATTGCTCAGCGAATTTTTGAAGGGTTTGCCGAACTCGGCGGGCGGTTATGCGTTAATGGCAATAACCAAGCTCAGACTGGGAGATTATGCGGCGGCTAAGCGGTACGCGGAGCCGTTGTTGAAGTTTGCGCCCAAGGACCCCGGCGCAGTTCAGATCATGGGATTGATCGAATTTGCCCAAGGCGACCGCGACACGGCGCTCAAGCTGTTGGAGAAGGCGGCTGTTCTCGACCCGAAATCGGCATTTCCACAACTCGGCATAGGACTCAGCCTGCTTGACAAGGGCGAAGAACAAAAAGGGCTTGCGGCGATGGAAGCGGCGGTTAAGCTGGACGATGACAACGCCGAAATGTGGACTATGCTCGTATTGACCGATATCCAGCAACGTCAATACGACAAGGCCCAAAAAACCATAGCCGCGATGAAGGCCAAGCAACCGGACAACGCCCTTCCCCTCGATTTGGAAGGTGCCTTGTACGCCGCGCAGGGGCAGGCAAAACAAGCGGGCGAGAGTTTTCAAGCGGCTTGGGCCAAGTCCACCGGCGATCCTATGGCAGGTTTGAATCTAGCGCGACAGGCGATGGCCGCCAACAAAATGGACGAGGCGCGGGGCTATCTGGAAAAAATCTTGAAAGCCCATCCGCAGGACTTGAACGCACAGTTGGCAATGGTGGAACTGGATGCCGCCCAAGGCAAGTACGCAGAGGTTGAAGCCATGCTCGAAGACAGCATCAAACAGTTCCCAGATGCGGTCCAGCCTCGGGTGATCTTGGCCCGTCATTTCACTGCTCGCGGACAACCGCAACGAGCGCTGCCTTTAGTCCAACAGATCGCATCCAAACATCAGGGCGACCCTGTATTCTTGGAAACCTACACACAGGTTCTAGTGGCCAACCGGCAAACCGACCCGGCTATCGAAGCCGCCAAATCATGGGTGGGGCTGGCGCCTCGCTCCGCCACCGCCCATTATTGGCTGGCCCGCGCCTATGCCGATGGCGGTCAATCGCTCAATACGTCACAGGAATTGGAACGGGCGTTGGCCATCGACCGTAGCTGGTTGCCCGCCCGAATCCTAGAAATCCAACTGATGGCCCGGGACAGCCCGGACAGAGCCGCACATCTAATCGAAGAATTGCGCCGCGAACAGCCTGACAATGTCGAAGTCCTGAGCTTGGCGGGCACGCTGGCAAGGCAGAGGAACCAGATGCAGGGAGCCTTGCTGGCCTACCAGAGAGCTTTCGACAAAGCCAAAACCCATGAGACAGTGACTAACCTGGCGCAAACTCAATGGATGACCGGGCACAAGGAGCAAGCCATCTCCACGCTGGAAAAATGGCGTGGGCAGTATCCGCAGGATTGGGCTGTCCGGGTTGTGTTATCAGGCATGTACGCGGATTCGGGGAAGGCGAGGGAAGCCTTGGACGAATTGGAGGAAGCGAACAAGACCGCCGCGTCCAATCCCATTGTCCTCAACGAACTGGCTTGGCGGTTGCGCAAAAGCGATTCCGCCGCCGCGCTCAGTTATGCCGAAAAAGCCTATGAACTCGCCCCGTCCAATTTGACTATCCTCGACACCTTGACGGCATTGCTGACGGACACTGGCGCAAAGGAACGCGCTTTGCGATTATTGCGGCAATCTCGCACACAAATGTCAGAAAACTTTACACTTCGCTATCGCTACGCCGCTGCCTTGGCTGACTCCGGGGACTTGCCTGGAGCCAAACGTGAGTTGCAAGACTTGCTGGCTGGCAACCCCCCTCTCACTGAGCGCGGGCAAGCGGATGAGTTGCTGAAAAAAATAATCGCTCAAGAGCAGGAGAAAGAGAAGAGGCTAGAATAGTGGCAAGGGATGGTCTTTTGATGTCAATAATTTTTACAGTCATTGAACCCACCGGTTTGCCCTTATATCTGAAGGATTGTCCGATTGCAGCCAATCGTTCAAAAAACACAGCCGTGCCCTTGACAAACAACCCTAAATCTATATTATCTATCATTATAGCGTTTGAGAAGCGGGATAGACTGATATTGCAAGGCAATTAAACTTCGCCAATGCTTTCATAAGCGTCAGTTATTTTTACACTTGCCATCATCATACGATTAAAGACTGTAACTATTTTTTTAAATGCCTGAAAAGTGTAATATATTTATTTATGGTATAAATATTGCACTATTTCTTTCAATGAATATAAACTTTGTTTTAAAACCTTTTTAAAGGGAGCAGTTTGATTATGAAGCTTAACAAGTTCGCAGCCGCATTTGCGGCTCTATCTATCGTTGGCATTGGCTCGGCGCAAGCGGATTCATTCGCATCAGCGGTTCTAACCATCACCAATTTGAAGTGGATTAACAATGCCACAAACCTGCCACTTGTCAATGGTGGAGAAGGCAGCATCACAGGCGGACAAAACAAGGCGGATGCTTCGGTCACTCTTACTGGTTACGAGACATTTCCAATTTCCGATACCCCGTCTCTTGCAACAGGTGGGCAGATCCCTTTCAAGAGTACTTGCATTGGAGTGGATTGCGTTGGCACCCCGCCTAACCTGGGACCACCAACTAATGTGTTGCCCAATGGCAAGACCTACAGCTATGCCGATTACTCACTGTCGGGGGCGGTGGTTGATGTTCCGCCAACCATCCCTGCCGGCGCAAATGCCAACAGCACGGCGCAAGTCGATTTGTCCGGCAAGATTGACAATCCTTCTGCGGGCACCTCATCCTCAAACGTAGGCAGTAACGCGACCTTTACGATCAAACCTACAAACACAATTACAACGCATTTTGAGCTGGATTACGCAGTGCATCTGGTCGCCAATATCGTCACCCCGTTTGGGGTTGGAGATGCGGCAAAGGCCAGCAGCAAGTGGAATCTAATCGTTGCTGACACCGCCGATCATATTAACTTCTTACCCCCTGAACTCAACTTTAACGTAGCGACGACGGGGGGTAATGGGTTAAGCCAATACAATGCAACAGGGTCATTGAGTAGCGTCAGTTTCGTCTTGGACGCAAACGAAAGCTACTCTTTCACTGTCTCGTCCAATGTGCAAGCCGAAGGTTTGCGCGATGTCACAGAGCCGGATTCCTTGGCGTTATTTGGCATAGGCGCGATTGGGCTTATGGCTCCGTCCTTGCGCAGACGGAAGCTAGCGTAACCCTTAAGCGGCATTTCGTTTAACCAAAAAAACCCGGCCTTACGCCGGGTTTTTTTATGGAAGTGTCAAAGCACGCTTTGACCCTTCCGGCTTGGCCTATCAGCGAATGTAGCGGCCCGGCGCGAGGATACCATTCGGGTCCAATGCATCCTTCATCGTTTTCAACAAGTCGGTGTAGGCGGTTTCCGGCGGCGGCAGCTTGTCCATCGCATGGGTGCTGAGCCGGTAGGGGTAGTAACCGGCGGCGGTCAATTCCGCAAGCAATTGGTCATGACATTGCAACGCCTTTTCGTCCTCACCCGGCACCGACCGGTCAAAGGCAATGGTGATGACGCAACTGAGTGCGCGCTCGGTCAGCAATGTGATGGCAACCATCGGTTCAAAGCCGTGACGGGCAAAGATCGGCAATAAGATGCCATAGATGGCTTGGGCATGTTCGCCGTCTATCGGCGCGATGGGGGCGCACCACAACAAGCCGCAGGCATCCCGGTCAGGGTCCGCTTGTGCCGGCACATCGCCTTTTTTGCGCCAATAGGCACTCTCCATGAAGTAATCGGTCGGAATGCCCTTGGTCAGGTCATAAACCGGCTTCAAGGTTTCCAGCATGTGCGGCAAGTTGATGCCGGTCAGCCAGCGATAGGGGTGCTTGACGAGGTTGGCCGCCTTCAACAACCATGGGTTAATAAAGGCGACCCGCTTAGCCTTCCCCTTCAATTGTTTTTTAATGGCACGACGGGCCGAGGCGACTTCCAGCCAACTCCCGCACAACGAGGTGTAGCCGTTCCACGCCCCGCAATCCCATGTTTTGATCGCCTCATCCATCGCTTCTTTGGGCAACGGGGTCACTCCGCCGGTCTTCTCCCAAGGGTAGGGCTGCATCGAAGTGACGACCTTGTAGTCATTGGCAATGTGGATCGCACTCTTGATTGTGCCGTTCAACCGCAAAGGCCGCAGCAGGTCGATGATCTCGCCGATTTGCTCGGGGCGAAGGAAGCTGAAGTAAACATATTCGTGGTAGGCCGGCGCAGGCATCAGCCAGATCGTGGCTTGGGTGATGATGCCTAAGTTGGACTGAGTGAACAGGCCGTCAAGGTAAGGCCCAAGACCCCAGCGGTAGACCCCTTTGGCCTTGGCGTTGGCGAAACGCCCCATTCCGGTGTGGATGCAGTCCCCGTTGGGCAGCACGACTTCCATGCCACCCGTGTTGTTGAAATGGTCGCCGTAGGGCGTGTGACCGAAGCCCCGCTCGGCAAGGTTGCCTACCAAACTGTGGTCTTGGGTGTTTCCTGTCGCATCCATCCACAGTTTTGAGCCTTTTTCCTTCAGGAATTCATAAAGCTGCTTCTGGGTGACACCCGGTTCGACGGTGACGTAGCCGAGTGCCTCGTTGAAATCGAGGATACGCTTCATGCGGCTCAATTCAAGGATGATGCAGTTGTCGGCAGTTGGTACACGGGAGCCGTAACCGTAATTCTTCCCCGTGCTGATCGGGTAGATCGGGGTTTTGAACTGGTTGGCGATGCGGACGCAAGCCTGGACTTCCTCCGTGGAACCCGGCAGGACGATGGCCGGTATCGTGTGACCGGTCAGGTAGGTGGTGGTTGCGTATTCCAGCCGTTTTGCCTGGTCGGTTATCACGTTTTCGGCACCCAACGCCGCACGGTATGCGTCGAGCAATGCTTCATTGACTGTTGCCACTGAGACCATGTGCCACACCTCTTTAATTTTGATGGTAGTTCGGCCACTAACAGGCTTGCCGTCCCGTCTCAAAGCTGGGCAGGCAATGCTGTTGAATTAAGCCGCGTATGATTTCCCTTGCAATGGATTCTAGGCCGCCGCTTTGTTTATCTGCCCGCCTTCAAAGTCGGACGCCCGGCAGTAATGGGTATAAATGTTTTTCCGGTAAAACGCTTGCAAGGCTTGGTGAGTGTCGAACAAACGCGACGGAAAGTCCGCAAGGTCGAATTTGTAGGGGAATCGATGCCCACGGAATAGGGTCTTTCCGCCTATTTGCGGGCAGTTGATGCCCATTTTCCTGATGATCTTGGCAAGCGATGGGCGGCAGAGGAAATATATTTTATGCGATCCGCATCGTTTGGAATACTCAATGCCCGCAGATATGGCGTTGAACACAATGCACAGGTCAGGGTCGCCGGCATTGTTTGCAGAATTTCTTGTGTGTTTTTGGAATGGGCGCAGAATTGCCAACCTAGAGAATTCGATGACGGTTTTTTCCGGGTTAACCCGGTGTGCATGGGCGATGTGGGCATGTTGGTGGATAGGTAGATTATGCAATTTGTCAATGATCAGGCGAAATGTGCCAACCCATTGATTGTCCGCCCTATGTTTTATCAAAAAATGAACAGACCGGTCGTCAAACTCGTCTTTTTCCAGTTCGTCAGGGAATTTACCCGCTTCCTCAAAACCTTTTTCGACGCAATAAATCTGATAACGAAGATTGAAGTGAATATTTTTGCTTTCTTCCGTATTGGCTAAAACGACATCATACCCCGTCATGTGTCGGTTCATATGCGTTAGCATGTTAATTGACCCTCTATAAAAAGTAAGCACCATAATGGTGAAAATAACGAATCCGACACCCAGCCTCTTGTGTGACGTGAGCATTCCGTGCCGGAAACGAGTAATGGAAAAACACTCAATCTGCCGAATCGGGTTGCAGTCCTTTCGGTTTTGAAAGATTGGCAATGTGGCATTTGTTGCTAGGTTGCAAAAACACCGCTTGTAGACTAGCCTGAAATAAGCTGAGAGGGAACAGCCAATCAAATCTGTGCATCCCATTCCATGGCAAAAAATATTCCAAATCAGACGATCCACCTAAAACGAGTCCGCCTTTATTGGTTCAAAGCTTTATTGTAAGGAATAAGCCATGTGCGGACAAATAAAACCGCACAATTCATTACCTTTGTTCAGCCTAATGTATTATATACTCAAAGGGGCGGGCGAAAACCGACTGCCCGCCCCTGTTGTCAGCAGTCTGGAATCCTATCCAGCGGTGTGCGATACTTAGAACATTATGAATGATTACTTTAGAACCTTTTACCAATACTTTAACGTGCTGCCTGTCAACAACCCGGAATTATTGCGGCAGACTATGTCGCTGCGTTACCAAGTCTATTGCGTGGAACACTGTTTCGAAAGCCCTGGCCGATACCCCGACTGTTTGGAATGCGACCATTTCGACGGGATTTCCAAGCATTCCTGCCTTAGGCACTTATCCAGCCAGCAGTTGGCGGGAACCGTTCGCTTGGTTCTGGCAGACCAAGCATATCCCGAACGGCTGTTTCCCATGGAGGAGCATTGTGTAATCCTGCCCGAGTTTAAGGAGATCATTGAGAGTTACCCTCGATGTCAAATAGCCGAGATATCACGTTTGGCCGTTTCCAAAGAGTTTCGCAGACGCACCAAGGAAGCCGAAACGGTACACGGCATCATTGATCAGGGCGAAATGGAGCGGCGGCGGGAAGAGGAGCGCAGAACCGTTCCGCAGATCACCCTAGGGCTTTTCCAAGGGATCGTAACGATGAGTACCGAGAGCGATGTAAAGCTTTGGTTCGCCGCGATGGAGCCGCAATTGCTCCGGTTGTTGAAACAATTCGGCATTGTTTTCACACAAGCGGGCCCTATGGTCGATTACCACGGAAGGCGTTTGCCCTGCATCGCCAAAGCCGGCGAACTGATGGAAGGAATCAAGCAGAGGCGTCCGGATGTTTGGGGTTTCATAACCCAGTACGGGAAAAATGTACCGGCTTAGGAGGTTATTGTTTGCAAAGCCCCATGTTGCCATTCGTGCGAAAAGCCGTAAGGTCTTCCCATTATTCATCTGAGGCCAATGTATAAAAATTTTCTGTTGGCTGTTTTTTTTCTGTTCGCTGGCTTGACGAAGGCATGGTGTGGGGCGGGCGATATTCTGACAGTCGGCAGCGAGACATTTGGCATCAGCCAATCCGTTACATCTGGAGCCGGATTGACCGCCGATTTATGCAGGGAGTTCGCGGCAGATTGGCGCTTGCCCACCTATCTCGCACCCGCGTTGATAATCTTTTTGCTCGGCCTTGTTGGATTCATCTCCTATCGCCTCCGTAGCCAGCGCGTACAGGCAAACAAAGTATTGCGAGAGAGCGAGGAGCGCTGGCAGTTCGCTCTGGAAGGCACCGGCGACGGGATATGGGACTGCAACATACAGACCGGCGAATGCAACTACTCCGAACGCTGGAAAGCCATGTTGGGGTATGCCGAGGGGGACATCTTGCCTACCGTGCAAGAATGGCAGGATCGTATCCATCCCGAGGATAAGCCGAGTGTCGGGGCAACCATGCAAGCCTACTTGGACGGCAAACTGGCGGCCTATGTCGTC
This sequence comes from uncultured Methylococcaceae bacterium, assembly GCA_903911305.1. GTDB lineage: Bacteria > Pseudomonadota > Gammaproteobacteria > Methylococcales > Methylococcaceae > Methylumidiphilus. Next base: position 7,994 of record CAIWDB010000280.1, on the reverse strand, counting down.
GAAAGCCGAATCCGCTGCAAGGATGGCGGCTATAAATGGATATTGGGGCGAGGCATGCTGGTTAGCCGCACACCGGACGGCAAGCCGTTGCGCATGGTCGGCACACACACCGACATTAGCGAGCGCAAGGCGGCGGAAGAGTCGCTGCGCGAAAGCGAGTTCCTGTTCCGCTCGCAGTTTGAACTCGGCAACATCGGCATTGCCATTGTTTCCCCCGAAAAAGGTTGGTTGCGCGCCAATCCGAAGCTTTGCCAAATGCTTGGCTACAGCGAGGCGGAACTGACGCGGTGTAAATGGACCGAACTGTCTTACCCGGACGACGTGATCGCCGACAAGGCGCGGTTCAAGCGTATGTTGGCGGGTGAGTTCGATAGCTATGAGATAGGCAAGCGCCTTATCCGCAAGGACGGCGCAACCATCCACACCCATTTGACCATGGCCTGCTACCGGAACGAAGGGCGCGTCCAGTTCGTGGTCGCCGGGTTGCTGGACATCACCGAGCGCAGACACGCCGAGGAAGAGATGAAGCTGGCCGCCTTGCTGTACCAACACAGCAACGAGGCGATGACCATCACCGATGCCAACGGCACCATTCTCAACGTAAACCCTGCATTCACCCGGCTGACTGGCTACTCGATTGATGAGGTCATCGGCAAAAATCCAAAGATTCTGTCGTCCGGCCAGCATGACTGGCTGTTCTATCAGCGGATGTGGCAGGCAATCAATGCCACCGGACACTGGCAGGGTGAGATTTGGAACAAGCGCAAAAATGGCGACATCTATGCCGAATGGCTTAGCATTAACACCATTTTCAACGAAGACGGCTCGGTTCACCGCCGCGTCGCCCTGTTTTCCGACATCAGCGAAAAAAAGAAGTCGGAGGAGTTGATTTGGAACCAAGCCAATTTCGATTTCCTGACCCAGTTGCCAAACCGACGCATGTTTCACGACCGCTTGGCGCAGGAAGTCAAGAAGGCGGCCCGCACCAAATTGACCTTGGCACTTTTGTTCATCGACCTTGACCGTTTCAAGGAGGTCAACGACACTTTGGGGCATGACAAGGGCGACATACTGCTCAAGGAGGCATCGTCACGGCTCAGCAGTTGTGTCCGTGATACCGACACCGTGGCGCGTTTGGGCGGGGACGAGTTTACCGTCATATTGGGCGGTCTGAGTGACATGACTAACGTCGAGCGCATTGCCAATCATATCTTGGAAAAGCTGGCAGAGCCGTTCCTGCTGGGGGAGGAAGTGGTTTATGTGTCTGGCAGCATCGGCATCACCTTTTATCCGCGGGACGGCAAGGAAATCGAGGCATTGCTAAAAAATGCCGACCAAGCCATGTACGATGCCAAGCGGCAAGGCCGTAACCGCTTCAGTTACTTCACCCCGGCGATGCAAGAGGCCGCCCAGTCGCAGATGAGGCTGACCAACGAATTGCGTAACGCATTGATAGAAAATCAATTCCGCGTGTTTTACCAACCCATCGTCGAATTGTCCAGCGGCGATGTCCGCACGGCGGAGGCCCTTGTTCGCTGGCAGCATCCGACACTCGGCCTGATTAGCCCCTCTGAATTCATGTCGGTTGCCGAGCAAACCGGGCTGATCGGCGAAATCGGCGATTGGGTGTTCCGCGAGGCAGCGTCCCAAGCCGCACGCTGGCGGATATCCTACTATTCCGAATTCAGGGTCAGCGTCAATAAATCCGCCGTGCAGTTCCACACCCAAGGCAGCGACCACTCGGCGTGGTTTTCCCATCTGACCAAGCTTGGCATGCCCGCGCACAGCATGGTGATGGAAATCACCCAAGGCCTGCTGCTCGACGCCAACACTGACATCACCGAACAGTTGCACGAATTACGCGACGCGGGCATGCAAATCTCCTTGGATGATTTCGGTGCCGGCCACTCGACCCCGGCGTTTCTGAACCAATTTAAAATCGACTATATCAAAATCGACCAGTCCTTCGTCGCTAGACTCTCACCCGATTCGGACGATTTGTCGATATGCGAGGCGATTATTTCCATGTCGCACAAACTTGGCATGAAGGTCATCGCAGAAGGCGTTGAAACGGAAGGGCAGCGCGATTTCTTGGTCAAAGCCGGGTGTGATTTTGGGCAAGGTTATTTGTTTTCCAAACCCGTGTCGGCTGATGAGTTTGAGAAGATGATCTTCCCGAAGCATGGCCTTTTGAGCGCGAACGCAGCCAAATGGGCAAAAAAAGGCAGGCACACCAGCCAGAGCATGGACGCGGATGCATCTTAACCTAGAGTGAGAAAGACTCATGACAACCCAAAACGCTGCATTGATGAAAACCTCGTCGCCATCGGAAAACAATGGCATCCATTACCCAAAAATGGGCTTTCAAGAGGCGGAATCGGGGGAAAAGCTTGCCGCCGATGCTGTCCATCGAGACGGGGCTGAGGTAAAGGGCTTCCAAATCCTTGCCGAAAGGATCGGGTTCATCAAGGCCAAGCACCCGGCACTTTATCGCAAGAGCAGTCTGTGCCTTGCAATCGAACGGAAATTAATGGCCGTGTCGGGGGTAAACCGCTATCAGACCCATTCCATCCATTGCACAGTACAGGTGGAATACGACCCGCGCCGATTGCCTCAAAACCAGGTCATCGACGTACTCGACACTGCCCTGGCCAATGCCGAACCCCAGTCTGAACTGGATGAACTGGATTTGGACTTGCCCCTGTGTGCCGGCTCATTGGTGTTGGCAGGCACCGCCCAGTTCGCCGCCCCTGCCCTGCTGCCGGTCGCCGCCGCTGTGTTCGCCTATACCGCACTGCCGACTTTGCAAGGCGCGTATGACATGCTGGTCAAGGAAAAGCGCCTCGGCGTTGATCTGCTGGATTCCATCGTCGTGCTAGGCTGTCTCCGCACGATGAAGATTTTCTCCGGGGCGGTGCTGTCCCTGTGCCTCTCCATTGGCCGCATGTTAGTCAAGAAAACTCAAGGCGACTCTAAAAAACTCTTGCTCAACGCTTTTGGCAAGCAGCCGCGCTTCGTGTGGCTGTTGAAGAACTGCGTCGAAACCGAAGTGCCTTTGGAACAAATCAATGTCGGCGACATCGTCGTCGCCTATACCGGCGACATGGTGCCGGTGGACGGGCATGTGCTGGAAGGCACGGCAATGATCGACCAGCAGGCGCTGACGGGTGAATCGAACCCGGTCGAAAAGGGCTTAGGCGACTCAGTGTTTGCCTCCACCGTCATCGTGGCGGGCAAACTATACATTTCAGTGGAAAAGGCTGGCAGTGACACCGCATCGGCCAAAATCAGTCAGATTCTCAACGACACCGCCGGCTATAAGCTGGCCTCGCAAACCAAGAGCGAGCGTTTGGCAGATGCGGCAGTGACACCAACCTTGGCAGTGGGGGCGCTGGCCTATTCGGCCTTGGGAAGGGAAGCCGGCGTGGCAGTGTTAAACAGCGATTTTGGCACGGGCATCCGCATGGCCGCGCCCTTGGCGATGCTGTCCACGTTGGCGCTGTGCGCCCAAAAAGGCATTCTGGTCAAGGATGGGCGCGCCTTGGAATTAATGGGCGAGATCGACACCGTGCTGTTCGACAAGACCGGCACCTTGACCCGCGAACGCCCAGAAGTGGGCCGCATCATCGCCGCGAATGGTTTTAGCGAAACTGACATTCTGATGTTCGCCGCGACGGCCGAACAAAAATTCCACCACCCCATTGCCATGGCCATTCTGCACAAAGCCGACGAAATGGGCATAGCACTGGCAACCACCGACGAGACCCAATACAAAGTCGGTTATGGCATCAGCGTCATCATCAACGGCCACACGATCCGCGTCGGTAGCCAGCGCTACTTGGACATGGAAGGCATCCCGCTGACCGCCGAGGTTGAGGCAGCCTTGGACGAAGCCCACCTTGAAGGTTACACCATGGTCATGGTTGGGGTGGACGGACAGCTTGGCGGCGCACTGGAACTGCAAGCCTCCGTCCGGCCAGAAGTGCGTGACATCGTCTTGGGGCTGCGCCAGCGTGGCATCAAGCACCTTGCCATCATCTCCGGCGACCACGAGGCACCTACCCGCAAACTGGCCGGGGAATTGGGCATGGACCGCTATTTCGCGCAAGTGTTACCCGCCGACAAGGCCGAGTATGTCAAAAAATTGCAACAAGAAGGCCGCAAAGTATGCTTTATTGGCGACGGCATCAACGACTCCATCGCCCTAAAGCAGGCCAACGTATCCATCTCACTGCGCGGGGCAACCTCAATTGCCACCGATACCGCACAGATCGTGTTCATGGAACAGGGATTGGGCAAGCTGTGCGAACTGCGCGAACTTTCACTGGCAATGGAGCGCAATGTCCGCAACAGTTGGATCATGATCATCGTACCGAATGTGTTATGCGTGGCGGGTGTGTTCACCCGAGGCTTCGGCATTGGCGCGTCGGTGCTGACCAACAATGTGGCCGCATTGGGGGCATTGGCGAACGGTGTCTGGCCAATGCGCAAAGTGGCGCAACTGGAGTCCGAACGACGGCAACGGCTGGAAATGGAGCTTGAGGAGGCCGGATTCGGGGCAAACGATGCCATAGACGCGCCCGCCTTCCATGTGGAACCATTAAAAGCAGCCTGATGGCAGGTTAAAGTGAACAGCCTATTGACGTACAAGCAATCATGAATACACGCACCCTAACCGTCACCGGCAAAGGCCATGTCGAAATGGCACCCGACCGAGTCGTCTTGAGTTTCAGCCTGTCGGCGGAAAGCTACGCCTACCAAGGGACGGTCGAAGCCCTCAATCTTAAAGTCGAAAAGCTCAGGGCGGCGGCGGAAGGTTTTGGAGCTAGCCGCAACCAATTGAAAACGTCAAACTTTTCAGTCATGCCCAAATACCAATACCATGAGCGAACCCGCGAGCGGGAGTTCCGGGGCTTCACTGCCAGCCACGACCTTAGACTGGACATCCCGTTTGATAAAGTCACACTCAACCGCGCCCTCACTGCGATTGCGGAAAGCGGCAGCAATGCTAGTTTTAACCTCCGTTTCACCGTGGCCGAAACCGAGGCATTAAAAAAGCGGACCTTGCAAGCCGCTGTCGCCGATGCCACCACCAAGGCCGGGATCATCGCCGAAGCCGCGGCAGTGCGTTTAGGCAGCATTGTGCGCATCGATTACAGCCGTATGGAAGTCCATTTCGTCGAACAGGATTTTGACGTGTCGCCGATGGCTTGCATGGCCCCTGCCCCACCCGAGTCTGACATTGAACCTGAGGATATTGAATCCAGCGTGTCGCTTACCATGGTGTGGGAGATTGCCGATTTGCCCTAAAGATTTGCCCAAAAACCGGGAGATGCCCCTTGTCCATATTGCCAAGAAACTTGCTCAACGGTTCCACGTTAGTGCTGATTTATTTATTTAATTGATTGGGTAAAACATGAAGTCCTCGGCAATTTCCCATTTCAAGTCGCTGCTCGGACTCGACAATACGATTTTACTGTGGATGTTGTGGTTTGTACCCTTGAGTTTTCTAGCCGAATGGCGCGGCTTTACCCCGATTGCCGTGTTCGTGTCGGCAGGCTTGGCAATTGTGCCCTTGGCGGCGATGATCGCCCATGCGACGGAAAACATTGCCGGTTCGGTCGGCCCGACAGTGGGCGGCTTGCTCAACGCAACGTTTGGCAATGCCACCGAGATGGTGATTGCCATTGTCGCGCTGTCTCAAGGGCTGGTCGAAGTCGTCAAGGCCAGCATCACCGGGACGATCATCGCCAACCTATTGCTGGCACTGGGTGCGGGCATGTTGTTGGGCGGCTTGAAACATCCCGAGCAAACCTTCCAGTCGAATGTGGCCCGTATCAATGCCTCTTCGCTCATTCTAGCCCTAGTGGTGATGCTGACGCCTTCCGCGATCCATTACACATCAAGTGGCTTGCTCGCTTCGCACATCAATCATTTTTCCATAGTCGCGGCAGGTTTGTTGCTGTCATTCTATGTATTGTCGCTATTGTTCTCAATGAAGACCCATCGCCATTTATACGAACTTGGGGTTGATGCGGGCCTTGGGCATGAAATCCCAACCCACGGCGAAACCGTCAAGCCACCTATCGGCAAGCATGTTTGGGTATTGTTGGTTGCCAGTGTCTTCTTGGTGTTTGTATCCGATGTATTGGTATCTAGCTTGGAAAGTGCAATCAAGACCGTGGGCTTGACCCATCTGTTCACTGGCGTGATTCTGATTCCGCTGTTCGGCGGCGTGGTGGAGTATATCGCTGTGATCAGTTTTGCCCGGAAAAACAAGATGGATTTGGCAGTGAGCGTGGCGATGGGTTCCAGCCTGCAAATCGCCTTGTTCGTCGCGCCTGTCCTTGTGCTGGTTGGTCAGTTGATGGGCCAGCCGATGAATCTGGAATTCGAACCGTTTGAATTGATGGCTGTCGCGATGGCGGTTGTCGTCACTAATTCGATCAGCACCGATGGTCGTTCCAATTGGCTGGAGGGTATGTTACTACTAGTAACTTACGGCGTGGTGGCGGCAGCGTTTTATTTTCATCCATGAAGCTCAACACACGCCAATTTGTGCTGCCAATGGCAGTTTCAGCCTGCCTCATGGCAGGGTCGCCAAGCTGGGCCGTGGAGGAGGAAACCCATTCAGGCGAGAATTTGCCAGCGTATTTGCCACCGACCTATGCCGATGCAAAGCGTTTGGTGGCAGATCACTTGCCATTGACTCCAACCGAAGCCGAGCAATTTTGGCCGGTGTACGAACGCCTTGAGCAAGACATGAGCTTGCAGGCTGAACGGAGAAAACTGCTGATGGGCAAATTCGGTGAGCATTTCGAGGCAATGAGCGAACCTATGGCGCAGGAAATCATCAAGGAATACCTGAATTTCCAAGAATCCCAGTTTAAGCTGATGCAAACCTATCTACCCAAGTTTGAAAAAATACTGCCCGCCAAGAAACTACTGCGCTTCTATCAGATCGAGTTGAAAATGCGCGCCGCCGTCGAATCAGAAATCGCCGAACATGTGCCATTGCTTCAGTAACCCCCTCATGCTGGTCTGGTTGGGATTGGCGTTGACGGGTTGCATGGCGGCTAAAGATCGCGTTGCCACCGGCACAGACCCATCCACCAAAACCACTGCCGGGTCGAATGTGCCATTGCCCCCGTCCGATGGCGTGTATCAGAAATTCCGTCATTGGGGGCATCACATCGCAGTGGAAGAATGGGATGCCATCGTGCCTCCTGCCTCCATCGGCAAACCACACAACGCAGAGGCCAACCAGCCTTTTTTAGCGTTTGGCAAGCAACAGGGCAAAGCGGTTGCCGGCGAGTTTTTCGATGGGCTTTACAATCGCTCCCAAGCAAGGACACCCGAAAATATCGAGAAATGGCGCTCCGAGCCTAACATCACCAACCCTGGCCCTGATTTTGCCAACTTCCCCAATAGTGCTTTCACCCTGCCGCAAGGCCGGGCTTATATCGAAGTATCGCCCTTCGCTTACTATGCATCTAGCGTCGCCAGCCCAGCCCAATACAGTGCGGAATATTTGCTACGCTATGGCCTGACCGACAATATAGAACTGCGCATGTTCAGCAACGGACCCAGTTGGAGCGGGGGTTCCGATCCAGGTTGGGGCTTCTCGCCGCTGGCATTTGACACCAAGATTCAATTGTGGACGGAAAAACAGGAATATTTCATCCCCGCCCTTGGTTTCGAGGCGTTTTACCTGACCGAATGGCTGGGCACCGAAGCATTCAACACCGGCACACAGCCCGGATTTTCGTTCAACTTCGACCAATCCCTGCCATGGGACATCGACTTTGAATACAACTTGGGCGTTTCCAGATTCCAAGACACGTTCGGCCACAATGTATGGGAGTTTGGTTTTCAATGGGCGTTACAGCGCAATTTCTTCAGCGAGGACTTCGCCTTGTTCATTCACGGCTTTTACAATTCCACCTCGCTGCCGCGCCTACCGGATTTCGACCTACCCTACAATGCCAATGAAG
>CAIWDB010000279.1 GCA_903911305.1 uncultured Methylococcaceae bacterium | reverse complement strand
GAAGCGTTTGCCCAACATTTAAACCTTCAATGGCTTACCGAACCGTCATCGGAACCTTTGCGCGTAAGGGCTGAGCAAGAAGAATTGACCAGAACGCCAGTACCGATGCCGGAAGGCCAAGGCCAAGGCTGGATCGAAATGATGGATTTGGCTTTGGGTACGCATATTTGCCGCGTTGTCCACCATTTCAAACCGGGGATGGATGGCTTGCTGCCAATGTCTGACGTGAAGCTAGAACTGACAGAACCCTTGTTTTTCGTACAAAGCTTGCGCTGTGGTCGGGGCGAGTTGTATGACCGCCGCCTGGATGTCAGGCTGAAAAACCACACCGGAGACTGTACCTTTGAACATTTGGCTTAGTTCAGCATTTTGTCGGCGAACCCAATCCTGAACCGCCTAAGACTCGGTTGATTCATGAATTGCATGAGGAACTGAACCAGTTAGAGGGCGTGTTGCCGGGTTTGGACGAATTGGCACAACGCTATGGGCTTTCGGAACGGGTGATGAATGACGAGTTCAAACGGGAATACGGGCAGTCTATTTTTGCCTACATCAGTGACCGTAGGCTTTCTGCCGCCTATGCCGCTTTGCAACACAAACAAATTGCCTTGAAGGTCATAGCAGATCAATTGGGCTATGCCGATGTCAGCCATTTCAGCAATGCCTTCTTCAAGAGGTTTGGCTGTCGCCCGGGGAGTTTGCGGCGGAAACAACAAGGCATGATCTAACCTGCTCACGGCGATGCATAAACAATGTGTGGCAGCGTTCCCAGGGTCTCCGTCACTGCCATAAAGCAAGCTTTGACGCTACAAACTTTGGGTCATGTGTCACATCAGTTACAATACTGCTCTTCTATCCACCGATTGGAATTTAAAATGCGATGGGTCATTCTCGACCGCGACGGCGTCATCAATCATGACTCCGACGCTTACATCAAATCACCCGAAGAATGGGTTCCTATTTCCGGTAGTTTGGAAGCCATTGCCCAATTAAACCGTAACGGTTATAAAGTGGTCGTGGTCACCAACCAAGCCGGTGTGGGGCGTGGCTTGTTTGATTTGGGGACGCTTGAGCGCATTCATGCCAAAATGCGCAAAATGGTCGAGGAAGTGGGTGGTCACATTGAAGCGATTTATTTTTGTCCACACCCGCCGGAAGAGGGTTGCCATTGCCGCAAACCACAAACTGGCATGTATGAACAATTCGCCAAGCAATTTAATGTGGACTTGGATGGCATCCCGGCCATAGGGGATTCTTTAAAGGATATTCAAGCCGCGCAAAGCATAGGGGCGGAAGCCATTTTAGTGGAAACCGGCAACGGTAAGAAAACATTAAAACGTAACCCAAAACTTGATGTACCAACCTTCGTCAATCTCCATGAAGCCGTCCAATACATACTCTTCACGCAAGGCTAGTTTTAGCGTCATTCTCCGTTCCGGCATATTTTATATTTGCCAGTTTCTTTCGGTAATCTCATTCGCACCGATTGTTTTCGCTCTCAGTCGCAGTTCCTTTGATGCGCGTTATTATTGGGTAATGAAGTGGGTGCATTTTCAATTATGGATGTTGAAATTTATCTGTGGACTCAGCTATACAGTGCAGGGTGTTGAAAACATTCCGCCCACAAACGGTATTATTATTTCCAAGCATCAATCAGCTTGGGAGACAATCTCCATTCAGGCCATCTTCCCACCCTTAGTTTTTTTGTTGAAAAAGGAATTGTTGTCAGTGCCCATCTGGGGCTGGGCCTTGAGTTTAATGGAACCTATCGCAATTGATCGTGATGCCAAAACAGCCGCCTTGAAAAAGCTATTGCGTGACGGTGAAGAACGTTTAAAGAAAGGCCGTTGGGTGGTGATTTTCCCGGAAGGAACCCGTGTCCCTCCCGGTCAAAAAGGCCAATATAATTCCAGCGGTGCGATACTGGCCCACCG
>CAIWDB010000278.1 GCA_903911305.1 uncultured Methylococcaceae bacterium | reverse complement strand
TATCAGGCCGCGCTGGGCCGGGATACTTTCAAGGCTGCCCAACGCAAGGATGCCCGCAAATCATTGACGGGAATTTTAAAACGGCTGGCTAATTACTTGGAATTGGTCGCCAATGGCGATGCCACCCTATTGGCAAGCACGGGCTATGAACTCCGCCGCGAAACGGCGCATTTCAGCACGGTATCCACACTCCCCGCCCCGGAAGGCTTGACGCTCAAGCATGGCGCACTGAGCGGCGTGTTGATCCTCCATGCAACCCGCCTGCCCGGAGCAGCCAGTTATGAAGTCCAACTCACCGACGGCGACCCCACCGTGGAAGCCAATTGGAAGGAGGAAGGCATTCATGTGCATTGTTCGCACATCGAATTGACCGGGCTAACCCCCGGCAAGCTCTATTCGGTGCGCTTGCGAGGCATTGGCGTTGCCGGGCCGGGTGCTTGGTCAGACACGGTCACCTTGATGGCGATATAAAGAAAAGGTATTAAACTACGCAATTCGGGCAACATTTTTGTTGCCCGATGGTTTGGCGCAACAATCATGATAAGAATAAGCGATATGGCATATCTAAATATATTTACTAATGATGGATAACCTTATTTCTGCGGTGCATTCGCTTTTGCCTTTCGGTTCAACTTATCTGCCTTTAGTCATCATAGCATTGTGCTTGGGAGTATTTATCTATGCCGAGCAACGCAAAGAACATTTGCAAGTCCCTTATGCGGGGGTTATGGCCTCTGCATTGCTTGTTCTTCTATCTGCGATATGGCTACACAACGGTTTTATTTCGCCTGAGCAAATCTTAACGGCAACCATGGCATTGTTCGGTTTGCTCTTAGATGCGAAATTGCATCGCAGCACTTACAAGATTTGGCAAGTGCTGGGCAAGCTGGGCGGGTCAATGGCAATTTGCGCACTCGTTTGGTTGACTTTTGACTTGACGCGGAAGGGGATATTGTCATTCATTGTCGTGGCTTGGATACTGGGCCTACCACTATTGCAAACCCTATTGGAAGCCGTCTCCTGTATCTTCCCGTTTGCTAATAATCTCTATCCTCGTCGGCCTGATGCTGTGGTATCAGTTCCTGCCTGGCTGGTCGATCTTGACTTTGCCGTTTTTTGTAATAATGTCCTTTCTTGCCAGTCTAGGTCCGGGGTTATGGATTACCGCGCTTAACGTGAAATATCGCGACTTCCGCTATATCATCCCTTTCATCGTGCAATTTGGCCTGTATGTGTCGCCCGTGGGTTTCAGTTCGTCGGTCGTACCGGAAAAGTGGTGGTTGTTGTATTCGGCCAACCCGGTTGTCGGTGTCATCGATGGCTTTCGCTGGGCCATACTCGGCGGTGAATCGGCACTTTACATGCCCGGTTTCCTGCTGAGTTGGGGTATAATAGTTTTCTTCTTATGGCTAGGCATCCGCCAGTTCCGTGGCATGGAAAAAAGCTTTGCGGATTTGATTTAATGAATAAGCTAAACAACCCCCACGACCATTTCTTCAAAGCCGTGTTCAGCCGTGCCGAGGTTGCCGAAGATTTCCTGCGCCACCACCTGCCCGCCGACATCGCGGCCTTGATCCAGCCCGGCAGTCTGGAGATCGGCAAAGACAGCTTCATTGAACCCGAACTAAAGGAACATTACGCTGACCTGCTTTACCGTGTGCAGACAACCACCGGCCAACCGGGCCATATCTATCTACTGTTTGAACACAAAAGCCGCCCGCATCCGCTGATTGCGCTGGACCTGCTGCGCTACATGGTCGGCATCTGGGGGCAAGCGGTCAAATCAGGTCAAGGCGTACCCTTGCCCCTTATCTTGCCCATTGTGCTTTATCATGGTCGGCGGGAATGGAAAATCGCCTCTGATTTTGGTAGCCTGTTCGACATCCCGCCTGCTGTGGCTGGTCACCTGCCCGATTACCGCTACTTGCTGACCGACCTCAGCGCATACTCCGACGGGGAACTGCGCGGCGGTGTCCTGTTGCATGCATCGTTGTTGGTGATGAAGTACATCTTCCGGGACGAACTGCCAGAACGACTACCGAGTATCTTGGGTCTATTAAAAGACCTGCCCCAACAACAAAGCGGATTGGATTACCTCCACACCGTCCTGCGCTATCTGTCGCGGGGCACCGACAAACTTAACAATGAACAATTGGCCCATGCGGTCCAACACACTTTTGCACGAGGAGAAGCCATCATGTCCACCATAGCCGAGGAATGGATACGCGAGGGAGAGCAAAAGGGCCTGTTGCAGGGACTACAACAAGGCATATCCCAAGGCATATCCCAAGGCATATCCCAAGGCATATCCCAAGGCATATCCCAAGGCATATCTCAAGGCATATCCCAAGGTGAATTGGCGGTATTGAGACGCCAATTGACGCGCCGGTTCGGCCCACTGCCTTTATGGGCGGAAGCCAAGCTAGGCCAAGCCGGTCAGTCGCAACTAGAAGCTTGGGCTGACCGTGTTTTGGATGCAGCCACGCTTGAAGATATGTTTGCGGAAGATTGATGGGGAAAAGACTCAGAGAATGGTAGCATTCATCATATTTTGACGAAGATATCTATAGTATACGTGTGATTAATGTCCAATATCGTCATTAGCGTAGAGAATTTAAGCAAATCCTACCTCGTCGGTCATAACTCCGCCAAGGGCGAGAGTTACACTGCGTTGGGGGATGTGATTGCCCGCAATGCCCACAATCTGATACGCAAGACCAAAGACATGCTCCAAGGCCTCGCCGTGGTGCAGGGCGATGAGGTTGAGGAGTTTTGGGCCTTGAAAGATGTGTCGTTTGAAGTCCGGCAAGGTGATAGAATTGGCTTCGTAGGCCCCAACGGGGCGGGTAAATCTACGTTGTTGAAAATCCTCAGCCGCATCACCGATTATTATCACCCCATATTCAAGCGATTTGTAGGGATAAAAAATGATCCGACCGCTCTACAAGCCTTATTTACTGATAGCATCAGTTAATTATGCAAAATAACCTAGGTGGGCTTCGACGCCTACTGTCTCATATTTCTAAGCGTAGACGTTGGCAACTTGTCGGGTTGTTAGTCATCATGCTCCTCAGCACAGTAGCCGAATTGGCAACTCTGGGCGCGGTGCTTCCCTTTCTGAGTCTGTTGACAGAACCGTCCTTGGCATTTAAATACCCTTTGTTGGGAAAATCGTTCGTCATGCTAGGGTGGAACCCCACCGAAAGCATTCTCCTTCCTGTCACGGTTTTGTTTGCCAGTGTTGCCATCTTTGCAGCAGTCATACGCATCCTTCTATCTTGGGTCAGCTTCAAATTTTCCTTTGGCTTGGGTGTCGATCTCAGTGTGCAGATTTTCCGCCGGATGCTATACCAACCCTTCAGCTTCCACCTATCGCGCAACACTAGCGAAATCATTGCCGGCATAGGCAAAGTCCAGTCGGTTGTTTCCGGTGTCATCAACCCTCTAGTCCAAACCACCATCTCGGTCGTGCTGTCTTTGTCCATCATTGGTGCATTGGTTTACATCGACCCCCTCACCGCACTCGTGGCCGGACCGGGGTTTGCGCTCATCTACATCATAGTCAGCATCGTCACCCGCCGCCGATTACATGCCAACAGCAAAATCTATGCTGATAATGAAACGAAACGGACCCAAGCCATCCAAGAGGGTTTGGGCGGCATTCGCGACATCCTGATTGACGGGACGCAGGAAGTTTTCATCAATCGCTATTGGAAGCTGGATGCCTCCCAACGTAGCGCACAAGCATCCAATGGCTTCATTAGCCTAGTGCCGCGCTATCTGATCGAATGCATCGCCATGGTGTTGATTGCCGTTTTGTCCTATTGGTTAAGCATGCGCGAGGGTGGATTGTCTGCCGCGCTCCCGGCGTTGGGCGCATTGGCGATAGGCGCGCAAAAGCTCATGCCGCAAATGCAATTGATCTTCACGGGTTGGGCGCAATTGAGCGGCAACCGCGCCCTGTTGCACGATGTGGTTGAACTGCTCGACCAGCCCATCCCCAAAGAATATGCTCAAATCGCACCTAGCGACCCGTTGCAACTGGCGCATGGCATCACTTTGCATAAGCTGGGCTTTCGCTACCGCAAAGACACCCCGGATGTCATCCGACAATTGAGCCTGCACATCCCGCGTGGCAGCCGGGTCGGCTTCATTGGCAAAACTGGGAGTGGCAAAACCACCTTGATTGACCTTATAATGGGCCTATTGGAACCAACCAGCGGCAGCATCAAGATCGACGGTGTGCCGATTACCAGCTCTAATCGCCGCGCATGGCAGGCTTGCATTGCCCACGTTCCGCAATCGATCTATCTGGCTGACGCGACCATTGCGGAAAACATTGCTTTTGGCGTGGACCCGAGCCAGATCGACCAGCTACGTGTGCGGGAAGCGGCACAACAGGCACAGCTTGCAGGGTTTATCGAAACATTGCCCGCGCAGTACCAAACCGAAGTGGGCGAGCGAGGGGTACGGCTATCGGGCGGTCAATGCCAGCGCATCGGCTTGGCCCGCGCCCTTTACAAGCAAGCAAGCATTCTGGTCATGGACGAAGCAACCAGCGCCCTAGACGATGCCACGGAAAATGCGGTCATCCAGGCAATTGATTCATTGGGGAAAAACATCACCGTATTGATGATTGCCCATCGGGTCTCCACGCTCAACAGTTGCGACTGTATTTTTGAACTCAAGAACGGAACGCTGTGGCGTGAAGGCACTTATCAGGAATTGATTCAGAAAAAAAATCTCGCGCATCCCAAACCCAATACCATTAATAGTGTGACAGCCAATGTTTAAGGATAAATCCATACTCATCACAGGCGGAACCGGCTCCTTCGGCAAAGCCTTCGTCAAAACCGTGCTGGAGCGTTGCCCAAGCATCAAGCGTCTGGTCATCTACAGCCGCGACGAACTCAAGCAGTTCGAGATGTCGCAACATTTCACCGAAGCGCACTATCCGGCCTTGCGCTACTTCATCGGAGATGTGCGCGATGCCGACCGCCTACGCCGAGCCTTGGAAGGCATAGACACCGTTATTCATGCCGCCGCCTTAAAGCAAGTGCCGACTGCCGAATACAACCCCTTTGAATTCATCAAAACCAACGTCTTGGGTGCGCAAAACGTCGTTGAAGCGTGCCTAGACACCGGGGTCAAGCGTGTAGTGGCCTTGTCCACCGATAAGGCCGCAGCGCCCATCAATCTGTATGGGGCCACCAAGCTCTGTTCGGACAAGCTATTCACCGCCGCCAACAACATCAAGGGGCATCGAGACTTGTTTTTCAGCGTGGTGCGTTATGGCAATGTCATGGGCAGCCGTGGGTCAGTAATCCCGTTTTTTCTGGAACGCCGCAAGACCGGGGTGTTGCCCATCACCGACCCCGCCATGACCCGCTTCAACATCAGTTTGCAGGAAGGCGTGGATATGGTGTTGTGGACATTGGAAAATGCAAAGGGTGGCGAGATTTTTGTGCCGAAAATCCCCAGCTATCACATCACCGACGTGGCGAAAGCCATCGGGCCAGAGTGCGAATACCCCATTATCGGCATCCGCCCTGGCGAAAAAATCCATGAGGAAATGATCACTGCCAGCGACAGCTTCAATACCGTGGACCTCGGCAATTATTTTGCCATCCTGCCCACGGC
>CAIWDB010000277.1 GCA_903911305.1 uncultured Methylococcaceae bacterium | reverse complement strand
TTAACCGTTCAACTTCCCATTCACAGCTTAGTCCATTCTCTGAACGGCAAAAAACCGTTAATATAGACGACTGTTACCGACATCCTTCCTGATATGAAATTAAATCCCCATTTTTTCCTTGCCCTATCCATTGTCATAGGGCTTTTCGCCTTTGCGACTAACAGCCTCGCAGTGGTTAATCATGCCCACTCGAATGGCGTAATTTATTTGGCTGCCGCCGACGATGACGAAGAGGATGATGACGAAGCCGAGGCCGTGGACTACCGTGACCGGGTGCGCGAAGTCCAAAGCTGGATGCATAAGCGCAGCGCCCAGCGCAGGGGTGATTCTGTGCCTGACTTCAGCCCCTCGTCCGAAAGCCGCAGCAGTAATTTTTCCGGCTATCGCCCTTCCTACCGGGTCAGGATGCGTGGAATACGACATCGCTCTTATCGGCATAAACGCGCTCATGCCCGTACCGCCTGGCATAAAACCCATCACGCACATAGTGCGGGTAGAAGCCATCCTCGGATTGCCAAATCTGGGCATACCCATCGTCATCAAAAAGTGGCCAGCCATGCCCATCATGGTTATCACCATGCTCAGGCAACGCCGCATAAACGCAGCTACCGTCATTCCCGTGTGACCCATGTGAACCATGCCAAGCGGAATTCCCGCGCAACGAGTGCAGCTAAAAGACAGCAACGCCATGTCTCCCGGCATAGCCATGCTCACCGTCGGCAACCGGTACAAAAACAGGGTCATACCCATCGTCAAAAACCGTATGGGTCATCCAAGCCTGTTCGGGGCAAGGCAAGAACCACCCACCATCAGCCTACTCGTCATGTCCATAAACAGGCCAGCCACAAGGTTCATAAAGGTTATTCGGCTAAACCGCCACATAAGCCAACGGGTCACACGACACATAAGGCTAAGCAGACCCAGCCGAAGTCAATGCACACCAAGCGGGTTGTAAACAAGGCGGCTACGCCCAAGTTTACCAAGCGAGCAAAGTCTCAGCCGAAAGCTCCAGCCAAAACGAATACGCCCAAAAGCAAGACGGTGAAGGTCGCGAAGAAGGGCAAGGCAAAGCATTAGATAAAGGTCGCTGATGTTACGCAGCATTTATATTGGAGCGTCAAAGCCTGAGCGAAGCCGAAGGGCTTGCTTTGACGCTCCTTCGTTATCCGGCCTGAATGCCCGCGCCCTAAGCTTGGTTTATCCTCAAGCGCAGCAAAATTTCAACTTCTTGGGCAAGAATCAAATCAGGCAGATTGCCCACCTCTTCAAATCCCTGCTGACGGTAAAACGCACGGGCCGATTGGTTGAATTCCGAACTGATTGTCCACAGATTGCCTTGCTTATCACGCTGTGCCTGTCCAACCAGCCAAGCCAGCATGTCCCGCCCTAAGCCACAGCCTTGATAGCCAGGCAATACCGCCAGCAGTTCCAACAACGGCCCACGCAACCAATTGGGGCGCACCGTCATGCAGGCTGCCGGGGTTCCGTCCGCCAACACCGCCAAAGCCTGTCGATCCTGCCCTTCTGCCGATAAATATCGGCTCAGCGTTTGCGATGAATAAGTTAAGCGCAGCCAAGGGTCGATACGGGCCAATCCTTCACCCAACTGCACCGCCCAATCGGCTTGCATAGCCAACAAGCGGAAGTTCCGATTTTGGGCATCCATCCGCTTAAGCGGATGGCCTTCAGGTGGCAGGGAAAACATGGCTTTTCCCTGCCCTACGACGAGTAAACCCGGTTCTTCCATTGGCTGCGAACCCCACGCCAATAGCGCCAAGCGGAAGTCCATACCATGGCAAGATACAGGATGCCGATGATTGGCAATGACAAAGCCCATGCCAAATGCCGGCGATAGTAATGTAAAGTCGGCCCATAAGCGACCATCATGGCGGTGTAAGCGACCAGAGACCAAGCGAAGACGGAACCTTCACCCCATAAGATGCCAAACACAGGCATTACAAACAGCGCCAACAGCAAGACCGTGCAAAGCGCCAGCAACCAACCGGAATAGCACAGTTGAGTGAACGCGCAACGGGCCACCATGTTCCAGATCGGTTTCAAGTCTTCATATTGGCGCGAACTGACCACGGCATGGGATTGGCCTAACCAAATGCGATGACCTCTGGCCTTGATCTGTTTGGCTAAGTTGCAGTCGTCAATAATCGCACCACGAATGGCAGCAAAACCGCCAATTTCGGCAATCAGACGGGTTTCCAGCAAAATGCATCCACCCGCCGCCGCAGCGACATGTGGAAAATCAGAGTTGACCAGCCGGAACGGATAAAGCAATTTGAAGAAGTAAATAAAGGCAGGCATTAACAACTGCTCCCAAAGGGATTCCATGCGCAGGCTTGCCATGATGGACACAAACTGCCGGTTGTCGCCTTTGGCCTTGCCAATCAATGCGCGAAGCATTCCCGGCGCTAGTGAAATATCAGCATCCAGCAGTAAGGTCCAGGATGTCTCAACCTGTCTCGCCCCTTGCTCCAAGGCCCACAATTTGCCGCTCCAGCCATCTGGCAAGCTCTGGCTGCTTAGGATAGTGAGATCGACTCCCCCCACTTGTCGGGCAATGTCTGCCGTACCATCATCAGACCCATCATCCACTAAAATGACCTTCAGCCCCCTGCCCTGCCCTGCCAAGCCGCATAATGTGGAAACAATCACCTCGGACTCGTTACGGGCAGGCACCAAGACTGTCACCTCACTTAAGTCATCCTCGCCAACCCCTTCGGGTTCCAAGGTTTCGCCATTCCGCCAAGGACGCCAAGGCAGGATGAGAACGATGAACCAAATTGCTGATGCAAATATTGAGACTATATGCAAAACCATATGCATGACGGTAATAAATTAAATCAAATGGGACAACTTTCTAGACTATGTGTTAAACATAGCTTAGCAATTCATTAATATTTAGCGATATAACATTTCAATTTTTCTTGCGTCGCAGATATCATAAAAATCTTTCGGATTAAAACTGATGAATGCATCTATACGCAGCGATTTGTCAGAAAGCATTGATCTGATGACATGATCAACTAAGCTAAAATGGCGGGGATTGTTTTCAAGTACAAACTGCAAGGAATCATTTCTATAAGTTTGGTCATCTACTAGGATTGTCGATGGTTTTTCAACATATCGCTTAAGTTTATCCATATTTTCCTTTCGTTTAAATACTCTCGTATTAATTGTCTCATAGAGAGTTGGCCAAGGAATTAAAAGTGAGTGAAACTGGATATCTTCTTCAATTATTCTTGCTTCGGTACGGTAATTATCATACTTCTTCTCATTGAATAGCGCAAACCAAAATCCAGTATCAGCTAAAATCTTCTTTGGCATTAACTATCATCCTCAACCTCAGATTCACCATAGCCTTGCCAAGGGGAAGCTTTTCGCTTTCCGACAATGAATCTGCCTTTATTCAGGCCCTGTTTGTTTTTCCATATGATGTAAATTCTGTCCGATTGTCCAAATGCTACATTTGACTCTAAATCATGCTTTAGGATTTCGGGCAACTTATCCTCATCGGATGCCTCGTATTTGAAAACGGCTACGTTGTCCCCGCACTCAACTGCATTATGGTTATCTAGCCATGAATACAAGCTAGGGTAATCACCTTTGACACCAAGATCGTATGAAAGCCAGATGGTTGTATTCATATCAGTTAGGAATTTAACAAAATATTTAAGTTTGCTATGGACTATTACACAACAAAAAACAAAAAAGCCCGCGACCGTATCAACGGTGGCGGGCTTTCGGTATTGCAGAAAATTAATCCGCCACTTCGATGCGGATATTCGGACGCACTTTGACCGTACCGGCTTCCGTAGGTGTGTTCACCCACTCAGGAACGGGTTCGGG
>CAIWDB010000276.1 GCA_903911305.1 uncultured Methylococcaceae bacterium | reverse complement strand
TCGCAAGCCACACCTCACGTTTGTTGGCAATGGGCCGGACCGTCCATCGCTGGAAGCGCAAACCCAACGGCTTGGCCTGTCTGATTTTGTCGAATTTGCCGGGTCCGTCAACCAAGACCGCATCTTGGAGTATTACAACAACGCCGATGTTTTCGTATTGCCAAGCTTTGCCGAAGGCTTGCCGGTGGTGTTGATGGAAGCCATGGCAATGCAAGTGCCTTGCATCACCACAAATATCACCGGTGTACCCGAACTGATCCAGCATGGCGTGAACGGATACCTGACTGCCGCTTCCGACGTGGAAGGTTTGGCGAAAGCCATTGAGTATTTGATGGATCACCCCGAGGAATCCACTCAGATTGCACAGGCTGGACGAGCAAAAGTGCTGGACGATTACAATCTTTCCCAAAGCGTCCAAAGATTGGCTGATGCATTCAGCAAACGCTTGGCCTAGTAAAGTTCGATGAATGAGTATGTCGTTTGCCTTTGCGCCAACAATCCCAGGCAACAGGCAATCCCGCCTAACGGCATAACCGGTTTGGGACCGTTGGAAAAAAGCTTTGTCTAGCAATTCAAACCGAGGCAGTGATAAAATGACTTCAATAAGGGCATTTATCAAATGTCCACACCCTATTGCCCCGGTAGCTCAGTAGGATAGAGCATCCCCCTCCTAAGGGGAAGGTCACACGTTCGAATCGTGTTCGGGGCACCACATATCAAAGCCTTACTGCTTTTTTTGCGGTAAGGCTTTTTTGTTGGTGCTACGCTATTGCTAGGGTTTTGCTGGATTCAATTCAGCTTTATAACCAAGTTCTAGCTAGTTTCATGCTTCAATTTTTGATGGGGCTTTAACGCGCTGAAAAAAATTGCAAGTCGAAATTTCGACTACTAGGCTGTTAAGTCCTTAAATTATAGAGTTTCAGCGCGTAGTTTTAATCTATGCTAAGCAGTGGAAATACGTTTGTTAAACAAGTCCCAACTCTGTTTGCCACGCGGCTAGCCTTGCTTGGTCAAGTAGGGCCAAAACTAAGGCGCTATGGACTTCGTGGTGCGGTTCTGACGGTGAAAGATCACCTTGTACGGTCTGTATATGCGCTAATATTTCGTTATGTGTATGACCGGGTTGTTGGTTGAGTTTCCGTTTTTTTTCGCGATGTAGCAAAACGTCTTGCTGCTTGATATATTCGGCTTTGAACTCGCGTGTCCAGCGAGTTGATAAATTGAGCAAATGATCAAGGTTAGCGACTTTGTTAACGTCTGCCGGGTTTGTTGCTGATGCGGAAATTGAGCGAGTCCGCACATCATAATCCAAGCGAATGCCGTCATTGACATGGCACAAATAGGGGTGGAACCATTCGGCAAAGCTGCCTTGGCTATGCACCTGTTTTTGCCCTTTGTTACTTGGTGAATTGCATAAGCCGCAACCTGGCAGCAGATTAACTGCACAAACGCTCAATAGAGGATAAGTGCCTTTGTTAATCCAATGATCGACTTGAGGCTGATCCAAAGGCCCACCGCATAAGACACAAACTTCCCTCGCATCGGGATTTTTTTTCAACCGATGGGTTTCTCGGAACGTCTTTAGAAAATGCGCGTAATCCACTCCGCCTTTTGCTATCGGTGTGCCGTCATCGGCGTAAGGTAAACCGCTGCGCAAGCCTTTTTCATAGAAAGCCTCCATCAAAACCTTAAAAGCAGCCCAAGCTTTTTTGGAAATGGCTGGGCTGGCAACAGGCCAAGCGGGCGGATTGGGTTGAAACTGACTTGCCAAGTCGCTGACGGTATTGACCCACGCTTGCAAAACCCCCTTGTCTGCTGCTGACATCGCCGCCAAGGTTTCTGCCCTTGCAAGTAAATTTTCGCCAGTTTCGATTTTGTCCAGAAATGTCCAAAGCCAATCTGTCTCGATTTGGGTGGCAACCCGAGGCGGAAACAGATTGGCTTGATTAATGTCCGCCGGACCGACAGCCGCATCGCAGAGCCAGTCTACCAACTGCTTTTGCAAACGCTGGCAAGCTCCCAGGGCAGGGGAACAAGAAAGATGGTGGATGGGCTTAAGCACTGCCTGCCCCTTTCCATTGGTTCAACAAGGTACGCAGTTCGCTGCGGTAGAAACCCGAACCCATACGCGCAATCAATCGCTCCAAATCCAAGATTTCTGCTTGAGTGCCGGTGGCTTGGCTGAGTTTGCTCTCAATAAACTCTTGCGCCCGCTTTCCGATGCTGTCGTCGGCTTCAAACACGGTCATCATCAATGCGCTGGGATCAGTGGCAAAGGTTTGTTCCGATACAGATCGAAGCACAGAGCCATCGGCACTTTTCTGTACCATGACGATTTCGTCGTTGAACACATCGCTTAACACGATGGCCGAATGGGTGGAAATCAGCACATCATTGGCCGTGTTGCCGATTGCACCGTCTATAATATCGACAATTTCGCGCTTCCACTTGTCATTAAAATGCGTCTCTGGCTCGTCCAAAAGCAGCAAGGCATCCTGCTGTCCTTCCAACAGGTGGAACAAGGCCATGCGGCCTAGCACCATTTGTTCACCATCGGAAAGTTCTTCATAGCGCAAAACCCCAATGTCTTTATCTTGTTCTTCCTTGTTGGCTGTTTCGTCGGGGTTGGGTTGACGGCGCAAATGCAGTTCAAGCTCGTCGAATAAACCGGCTTGATGGAGTTCCACAAGCCTCAGAAATGATTCAAACGCCGGGGTATCTCCGTTGTCTCCTAACAAGAATCGCAAGGCTTCCCCTTGGTTTCTGCCGGGATTCGGCAATAGAGTTTCCACCGCTTCGGCATTGAATGGCCCTTTAAGATCGAAAAATAGGGTTCGGCGCAGTTCGCTGGGATGCGGCTCGGCAATGACCTCACCCGCGCACAGCAGCCAATCATGGGCGGTTTCACATAAACCCCGCCGCCATGCTTTCGGCTGCAAGCGGCAGCGAAAAGCGACGGATACCAAATAATGCCAACCGCCAAGTTCTAGCAAGGCTTGAAGGGGAGAAGGCTCTTTCTCATGCCCAAAGCCTTTTGCCAGAGTGGTAAGAGATTTTTGAAGCATTGGATCCAAAGTCAAAAACGCTTCAGGCAACGCCACCGCCAGCAAGGCGCATTTCAGCAAGGTGCGGGTTAGCAGAATTGGACGGCGGAATAGGTTTTGCACGGGTGACGGGGTTTCGTCGGGTGAGCCTGATTCATCCGTACTGATGGAAGCCGTGCCGCCTACCTGTGTGGCGATTTCATGCGCGACGGTCCAACCCGCCGGACGTTCGGCGCTGGGGTCGTAATCTTCGCTTTGCGAGACTAATTCCACGCCCTCTGCATCGCGGCTTCGGCTCCATAAGATTTGCCAAGGCTGCATGGCTCCGGTGGTGTAGGCCAACACGGCATTGGGTAGGGCCATCGTGGGCGGGGTGGTGGCGCGGGCGGGCCAAGAACCTGGGGCAATCAGCGGATTAAAGTCCTGTTCCGGCGGTTGGTTGTTATCGCGTAGCTTGAACAATGCGTATTCAAACGTTTCCGCATCGGTGTCATCCGGCCATGCGTAGCGTTCAGCTATCCACAGGCTGGGGTGTTGGTCGAGATTTTGGTGTTTGTCGGGGCAGTCCAACACCAAGGTACGATGGCTTGAAGTGTCGCGAACGCCTAGTTCATAGATCAAGCTGACCGGAAAGGGCGGGATGCGCGGCTCGGACAGCGCCAGAAACACCTCGGCGACGGCGCGGAGCAAATTGGATTTGCCGCTGCCGTTCACGCCGACGACAAAGCGGATGGCGCATTCCCGTTGCAAGGGCGAGCCACTGGCGAAACGCACCGCCATGTCTTTGATCGGTGGATAGTGGCTCAGATGAAGATAACGCAGCCGCATAGGTCGTCCTCGGATTTTGTTTGGTTCCCAAGCATCGGCTTGGAATTCGGTTTAACGGGTAATGACTGGGATTGGCGCATAGTTGCAATACTGTCGCGGTTATACTGTCGCGGTTAGGAAACCGCTCCCACTCTGGCTTTGTGCGAGCGCTTTCCCAAGCGCGGCCTTGCTGCCAGTGCGAGCACTTTCCCAAGCGCGGCTTTGCTGCCTGTGCGAGCGCTTTC
This sequence comes from uncultured Methylococcaceae bacterium, assembly GCA_903911305.1. Lineage (GTDB taxonomy): Bacteria > Pseudomonadota > Gammaproteobacteria > Methylococcales > Methylococcaceae > Methylumidiphilus. The sequence goes on along the minus strand of CAIWDB010000276.1, from coordinate 2,533 downwards.
CCAAGCGCGACCTCGCTGCCAGTGCGAGCGCTTTCCCAAGCGCGACCTCGCTGCCAGTGCGAGCGCTTTCCCAAGCGCGACTTTCCCTCATAACCCATGCTGATCTTTTAACCAAACCGCATCCCACAAAGAATACTCGCCTATCTGTTTGCATAACCCAGCCCGTAAAGGATTGGCGACGATATACCGGGCCACGGTTATCACGTCTTCGTCATCCCGAAGTGCGCGGTCGAAATACCCATCCTGCCAGACAGTTTCACCAATTCGCCCAAGGCGCTGATTGATAACCCCCGATGTATGGCGTTTAAGAGAAAATAATATTTTCTCCAAAGGCCGTACCCCCGTCAGTTGGAAAAGCCAGTGCAAGTGGTCTGGCATGACAACAAACGCGAGACTATCTACATCGCCGCTTTCATGGATGAATCGCATGGTGTTTACCACAACCCGGCCTAGGTACAAATCAACAAACAGAGGGCGTTTATTTTCGGTGCTTGTGCGAATGTGATAGATTCGATAACGCTCAGAATGACGGCCTTTTCGTAAATCATGGCTATGGGGTTTCATAGTATTTTTGCGTTGTGATAACTATGGTGTATTTTATGGCATTTTAGTCGCACTTAGGGAATCGTTGTAGTCGCGCTTAGGAAAGCGCTCGCACGGGCGGGGTCGCACTTAGGGAATCGTTGTAGTCGCGCTTAGGAAAGCGCTCGCACGGGCGGGGTCGCACTTAGGGAATCGCTGTAGTCGCGCTTAGGAAAGCGCTCGCACGGGCGGGGTCGCGCTTAGGAAAGCGCTGTAGTCGCGCTTAGGAAAGCGCTCCCACCTACTCGCTATTTTTTCCCAACTCGCGTCGCAGTAAATCCACATCAGCCAGCCGGGTGTTTTCCGCATCGCGCAACGGGCGAAAGGCGGTGAGGTATTCGGTTTGTTCGGTCAGCGCATTGGTTTTCGGCAGGCTGATTTTGGCAATTAGCCCTAAGGATGCCAGTTGTTCCAAGGTGCGGCGGATGTGGCTAGTCGATACCTTGAAGCGCTCCATGCGCCACGCGGTTTGTGGGCTGGCGCAGAAATCCGCGAAGATTTCCGGGTCGTCCACGATCACCGAACCTTTCCATTCGTGCCTTAACATGCTCCAAACCTCAAACTGCAATTCGCTGAGTTCTCCGATCAACCAGCGACGGGCAGGGCGGGTAAAGTCGGTAGGGCGTTCGGGTGGGGCTTGGGTTTCGATGCGGATGGAGGGCTTGGTTCCGCGTTCGCTCATGACTGCATCACGAGTAATTTGAGCTTTGCTAATCTTTGTCAAATTACCTTGCCGCCACGATTCGGTTAATTTGCCAGAAAACGCTTCAATACGAATGATGTTCAGAAGTTCGGCAAGTAGTTTATTGGAACAGGCGATAATGGCTTGAATATTCTTTACTTGAAATAAGAACTCTTGGAATTGCTGTTGAAGCTCAATCGGAGGCAAGGGAATAGGGATTGCCTTGACTTGATCGCTTGTCAAATTACGAAATACCGCACCCACAGCCTGCTGATCGTTCTTAGCCCGAAGAAGGTTTAAGGTGTAGGCGACATACTCCGGTTGTAACTTTTTGTTTAGGTCACGCAAGCCGACGAAGCCGTCATGAATGCAGGCATCGTGATTCAAAATTGCTGTCAAACCGGGCGCACTACTCACAGCAATGACTACAGATTGTGCAGGCATAGCACGACTGGATTTTGCACCTTCTTCAGTCAATGAATCAGTCGTCGCGTTAACCCACAATCCATCGCGAGTAATATCTGAAACCATCAGCCGGGGAACTGGGCCACCGAAAAGCCGTGGATCGCCCTGTGGACGGGGTGAACTCCCACGCACAATCTCTGATACTTTGCCAAGCTTAATAACAGGCCAAGCAGTGCTGTTATTAAAAACATCACCAAACAATTTTGAGTAATACTCTTTTGAAGCTGTGTCTATTATGTTATTTGAATTGGATCGACTATTAGAAAGTGATTCCGCTTGCCGCAACACATCGACAATGCATTGTTGTTCGGGAACCGTAGGTAGAGGGATTTTTACACGAGCTAAAAATTTGTAGGCACTCGCTGTAAACCACCTGTCCCAACAAATGCCGATGCCGCATATTCTCGGAATAGTGGCTGACGGATGAAATGGAATAGATATTCAGGCAATATTAAATAACTTGGTCGTAATACATGAAATTCCGTCGAACCAAATCCAAGCCCATTCAGCAACGAGCCTGCAATCGCCGCTTTGCCGTTTTCCATGCAAGGCGTTACTTTGGCAAACAAAACATCCCGCTGTTTGAAACTGGTATACCCCTTGGCAACTTCTCGGTAAGCCCTAACTTCGGGATTGGCAATCACGCCTGCACATTCATCCACCGCCGACATAGGCACAAACGTAACCTCGGTATCATCGCTTGGGCGCTCGTCTAAGGCGAGTTTTGGATTCAATAAGCAGACAGCATCAAAGCGGGATTGAACCCATGAATCGGGCAATTTCATTCTCGCCCCTCCACCATCG
>CAIWDB010000275.1 GCA_903911305.1 uncultured Methylococcaceae bacterium | reverse complement strand
TTGATCCGTAGGAGCGGGCCATGCCCGCGATTGTTTGGGCCAAGTCTTCAAAAATAGGCTATTTATCGCGGGCGTGGCCCGCTCCTACATGTTGCATATATTCATTATTAAGTAACTATTTGGTATTGAAAACGCTGTATTAAAAGAGAAGTTATCCGATAGGTCTAATCTAACCCCTCATTCCATATATGAAAAGACTGCCGATGGCTTTATTGTCAGTTATAACAATCAAGCATTCGATCAAGTGATTGCCTATAATGTGAGTTTTAAGATTGGCATGATGGCTTCATTGCTTACGTTGATACCTTCAATGATTAACTCAATTTATCCACCAAAGATTGAAGTGAATAAGCAATTTGTCATCATCGAAGGTAAACAATTGAAAAGAGAGGAGTTTGCTGGGTTTATCATCGCAAGGACCTACAAGACATCCAGCATGACATTCGCTGAACTCGGCTATAAAGAGGGGTTTCGTACCATTGCCTTTGGCGGTGCGTGGAATGAAGAGGAAGCAAACCAAGTCGCCAGCGCTTTGAATAATCTGTTAGGCATTCCGCAAGTTGGTTTTTCCAACGAGGTTTGATCGTTACCACACGGAGCGTCATTGCCATTAAGCCAAGCACGGATGCCGGAATCAGCAATTCTCATTGTGAGATTTTGAAGCCAACTCGATACGTTTGTAGTACCGCCTTTAGGCGGAAAAGACCACAGAAGACCGGCTAAAGCCGGGACTACGAATGCTGTTTTTTCACCAACAAAAGCCTTGTATTGCCAAATTGAGAATTGCTGCTGTCATTGGCACTCTCTACAATAGCCGACTATCTGACAATCATACTATGTGGAGAGCAACGATGGCTTTGTTTTTGGATTCAGCATTTTCAGCCGATGCACGAGAGGCAATGGCTTTGGGGTTTGTGTCCGGTATCACCACTAATCCGACCTTGATAGCGAAAACCAACCGTAGGCCATTCGATGTCATCGCCGAATTGGCGGACATTTGCCCCGGTACGGTGTTTTATCAACTGACCGCGCCTAGCATGGCGGAACGCGAAGCCGAAGCGCGTCGCGTCTTGGCCCTTAGGCCAAACATTGCATTGAAAGTCCCCATGACGACTGAAAACTTGGCATTGGCAGCCAATTTTGCCGCCGAAGATGTCCTCGTTGGAATGACCGCCTCCTTCAGCCCCGCGCAAACTTACCTAACCTGCGAAGCAGGGGTGGCTTATTCCATTGCCTATGTTAACCGCAGTACCCGCCTGCAAGGTGACGGGCTGGCGCTAGTGCGAGAAATGCGTGCGGTGGTGGATGCCTGCGATACCTCGACGACAATTTTAGTCGCCAGTCTGAAATCGCCGCAAGAAGTTGTTCAAGCGGTTATTGCCGGAGCGCACCATGTCACCATTCCCATGTCCTTGCTCAAGGAGATGGGCAACCATCCTTTGTCCGAACAAACCATAGAGGAATTTGCCCGCTCCATGAAGCATGGCTGAATAGGAAAGCTTCGATGTTGGAATTGAGACGATTGATAGCCGCATCTGCGCTGGCTATGCTGGCAGCTTGTGCCGGACATCGCCCTGTCGAGCCTGAGCATTGGTATCAAGTGGGCACAGTCAAGCCTTACGACGATGTGTTGGCAGAACTTGAGTTGGCCATCACCGAGAACAATTTCCGCATCACCGGGCATAATCATATCGGCAGTGTGATCCGTCAACGCGACAATATCAGCTT
>CAIWDB010000274.1 GCA_903911305.1 uncultured Methylococcaceae bacterium | reverse complement strand
GTGGTACCATCGTCAAACAGCCAAGAAGTAAGAATGGGCAAGGTGTAAAAACTGCTGAAAATCATCAGCATTAGACCGAATACCCGGGCGAGAGAAAACAATCTAATCATGTTTGTCCTTTGGCGCTGGGAACGGGAACGATGTAAGGAGGGTTATGATTGTCAGCATCCCATCAACGCCGGTTACAGTATGGGTAGGGTTAACCGGCGATGAGTGGGGGTGCCTATTAGCGGGGTAGCTCAGATGAGCCCATCAAAAATTCATCCACTGCACGGGCGGCCTGTCGGCCTTCCCGGATGGCCCACACCACCAATGACTGACCTCGGCGCATGTCACCGGCGCTAAAAACTTTAGTTTGAGAGGTTTGATAATTTTGCGTGTCGGCTTTAACATTGCCGCGCTCATCCAGTTCCACCCCAAGTCCATGCAACATGCCCTCTTGCGTCGGATGCAGAAAACCCATGGCTAAGAAAACCAAATCAGCCTTGATGATGAATTCGCTGCCTTCGATTTCATGCATCGCCCACCGTCCACCTTGGTTATTCCATTCCACTCGCGCACAACGCACTTGCTTGAGTTTCCCATTTTCTCCTTCAAAAGCTTTGGTCGTGACACAAAACTCACGGTCACAGCCTTCTTCTTGTGAAGATGAAGTTCTAAACTTGTTCGGCCAAAGCGGCCACGTCATCCCCTTGTCTTCCTTTTCCGGCGGTTGAGGAAGAATCTCTATCTGGGTCACATGGGCGGCTCCTTGGCGAATGGACGTGCCGATGCAGTCAGAACCCGTGTCGCCGCCGCCGATGACGAGGACATGCCTGTCTTTGGCACTGATAGTGTCCGTGCCGGGGATGCTGTCACCGGCGTTACGTTTATTTTGCTGGGGTAGAAACTCCATCGCATAATGAACCCCTTCAAAATCCCGTCCGGGTACTGGCAAGTTGCGAGGCAATTCGGCCCCCCCAGCCAAGACTATGGCATCATACCCATCCATCAATGTTTGAACAGGAATATCGCAACCTATGTGGCTATTGGGGCGAAAAGCCACCCCTTCGGCCTGCATTTGGGCTATGCGACGGTCAATGATGTGTTTTTCCATCTTAAAGTCGGGTATGCCATACCGCAGCAAGCCGCCGATCCGGTCATTCTTCTCGTACACCACCACCGCATGACCGGCCCGAGCCAATTGTTGCGCACAGGCCAAGCCCGCAGGTCCAGAGCCGACAACCGCCACCTTTTTGCCAGAGCGGCGCTGGGGGGTTTGCGGTTTGATCCAGCCATTCTCCCACCCCTTGTCGATGATTGCACATTCGATGGACTTGATGGTGACCGGCTGGTCGGTCAGGTTCAACGTGCATGCCGCCTCACAAGGGGCCGGGCAGATTCGTCCGGTGAACTCTGGGAAATTATTGGTGCTGTGCAACACTTCCAACGCCTCCCGCCATTGGTTTTGGTAAACCAAGTCATTGAAGTCGGGAATGATGTTATTGATCGGGCAGCCATTATGACAGTAAGGTATGCCGCAATCCATACAGCGAGCGCCCTGTTTACCGGCCTCTTCGTCGGTCAAGGAAATGACAAATTCCTTGAAATTGTGGATACGCTCCCCTGCGGGCTGATAAGTCCGATCCTTGCGGGGTATTTCCATGAAACCAGTGGGTTTTCCCATAAGTTAGTACCTTTCGTGATTTAGTTTTTTATATTCTTTACAAGCAGCTTTAAGTGAAGCAGGAGCGGGTTCATTTAACCTTTGCTTGTCATAACACATTTCGATAAGCCTTTGAACTTGATCTTTACATTCCTTCTCGCGTCCAGTGTAACGGCTACTTGGTCGGTTGTCCTTTTTGTTTTCATCGAAGCTTTCGCCTCTAAGATAGGCAAGCCAAGTTTCGATGTTCCATTTAGGTATAATCATTGAGACTGGTTCATCGTCTCTGCGTGGTTCTATCATGGCTTTATTGCAAGCCTCATTCAAATCCTTAATACGTTGATTAACCTCTAACTCATCTGCATCCGTACACACAATCAAAGCGACACCACTGCGTTGACGTATTGCTTCTAGTTGTCGAGGATATTCCCGATTCACCCATTGTTTGCGGGAACCACCTACCGACTCGGGTGGACGTTCTATCTCAGCGATTTGGTTGATCCCACGTTTTTTGAGAAATCGCCTGGAAAAAGCACTTAGCTGCTTGTCTTCACAAAGCAAAATTACGCTGACTGGTTTACTCATTCCTCCCATCCTCGTGCGATGGTTTCAGATAGGCTCAATCCTTTAATAATCTGTTTGGGCTTGTCACTTACGCGAACTGAGCCTGTTCCATCACGCATAAACCACTGACCATAACCATCACCGCCTAAATAATCGATCATTCCAGGATGATGCGAAATTAATACAGCCTGTTCAATGGTATCGCCACACTCATCTACCAACGTAGACAGCCATGGCTGTATTTCCCGCAAGGCTAAAAAATTATCGGGTTCATCTATAAAAAGAGAATAACCTTGTTCTTGCAAAGTGCTAAACCAAAGCAAGGCATACAAAGCAACGAGCATTTTTTGCCCATCAGATAAAGCGGCAAATCTTAAGCTAAACTTACCGCTATCAGGAGAATCAAAACTCACTTTAAGGAGTTTGGCGTTTTCTCCTAAACTACTAAAATTAAGGGAGCGGAATCCCGGCAATACATTACCTAACTCTGAAGTAAGTTTTATTGCCAATTCACCATCAGCTTGGGAAACATGTCGATACCAAGAAGAAAAATTCTTCATTCTCTTATCAAGATGGGTATGTTCTTCTAGGCTTTGCCTTTCCATGATTGCAGGCAATGGATTAACTATAATAAACCTTTCAAGTTCACGTTTGAATCGAGTAAGAAGCTTAGTGTCTTTGCGTTCATCAAGAAATCCAACCGCAGAACGTGTCATATTGAACGGGTATTCCGCTCCTTCGGTATGATCGTCATGGTACAAACGGGCAATACCGTTATTGTATACGAACAGAGGTTTGCCATCATTTATGTGCAAGGTTTCCATGGTTACTACAGCTTTCTTAATATCCTCGTCATGTTTGATTTCAAGTTTGTAGCTGTAAATATCATTATCCAAAGCGATGTCTATTTCAAATAGCTGCACATCAAGCTTTAACCACAGAGTCTTGTCTCTCGTCGAAAAAATTTCTGCCGCTGGTTCCTCCCAAATGATGAAATCCTGTATCTTCAACAGAACATCGAAAACACTGCTTTTCCCGCTGCCATTGACACCCAGCAACAAATTAATCCTGTCAAATTTCAATTCGAAATTGACTAGGCAGCGAAAATTATTGACGTATAGCCTTTTTAGCATAAATCTATTTTAACAATAGCTAAGCAGATTCCAAGCGTTGATGCTCAAGGGGCAACCGGAAAAATAGTAAGACAAGGTTGTGTCATAATCATCTTCCCGGTTGGCTTTTATAACTTAATGCTGAACCGCAGCTTGACTCATCCTAGCCTGTTGGATTTTCTCCAGCGCCTTTTTGTAATCCACCGGCATGACCTTGACAAAAAGCGGTAGGTAATTTGCCCACTCATCTAAAATGTGACGGGCAAAAGTGCTTCCGGTATAGCGGGCGTGGCGTTCGATTAAATGGCGTAGTCGCTTGGCATCGCCGCTGGTCATGTCATGCATGATGTCAACCAAGCCGTGGCTTTCCAAGTCATCGCCATTTTGATCCAAGCCGAGTGAATTGTGGTTCTCAGCGGGGATAGGCTCAAGCCCGACCATAGACAGGTTGCAACGCTTTTCAAAATTGCCGGTTGCATCCAACACATAGGCCACGCCGCCCGACATGCCGGCGGCGAAATTGCGCCCGGTGGAACCTAGCACGACCACGACCCCACCTGTCATGTATTCACAACCGTGGTCGCCGACACCTTCCACCACGGCAATCGCCCCGGAGTTGCGCACGGCAAAGCGTTCACCCGCCACACCACGGAAGTAACATTCTCCGCTAATGGCCCCGTATAGCACCGTGTTACCCACAATAATGTTTTCTTCAGCCTTAAATGAGCATTCCTTTGGCGGATAGATCACCAAGCGTCCGCCTGACAAGCCTTTGCCAACATAGTCGTTGCCTTCCCCTTGCAATTCGATACTGACACCTTTGGCTAGGAATGCACCGAAACTTTGACCCGCCGTGCCCTTGGCCAGAATTGAAATGGTGTCTTCCGGCAATCCTTCATGACCATAACGCCTTGCCACTTCGCCAGACAACATAGCCCCTACCGTGCGGTTGGTGTTGCGCACCAGGGTTTCGAAGCGGACTGGTTTGCGGTCTTCCAGCGCAGGCATGGCCTGTTCAATCAGCGCATGGTCCAAAGCATGAATTAGGCCGTGGTCTTGCTGTTCGCAATTGAACAGTGCCACTTCAGGGCCGGCCTCAGGCTTATGCAGGATTTTGCTGAAATCAATCTTTGAAGCCTTCCAATGGCTGATCGCCCGATTCATGTTCAACTTTTCAGAATGCCCAATCATCTCGTCAACGGTGCGGAAACCCAGTTTCGCCATGATTTGGCGGAGTTCCTCAGCGACAAAGAAAAAGAAATTGACTACATGCTCTGGTTGTCCGGTGAAGCGCTTGCGAAGTTCCGGGTCTTGAGTGGCGACCCCGACTGGGCAAGTGTTCAAATGACACTTGCGCATCATGATACACCCTTCCACGATCAGAGGTGCTGTGGCAAAACCCACTTCATCGGCTCCAAGCAGGAAGGCAATGGCAACGTCCCGGCCACTTCTGACCCCGCCATCGGCCTGCACGGCGATACGACCGCGTAATTTGTTCAATACCAAGGTTTGATGGGTTTCCGCCAAACCAATTTCCCATGGCAGTCCAGCGTGTTTGATGGACGTAATCGGGCTGGCCCCGGTTCCACCGTCATAGCCAGCAATGGTGACATGGTCTGCGTGGGATTTGGCAACGCCAGCCGCCACTGTGCCAACCCCAATCTCCGAGACTAACTTGACACTGATACGGGCTTTTGGATTAACGTTTTTCAGGTCATGAATCAGTTGCGCCAAATCTTCAATGGAATAAATGTCATGGTGTGGAGGCGGGGAAATCAACCCAACACCCGGCGTGGAGTGGCGCACTTTGGCAATGATTTCATCCACTTTATGACCCGGTAACTGACCGCCCTCGCCCGGCTTGGCCCCTTGCGAAATCTTGATTTGAATATCGTCAGCGTTGACCAAGTATTCCGCAGTCACACCAAAGCGACCGGAGGCTACCTGTTTGATGGCAGAGCGCATCGAATCACCGTTTGGTAGCGGCTTGAACCGCTCGGACAATTCGCCGCCCTCACCGGTATTGGATTTACCGCCGATGCGGTTCATTGCGATAGCCATGGTGGTGTGTGCTTCGTAAGAAATAGAACCGAAGGACATTGCACCGGTGGCAAAGCGTTTGACTATGTTCTTGGCCGGCTCGACCTCTTCTAGCGGAATCGGCTCGGCAGCAAAATTAAACGCCATCAAGCCACGCAAGGTTAACAGGCGTTCATTCTGCTCATTGACCAAACGAGCATATTCGGCATAAGTCTTGGCATCGTTAGAGCGAGTGGCATGTTGCAACTTGGAAATTGTTTCCGGGGTCCACATGTGATTTTCACCACGCACTCGATAGGCATATTCGCCGCCGACATCCAAGGCATTGCGATATATCGGGGCATCACTGAATGCCACACGGTGGCGACGCACCGTCTCTTCGGCAATCTCAGACAAGCCAGCCCCGCCCGTGGTGCTACTAGCCCCGGTGAAATATACGTCTAGGAAATCTTGTTCCAAGCCAATGGAATTGAAAATTTGCGCACCACAATAGGATTGATAAGTGGATATGCCCATTTTGGACATGATTTTAAGCAAACCCTTGCTGACCGCCTTGATATAGCGTTTATGAATTTCATCCTCGGACAGTTTCTCCGGTAGGGTTTCCCGCATATGAGAGAGCGTGTCGAAGGCAAGATAAGGGTTGACCGCCTCCGCACCATAACCCGCCAGCACGGCGAAGTGATGAACTTCACGGGCTTCGCCACATTCGACCACCAAGCCCACCTTGGTGCGCAAACCAGTTCGGGTCAAATGGAAATGGATTGCAGACGTAGCCAGCAAGGCAGGGATGGCGACAAATTCGGCATCCATCCGGCGATCTGACAACACCAGAATGTTGTTGCCATCATGAACCGCCTGCTCGGCTTGGGCGCAGAGGGTCTTCAACGCTGGCTCCATACCCGATGCACCCGTGTCCGCCGGAAAACAAATGCTCAAGGTTTTGGTTTTGAACGCACCCGCAGTACGTGCCTCTATTCGGCGAATTTTCTCCAAGTCCTTATTGCTAAGAATGGGTTGGTGAACCTCCAAGCGTTTGTGCGCCCCTCCCTCATTCAGACCCAACAAATTGGGTCGTGGGCCAATGTGTGAGACTAAAGACATCACCAATTCTTCACGAATGGGGTCGATGGCAGGGTTGGTGACCTGCGCAAAACCCTGCTTGAAATAGTCGTATAACAAGCGTGGGCGGTTGGAAAGCACAGCCAAGGACGCATCCACACCCATCGAACCGACGGGTTCCTGACCGGTGAGCGCCATGGGTTGCAGGAAGAATTTGATGTCTTCTTGAGTGTAACCAAACGCTTGCTGGGCATCCAACAGCGTCTGCTCATCGGGCGCCATGGCGGCCACTTCAGGCGGCAGACTTTCCAAGTGGATTTGGGTTTCGTCCACCCATTGCTGGTAAGGCGCGCGCTCGGTAAGCTCCGATTTGATTTCCGCATCGTCAATGATGCGCCCATGCTCCAAGTCTATCAGGAACATTTTGCCTGGCTGCAAACGCCATTTCTTCACAATCTTATGCTGCGGAATATCCAATACCCCCATTTCCGATGCCATCATTACATAATCGTCATCGGTAATCAGGTAACGGGCGGGCCTCAAGCCATTGCGATCCAAGGTGGCACCAATCTGACGCCCATCGGTGAAAGCCACTGCGGCGGGACCATCCCACGGCTCCATCAGGGCGGAGTGATATTCATAGAAAGCCCGACGTTTGTCATCCATCAGTGGGTTGCCCGCCCAAGCCTCTGGAATCAGCAGCATCATCGCGTGTACTAGGGAATAACCGCCGGCCACCAACAGTTCCAAGGCATTGTCGAAACAAGCCGAGTCTGACTGGCCTTCGGCGATGAGCGGCCAAATCTTGTCCAAGTCCTCGCCCAGCAGTTCCGACGACATCGAATAACGCCGTGCGGCCATCCAATTGACATTCCCTCGAACCGTGTTGATTTCGCCATTATGGGCAATCATACGGAAGGGATGGGCTAAATCCCATGTTGGGAAAGTATTCGTGGAAAAACGCTGATGCACCAAGGCTAATGCTGACACCAATGTGCCGTTTTGCAGATCAAGGAAGTATGCACCCACTTGATCGGCCAGCAACATGCCCTTATAAACCAGTGTCCGGGAGGAGAACGAAGGAAGGTAAAATGCCTTGCCGCATGACAAACACAATTCGCGAACCGCATTTTCAGCCTGTTTGCGAATGACAAATAATTTACGCTCAAAGGCATCTTGGTCTTTAACATTGGAACCGCGACCGATAAAAACTTGCCTGATGACGGGTTCCACCGCCTTGACCGATTCACTCAAGCCGCTGTTGTCCACTGGCACATCACGCCATCCGAGAACGGTTTGCCCTTCGGCTTGAATAAAGCCTGTCAGTATTTTTTCGCACTTAGCCCGCTCTTCGGCAATTTGAGGCAGAAACACCATGCCAACACCATATTCGCTTTCGGCAGGCAGGGTAACGCCTAGCTTGGCGGATTCTTTGCGAAGAAAAGCATCTGGGATCTGAATAAGTATGCCGGCACCGTCACCCGCCAATGGGTCAGCGCCCACCGCTCCACGGTGAGTCAGGTTTCTCAGGAGTTCCAAGCCTTGCAAGATGATATGATTACTCTTGCTTCCCTTAATGTGCGCAATGAAACCCACGCCACAAGCATCGTGTTCATTTTTCGGGTCGTACAGACCCTGTTTGGCGGGTAAAGTGTCGTAACTCATTTTTTACCTCATTCGACGTCTATATACACTGAGTAAATTTCACTTTTTCGCTGCTGCATTTTTGGACAGGCAAACCCATTTTGCGTGCCGATCTGATCAACGATCAAAGTGTCTGTTGTGGCCTTAGGTTTCTGAATATAAGTGATTGGCTAACTGGCGGCGGAGCATGCCAAAAATCAAAATAGCCCGTCAATATAGAAAATTTGGCAGCTTATTTCAAGCATTTGTCAAAGATTTAAGCTTAACTTCCCCAGTCTGCTGTAAAGCATAAACCGCCTCAACTGACATTGCGAGTTTTTAGGCAGTTTATTGTCGCCTTGTGTTTTTAATAGATTGTTCACTAATTTAGCATACCTATAAATATAAGATGGATAATAGTGGGGCGAGATGCATAGTTTTAGGGCTTGTGCATTTACAGCACTGCCACAAAAAAGAGCAACCATTGCCCTCGGGATGCTGAAAATTGCTAACAAGGCTAGACAATGGTGCAAGCCTGGCCCTTTACGGTAAATTAATTCCCGTGCATCACTCCTAAATACAAGAAACATGCCTAAAAGTAATCACGCCGTTTAGAATCGGATTTAATATAGAATCAATAAATTAACCCGCCAAAAGCGCGTAAGTCTTTCACATTGACCTCTAATATCGGACAATGCCCCATATTCTGAGCAGCTTTAACTTTAATTTTTCAACACAAAAATAACGAGGATCACCCATGGAAAAAGCCTTTATCTTGCACATGTTCACGCCCGAAAAAAATCTTAGCCCCTTTGACGTAAACATGGCTGTGGATGCCGGCTGGCTTTCGACCATCCCCTACACCCAACTTGATCCGACAGAAGTCCCTATGTTGGTGCAAGATGCCATCTTTTCCCGCGGCCCATCCGGCGTGAGACGCACGGGCATATTCATCGGGGGCCGCGACGTTAAAACAGCCTTGGACATGTTAAACGTATCGAAACAGTCCATGGTCCCACCTTTTGAAGTGTCAGTTTTTGCCGACCCCAGTGGAGCCTTTACCACTGCGGCGGCCATGGTGGCCTTGGTCGAAAACGAATTGTTAAAATATGGACAAGGGCTGGAAGGTGCGAATGTGCTTTGCCTTGGGGGGACAGGGCCAGTCGGGCAAATTGCAGCCGTTTTGGCGGCACAGGCAGGCGCACATGTCACAATTATCGGCCGCCAAATGGAAAAAGCGCAAGCAGTCGCAGCACTCTGCAACGCTGAATTTGGCGGGGGGAAAACCAATATTGAGGGAAATGCCGATGCCAATAAGCCGGAACTTATTTTAAATGCAGACGTGGTATTTGCCACGGCAGCCGCCGGCATTCAAGTGCTCAGTGCCGAACTTGTGGGATCCGCCCCCAAACTCAAGGTTGCTGCCGATGTCAATGCTGTACCGCCTACTGGCATCGCCGGCCTTGACGCATTCCACAAAGGCACGCCTATCAAAGGCTCAAATAGTGGCGCGGTAGGTTTGGGCGCTCTCGCCATCGGCAATTTAAAATACCAAACCCAGAACAAATTGCTGACATTGATGCGTTTCCAGAACCGTAAAAGTGACAAACCGATTTATCTGCATTACGAACACGCTTTTGAAGCCGCCCGGAGTTTGATCAAAAAGCCTTGATGACACATCTAATTTTTTCTTTTGCAACCTCAGAACCAACGGGAATTTAAGCTCATGGCAATACGATCCATCATCCATATGTTTGACCCAATGCCCCATAACAGCCCGTTCGATTTGAACATGGCTGCCGATGCAGGGTTTGAGGTGTTGCTGCCCTACAGTCATGTCAAGCTGGAGGAAGTCAATGGTTTGGTACAAGATGCCATCTTCTCCCGAGGCCCTACCGGAGTGAAGCGAACTGGCATTTTCATCGGCGGACGCGACATTGGCTTGGCGATGGATATGTTGGCAGCGGCGAAGAAGGCCATGGTACCCCCTTTCGTGGTTTCGGTCTTGGCGGACCCTTCCGGCGCATTCACGACGGCAGCCGCCCTAGTGGCAAGCGTGGAAAAACAGTTGCGTTCAAAACATGGGCTTGAACTTAAAGACCGTCGCGCCGTTGTGTTCGGAGGGACTGGGCCTGTGGGCTTGGCAACCGCAGTCATTGCCTCATTGGCAGGGGCGCATACCACCATAGTCGACCACCTTAGCATAGAAGTGGCATTACAAAAGGCCGATGAATATAACCGTTTGTGTGGCTGCGTCCTGCATGGTACCTATGCAAGTTCAGATGCTGACAAGGCTAGGCTGATCTCACATGCCGATTTAGTCTTTTGCACCGCCAAGGCGGGTGTGGAGGTACTCAATGCAGATGTGCTGGTCGATGCCCAACAACTTAAGGTCGTGGGCGATGTCAACGCGGTTCCTCCACTGGGTGTCGAAGGCATCAAACGCATGGACAACGGAACGCCATTAAGATATGCCACCAATAGCCCCAATGCCGTAGGCATAGGGGCGCTTGCAGTGGGCAACATCAAATACCAGTTGCAAAATCGGCTATTGGCGTTATTGCTGGAAACCGAGGAGCCGGTGTATCTGGATTTCCGGGATGCCTTTCAAAAAGCGCGCGAACTAGTCTAAACAATAGGAATTTCCATGGATAAACCCAACCAATACGCCCAACAATGCAGCTTTGAATTTTTCCCTCCTAAAACAGAGCAGGCGGCAGACAATCTGCGTGACACAATCAATAAACTGGCAAAATTAAAGCCAGGCTTTTGTTCCGTGACGTTTGGCGCGGGCGGTTCGACTCGCGAGAAAACCTTTGAAACGGTCGTCGAAATCCAAGAAAATACCGGAATAGAAGCCGCCCCCCACATCTCTTGCATCGCCTCGACGAAAGACAATATTCGTGCGGTGTTGCAAGCTTACCAGGCAAAAGGGATTCGCCACGTTGTGGCTTTACGTGGAGACATGCCTTCGGGCATGATGTGCGCCGGTGAATTTCACTATGCCAATGAACTCGTGGAGTTCATCCGTAACGAAACTGGCAGTCACTTCCACATTGAAGTGGCCGCCTACCCGGAAGTGCATCCGCAAGCAACCAATGCAAAGGCCGATCTGATCAATTTTAAGCATAAAGTGGATGCTGGCGCGAACGCCGCCATCACCCAGTATTTTTACAATCCTGATGCCTATTTTCGATTCGTTGACGATTGCACGAAGCTAGGCATTTCCATACCCATCGCGCCAGGCATCATGCCCATCACCAACTATACGCAATTGTCGCGCTTCTCGGAGTCTTGCGGTGCGGAAATTCCACGCTGGGTGAGAAAGCGTCTGGAAATGTTTGGCGATGACCGGCTTGCCATCCGTGCATTCGGTGTGGATGTTGTCACTGAACTCTGCCGTCGGCTATTGGAGCAAGGCGTTCCGGGCCTGCATTTTTACACGCTAAACCAGTCGGAGGCTTGTTTGGCAATTTGGAAGAATTTGGGGCTGGAAAGCAATTAAACAAGAGGTTGTTCAATGTGGCGCCATAACCGTCAGGAATATCGCGCCACAGTGTGAACTTCGTTAATATCGCAAAGGTTTAGCTGTCGCGAATATCAACTATGTGCGATTAATTTTCCGCAACGATAAGGACAGGCGCAGTACCCGAACTCTTAAGCCCTATCGCACTGGCAGCCCCTGATGACAAGTCGGCTATCCTGCCGCGATGGAACGGGCCTCGGTCGGTCACTCGTGCAATGACGGATTGATGGTTTCTAAGATTCGTGACTCGAACCAATGTCCCCAATCTCAGTGTCCTGTGAGCCAATGTATGACCCGACGGATTAAACCGCTCGCCGCTGGCAGTCCTGTGCCCTGCGAATCCGGGACCATACCAACTGGCGATGCCCTTCTGTTGAAAAGAGATTCTACGGAATTCACCGGATTGATCATTGCTGTCTTGGCTTGACTGATTGTCGCCGATTAGGCTGATTTGATTTTCGCCATTTAGGATTGTGTATTCCTCGGCGAAGGTGACGGTTGGCAAAAAGGTTGCCAAAAGAAATGCTAATTTTTTCATGATTTTACCTCAGTTTAGAACAAATTTCACTCTTGCCCAATATTCATCGTGACATAAAGGGTCTGGACTTAGCTGGGTCTACTCCTATGGTTGTGGTTTAAAATAAAAATTGGTTTCAGTGTTTAGTTTGGATTTTAAAAAAAGCCCAAACCAAAAGCCGTTCCAGTCAATCGTTTTATTCATGCAACACAAAAAAACAGCCTTCCTTAGCTGTAACGTTTGGAGATATATTCAAATTGTGTGCAATGTAACTCTAGCATGGGGATCATTTTAGGCGAAGGCAACGGATAAGTAAAGTCAGGATAATTTCTGCTATCCATCATATTAATTGATGGATGAAGGTAACAATCCAAGCTTCAGACATTTTCATTACACTATGCAACAAACAAATTGCCATTTCTGATGGGTCTTGGCATAGGTTCAACCGCGCCTTTGCTTTATCATTCACACCTTAGAATTTTAAGATCAAGAAGGGGCTTTGTAGATATGAACGAACATTATGATGTGATCATTGTCGGTGGTGGCATGGTGGGAGCGACTCTGGGTTGCGGCTTGGGAGGTAGCCCGCTTCGTGTGGCCGTATTGGAAGACGCGCCACCGCCAGGCTTCGAATCCAATCAGGCACACGACCTGCGCGTTTCGGCGGTTAGTATCGCCTCGGCCAGCATCTTCAAAACCATAGGCGCGTGGCAAGGCATCACTACTAGGCGCTTCTGCCCGTTCCGACGCATGAGGGTATGGGAAGACAGAGGCGATGTCGAATTCCGCAGCGAAGACATTAACGAATCGGTGCTGGGCTATATCGTCGAAAACCGCATCATCCAATTGGCTTTGATGGATCATTTAAAGGCATTCGATAATATTGATTTTTTATGCCCGGTGAAAACTCAGTCCATAGATTACACGGCTGGCCAGTCCAGCGTGAAACTTGAGGACGGACGCACGATCACCGGGCGTTTGCTGGTCGCGGCTGACGGCGGGTTTTCCCGGGTCAGGCAAGCCGCCGGCATGGGTGTGCATACATGGGATTATGAGCAACATGCGCTGGTGTTGACGGTGGAAACCGACTATGGCCAACAAGACATCACTTGGCAGAAATTCACCCCTACTGGGCCGCTGGCTTTCCTACCCTTGGATGGGCCTAATGCGTCCTTGGTATGGTACAACAGGCCGGAAGAGGTCAAGCGTCTGAAGGCATTGCCTGACGAGGAATTGATGCAAGAATTGTTGACGACTTTCCCGCCAGTATTGGGCAATATCGCCAAGATTGTGTCGCGTGGCAGCTTCCCACTCCGTCGCCAACATGCATTGAGCTATATCAAAGAGGGTGTGGCGCTGATTGGCGATGCCGCGCACATGATCCATCCATTGGCAGGACAAGGCGTCAACATTGGCCTGCTCGATGCTGCGGCACTGGCCCAAGTGCTGGTTGCCGCAAAAGCCGGTTCCAAGGACATAGGCGCGGCCTCGGTTTTACAGGAATACGAAAAAATGCGCCGCCAAAACAATCTGCTGATGATGACGACCATGGACATGTTCTATCGCGTGTTTGGCAACTCCCAATTGCCGTTGAAACTGCTCCGCAATATTGGTTTAGGGCTGGCCGAGCGCATTGCCCCGGCGAAGAAGTTGGCAATGAAATATGCCATGGGTTTAGGTGGGCAACTGCCAAAACTGGCTAGAGGCGAGACGATTGCGCGATAAGGCCAGAAAATAAACGGATAACCAACCTGTTCAGCCGCCCGCTTGGAAAGAAGCCCAACAATGATGCAAAACTTCCACGCGGGTCGGCTGGTGGTAATTGAAACGGGGCCGGAGTTTCAAAACTATTACTCTTTGCTCTTCTTAAACATACAGCCCGGTTAGAATGTTGGAATGTGAGACCTGACCCCTTTCTTTTACTGTTGTTAAGTATTTTATGCGCTACCACTTCATGAACGGTGGTGGACTGAACGGATGTTTTGCAAACCACTCGCGTGCTCCTTTCATGAGAAACCTGTGAAACCCATTGTTTGGGATAGCCTTCTTGACATCGTGCACATAGGTGGAAGGAATGCCGAACTTGAAGAAACCAAGAGAGAAATCAACCAAATCGCCTTTTCTAAATAGCTCCACCAGCGGATAACGGTCGGTCTTGTATGTGCGTACCTTGTGGTGCATCTCGACCATTAGGCCAACTTCTTCAGACCATAGTTGCCGTCCCGTTTCGGATAAGTACTTCTTTACTTCGGACACTGAAGGAGGAATATAATCCACGGTATGAGCGGACCAAAGGCCAACATCGTGAAAACAGGCGGCAATGGCTAACTTGGTCTTTTCTTCCTCGGTGCAGGGATGGAGAGCCAAACAGAAATTAAACATTCGGTAGACATGCCCCCTGTAGCCCAAGTAGTCATCCCCGATGCGAACTTTCCATGCCGTGAGAATCTCTTCGATGAGATTGTTCTTAGTCTCAATATTCATTCATTCTCCTGTGACGCATAACGACCCCATTTAGCCGCCCGCGCCGGAATGAACCCGAACAATGATGCCAAATTTCCACGCGGGTCGGTTGGAACGGCGGGTTAGCGGAGTGACCGCCCCGGCGGAAGGCGTTGCCAAGAAACACTTTTGCCGCTTTTTGCTGTCTTATATGCAAGACCGCGCCGCCGAAGGCCGAACCGCCAATGGCGTTCCAACACCCGTCGGTTAGCGTGGCCCTGGGTTACGTCGGCGACATTGGTGAACCCGGCTTGCCGGGCATCCCGTTTGAGGGAAGAGCGAAGCGAAGGGTGCGATCCCCGACTTTCGTCCCCAAAGCGGCGCGGCCATTAACCCTCATTTTGGAGCACTGCCATGTCAAAAAGCAAGCCCGTTTTTGAATTGACCCACCCCAACGCCGCCGGCATCGACATCGGCGCTTCCAGCCACTTCGTCGCGGTTCCGCCGGACCGGGACGGCACGCAGGTGCGCGAGTTCCCGAGCTTCACCGTGGACCTCGAACGGCTGGCCGGCTGGCTCGCCGACAGCACATGCAAAAGGCGCTGGCGCAGATGAACATCCAACTCGGCCAGGTCATCTCCGACGTGGCCGGCGAGACGGGGCTGAAGATCATCCGGGCGATCCTGGGTGGCGAGCGCGACGGGCAAGCCCTCGCCAAGCTCAAGAACGGCCACATCCGCGCCAGCGCGGCGGACACGCCTTAATCCCTGCAAGGCAACTGGCGCGAGGAGCATCTGTTCTCCCTCAAGCTGGCGGTGGCCCTGTACGACGCCTACGCCCAGCAAGTGGCCGAGTGCGACCGCCAGTTGGAGAAGATGCTCGCGGCGCTGGCGACGCACGCGGGCCAGCCCAGGGAACCCAAGCGGCATCGCGACCGGGCGAAGAACGCCCCGGCCTTTGACCTGCGCACCTACCTGTTCCAGCTATGCGGGGT
>CAIWDB010000273.1 GCA_903911305.1 uncultured Methylococcaceae bacterium | reverse complement strand
TGTTGAATTAAGGGTTGGTTGTAGGCCGGAATAAGGTCGTGCAACGACCGTTTCCGGCACTTGGCCTGTCATTTTGCCGGAAACGCCCGTCGGGGCGGGCTTATTCCGGCCTACTTCTGCCGCTAATTCAACAGCATTGCCTCCCAGCCTCCCCCCGTTGGGGGGAGGAGTTAATTCAACAGCATTGCCTCCCAGCCTCCCCCCGTGGGGGGAGGAGTTAATTCAACAGCATTGCCCGCCATGGGGAGGGTTAGAAGACTCGTCATTTTTGCATGGATGCCAAAACCCATCGCCCATGGATGGCAAACTAGATCGGGGAAATTCCTTAATTCAAGCATTGACTGTTCCTACAAGTTGCCGTCCTTGGACGATGGATACCGGCATCCATGCCGGTATGACGAGGTTCTTGGCAATCTTGCCAATCATGGAGTTCAAGGCTTGCCAATCAGTTGGAGTGCAAGGCTTGCCAATCAGTTGGAGTGCAAGGCTTGCCTTGCCTTAACATGCCCTCGCAAGGCAAGCCTTGCACTCCAAATCCTATCTGTCAATAATTTTTACATCCCTTGCAAACTATTGGATTTGGACACTTTGAGGCTGTGCTTCTATTTAATTGAGTTTTGGCATAAGCTTGATCCTAACGGGATGCCAATCCTACTAAACCGTAAAACCGATGAAGACGATTAACTTACCCATTGCTGAAGTAATCCTAGATTCCTTGAATGACGGCCTGTATGTATGCGATATGGAGCGTCGCATTCTTTATTGGAGCAAATCCGCCGAGCGCATCACTGGCTGGACGGCTGAGGAAGTGGTTGGTCATTTTTGCCGGGAGAACATTCTCAGCCACGAAGACAAAGACGGACGCCAGTTGTGCGGCGAGGAGTTTTGCCCTATGTACCGGTCCATGGTGACCAACACGGCAAGCACTTGCCCGGTGATCGTTTTCGGACTCACGAAACATCGTGGGCGCATACCCATGGCGGTTTCGGTCTCCCCCATTCATGACAAAGAAGGCAGGGTGATCGGAGGGGTCGAGAGTTTCAGTGACTTCTCGGAGACCTACTTGGACTTGGAATGTGCCAAGCGGATTCAAACGCTGTCTTTGGAATGTGACCTGCCGCAAGATTGCCGCGTCAGCCTCAACAGTTTCTATCTGCCTCACGACATGATCGGGGGGGACTATTATGCCTTCCGCCAACTGAATGCCGATTGCTATGGTTTTTTGCTGGCTGACGTGATGGGGCACGGTGTGTCCGCCGCACTCCACACGATGCATTTGAGCGCTTTGTGGAGGCGATACAGCCAAAACCTATTGTCCCCGCCTGAATTTGCCAAGCTGGTTAACTGGGAATTGTGCAAAATCGTCAAAGGTGAAAGCTTTGCCACGGCGGTCTGCGGCATCATTGACGCAAACCGCAAGGCGGTGAGATTTGTCTCGGCCGGCGGACCGCCTTTGGTTTTAATCGGACGCGATGGCAATACCCATCATTTCACCACGACGGGCTATCCGTTTGGCATGTTGTCCGATATTGATTACGAGGAGCGTGAATTTTCTTGCGTGAACGGGGATAATCTGCTGATGTTCACCGACGGTGCGATTGAAATCCTCAACGCCGATGGGCATATGTTGAAATCAGAAGGTTTGATTGATCTGCTGAAGTCGCTGGATTACCCCCGCTCCCAGATTGAAATTTCGCGATTGCAAAAGGCTCTGTTATGTTTTTCCAATGGCATCCGCTTGGATGACGATCTGACGATTTTGGAGGTTAGGTTTGCAGATTAGTCACTGGTGTTTCGCACGGATATGAAAACCATCGTTCCTGATCGCCGTTCTTGGACTTGGCAGACAACTGTGGTAATTTCAATACCCATTAGGGAAAACCATGCCAAAACTGGAAGACGCCGTCGGCAAGCAAGCCTATCGCCGGGTGGTTCCTTCCCAAGATAACGAATGTGCCATTAATCTCCAATGCCAAGACAATCCCATGAAGCACTATAAGAATATTCTGCTATCCACCGACTTGTTTTCCGAGATCAGCCAAGAACTCATTGCCAAAGCCAAAGATTTGGCCCAACGCTACGATGCCGAGTTGAGCGTGCTGCATGTCGTTGATTATGTCCCCATGCTAGACCCCGCCACCATAGCGCTTGATCCGTTCAACCTAGTCGGGCCTGATCAGATTGTGTTGGACGCGGCTCTGCATAAACTAATGGAACTCGGTGAAATCCTGAATATTCCAGACGAAAGGCTGTGGTTTGAAAATGGGCAGGCTAAGGATGTCATTGTCCGCATTGCCTCTGAAAATGCGATTGATCTGATTGTGATCGGCGCTTTCGCGAAACATGGCTTTGGCTCTTTGTTGGGTTCCACGGCATCTAGTGTGATTATGCATGCGCCCTGCGATGTGTTGGCGGTGCGCCTTCATGAGGCAGGCTAGGGATATTGGGGGGACTGGCAATGCTGTTGAATTGAGGATTTCTCTGTCGTTCCGGCAGGGAGCGCCGGAACCTAGGCTCCATGGACGGCGCGGATTTAGGGCGTCCATGCAATCTGGATTCCGGCGATCCATGCCGGAATGACGTCTTATTTCAACAGTTTTGGGATGGGATGGGGGCAATCAAAAGGCGGCGAATACACTAAATTTCACTCGCCCCCACACTTACCTTCACTGCCATAAGTTAAGGATTTTATTCCTGCCAAAACCGTTCGTAGTTCCGGCTTTAGCCGGTCGTTTCGGGCTTGTCTTCCGCCTAAAGGCGGGACTACGAACATTAACTAAATGGCAATTCCGTCGGGGGGAGGGAACTAATTTGCTTGATTCAACAACATAATATTCAGAACCCACGCTTAAAACACTCAAATCACTGTTTTTTGGAATCGGTAGACTTGCCGGCGAAAGCTTCCAATGCCTCATCAATAGAGGCAAACACGGAAAATAACTCAATTACCCGGGTCAATTCCAACAAGGCCCGCACGTTGCTGGTCAGTCCGCAAAGGGCAACTTTGCCTTCACGTGTTTTAATATACTTTAAAGCCCAGATCAGCACACTACATCCGCTGGAATCAATATGGACCAATTGACTCAAATCCAGGATCAATTTAACGCTGCCGTCTTGGGTAATGGATTTTATGCTGGATTGCACCTCAGCCACATTATCCATCACCATCCGCTCGGAAATCTCGACAATATCAATGTCCTGTTCTTTACGTTGGGTTATGATCATAAAGTAACCTCGTTATTAAGTATGGTTGATAAATCGTCCGTCAGGTTTCCTAAGCTGGCCTATTCGATTCCCCAATTGATTTCCATGATGGAAAAATCATCGTCCAGTTGTTCGCATCCTTGCATTGCTTGAATATGGACTAGCAGTTGGTCCATCACTGGCGCATCGGAAGGCGTAGAGCAGATGTAATCAACGAATTCGTCAAACTCCCACATCTCTCCGCTTGACTGCTTGACCTCATAAACCCCGTCGCTGAAAACGAACAACTTGGCTACCGAGTCCAGCACCACGGTCTCAGTGACATAAGGGACATCGGGCATGATGCCAATCATCGGCCCATTGGATTTGAGTTGGGTCAACCTAGACAGTTGACGATGCGGGCCGTTGAACAGCAGGGCCGGTGGATGCCCCCCGGCGCTGTAGCTCAGTTCCCGTGTACTTTTGCGGAAAACCCCGTACCAAATAGTGAAGTATTTGTTGTTATGTAACTCTTCCGAAAATGCCGCGTTCAAACCTTGTAGCACCTGCCCTGGGTCTTTCAGGTCGGTGTTGGGTAACGTCTGCGAGCGCAACACGTTCAATGCCGAAACAGACAGTAAGGAAGAACCTACCCCGTGGCCGCTGACATCCAGTAGATAAATTGCAAAATGGTCTTCATCCAACCAATGGTAACCGAACGAATCCCCACCTAATTGAGTCGATGGCAAAAATCGCCAATCAACCCGGACCGGACCTTGCCGGACAGGGGTGGGCAGCAGGGAAAAGACATATTTGGCCGCTTCCCCCACCTCTTCCGCAAGTTGGCGCTGGCTTTCGGCAAGCTTGTGATATGCCTCGTTACGCTCTAGTTGGGCAATGTAACCCTTGGAGTGGTAACGGACGCGGGCGATCATTTCCAACCGGTCTGGCAATTTCACCATATAGTCATTGGCGCCAATCGAGAAAGCCTCGGCTTTGACAGTCGGTTCTTCTTTAGTCGATAGGACAATTAGTGGAATTTCCTGTGTCGAAGGGTTGGCACGGAAATATTTTATCAGCGTCAATCCGTCCAATTCGGGCATTTCCAAATCTTGCAGGATGACCGTCGGCCCGATGGCATTCGCCTGTTCTATGGCCTCGGTTGGATCGCGGCAGTAGTGAAACCGTATATCAGGCTCTTCAGCCAGCATTCTTCTCACGGCTTCGCAGACGATGAGTTGGTCATCAACTAACATGACCGTCACCGGGCGAGTCGAAGTCACAGGATTTGTTCGATGGGTTGGAACCTCGGCAGTGTTCATGAAAATTTCTCAGACAGGCATTTGCATCCGGGATAATGATGGTGGGGGGAGTGAAATTGCCCCCGTTAAATCCCAATATTGTTAAATTAACGGCTTAGGTCAAAATCTCATACCGAAGACGGACTTGCCTTATCCCTTGGCAATAAAGGGTTACTAGCCCACATTAACTTCAGCTATCACTTTATTCAACAGCATTGCCCTTAAATTCCCGAACTTGCCCCCATCTATAAAATAAATGGGGCAGGTCAATTTAGCACATTATAATAAACGACTTGGCGATGATTTGCCGTATGATTTTAAATCACCCTGGAAAAAAACAATGAAATGGCTTGCATCAATTAAACTTTCCCAAAAACTTATTATTTCCTTGGCTTCCTTTTTCGTTTTAATGGTGGTGATGAGTTATTTTTCCCTCACTCAACAGGGAGAAATTAATAAAAAAGTACGGGATATTCATTCCAACTGGATGCCTGCAACCCAAGCGGCAAGCGAAATGAGGAACTGGTTCAATAGTTACCGGGTCTCCGTGCTACAACGCTTGGTGGCGGACGATCCCGCAGAAATCGCCTACACCGAAGAAGAGATTAAAAACCGTTTGAAATATTACCATTCCAGCGAATCGACTTATGAAAGCCTGATCGTCAATCAAGTTGAACGGGGCTTGTTTGAAAAAAACCGGACAACGTTTGACGACTATATCAGTCTTAGTGAACAAATGCTTAAGCTAATCTACGAGAATAAAAAGCCTGAAGCCTTGGCACTCATGAGGGGAAAATTAAGAGACAAAAAAAATGAATACATCGCTTCCGTGGAAGAGTTGATCGAATTCAATGTAGAAGGAGGGCAGGACACTGCCCGTAAAAGCGCCCTGCTGCTGGAATCCGGCCGTCAAAAAACATTTGTCATTCTGGCCTTGTTGGCCGTATTTGAGTTTATGGGCTTTTATGTCGTTAAGATATTCAGCAGATCGGTCAGCCTGCTACACCGGGTG
Organism: uncultured Methylococcaceae bacterium; assembly: GCA_903911305.1. Classification (GTDB taxonomy): domain Bacteria; phylum Pseudomonadota; class Gammaproteobacteria; order Methylococcales; family Methylococcaceae; genus Methylumidiphilus. The sequence continues at coordinate 15,117 of CAIWDB010000273.1, read as the reverse complement.
GGTGTGCATACTTGCACCAGTTCCAACGAATTGGCCGCCGTCATCCACGAGCAAGAGGCAACCATCGAACAGCAGGCCGCTTCCAGCAATGAGATTGTCGCCTCTGCCAAGGAAATTTCCGCCACGGCAAGGGAATTGAGCAGCAATATGAATGAAATCGCACACATTGCTGACGAAACCAGTCATAGGGCGGAGCAAAGCCAACAGGGATTGGCCCAACTAGACGAAACGATGCACAAAATGGTCGAGGCATCCAACGCTATCTCCACCAAACTAGCGGTTCTCAACGATAAGGCTGGGAACATCAACTCTGTGGTGAACTTGATCATCAAAATCGCCGACCAAACCAACCTTCTCTCACTGAACGCTGCCATCGAGGCGGAAAAGGCCGGCGAATACGGTTTGGGGTTCTCCGTGGTGGCTTCTGAGATCCGTCGCCTATCCGACCAAACCTCGATAGCCACTTTCGACATTGAGCAGATACTCAAGGAAATGCAGTCGCAAGTCGCAGTCAGCGTCATGGGAATGGACAAATTTGCCGAGGAAATCCGCCGCAATGTGGCGGAAGTCCGCAAAATCGGCCATCAAATCACTGAGGTCATAGAGCAGACAAAGACCCTTAGCCCACGCTTCGAGCGGATTTTTGAGGGGATGCAGGCGCAAAATATCGGCACGGAGCAAATCACCGAATCAATGTCCCAGTTTAGCGAGGGGATACACCAGACCGCCGAATCAATCCGCAATTCGCGCAAGACGGTGACGTTGCTGACCGAGGCATCGCAAGATGTGCAACGGGTAGTCAAGGCATTGGGATAAACCGTGAAAACGGCGTTTAACCGCAAGAATCACTGCGCCGGATGGCAACCGCGGCAACTGCCGAATGATGCACACGCACAGTGAGCCCACCATGACGGAACTTAAACGATGAATTTATTTGCAACTCTTAAATTTTCTACTTGGCTTATCCTGTCTTTTGCCTCATTTGTGATAATTATGTTGATAATGGGGTGGTATTCGGTATCCCAGTTCGAAATTATCAACAAACCGGCCATGGAACTTCAATCCAAATGGATGCCCGCAACCATCGCTTCATCGGAAATGAAAGCTTCGTTCCACAATTACCGGGTTGCCCTATTGCTACGTGTCAATGCCACCGACGCAGCGGAAATCGCCTACACCGAGGAGCAACTAAAATTACGTTTGCAGGCATACCGGGAAAGCGAAACACGTTACGCTTCGCTGATAACTACCCAAGATGAACGGATATTGTTTGATAAAAGCAAACGAATTCTTGACGAGTACATGAACATTTCCAGGGAAATCTTGGCCTTAGCCAAGGAGGGAAAAAGGGAAGAAGCTCTGGCAGAGTGGAGACGCAACACACGAGGCGTAAAGAACGGTGTCATTAATGCATTGGATTCATTGATCAAATTCAATGCCGAGGGGGGGCGGTTAGCCAGCGAAGGAAACACCCAATCGTTGAAAACCGCGAAAGAAGGGACACTCATTGTGATTGGCTTGGCGGTTGTGTTTCAATTACTGGCGAATTTACAGGTGTATCGACGCTTTAACAAGTCTTTAACTGTGTTAAAGCAGGTGGGTGTGCATACCTACTCCAGCGCCAACGAACTGGCCGCCCTGATAGGCGAGATGGAGACGACAATCGAGGAACAAGCCTCATCCAGCAATGGGATTGTCTCCTCCGCCAAGGAAATTTCTGCCACCGCCAAGGCGTTGGGCAAAAACATGGATCAAATTGCACGGGTGGCACAAGAAACCAGCAGCCATGCCTCAGACAGCCAAGACGGTTTGGATCAATTGGACGATACTATGCGACATATGGCCCGGCTTTCCAATGAGATTTCCTCCAAACTTGGGGTGCTGGATGAAAAGGCGAGCAATATCAACTCTGTGGTAAGATTTATCGGAAAAATTGCAGAACAAACCAACTTGCTTTCGCTAAACGCCGCCATCGAAGCTGAAAAAGCCGGTGAGTTTGGGATGGGATTCGCAGTGGTGGCGCGAGAAATTAGGCATCTGGCCGATCAAACCTCAGTCGCACTTTTCGATATTGTCCAGATCGTCAAGGAAATGCAGTCTCAAGTGTCCATCAGTGTGATGGGCATGGACAAATTTTCCAAAGAAATTGGACTCACCGTCGAGGATGTCCGCAAAATAAGCTGGAGAATGAACGGAACCATCGAACAGACCATGGCTCTCATCCCACGTTTCGATCAGATTTTTGAGGGTATGAAGGCGCAAAATGTAGGTACTTTGCAAATCACCGAGGCCATGACTCAATTCAACGAAGGCATTCACCAAACGGCACGTTCAATCCGCAATTCGCGTCAGACTGTGCTGATACTCACTGATGCGTCAAACGACGTGCAACAAGTCGTCAAGGCATTGGGTTGACACCCGCCCCTATGCTCGCCGACACCAACAAGCCTTTGCATGCGGTGGTTTTTTCAGTCGGCGACGAACGCTATGCCATGCCTGTCGCAGATCTGGTCGAAGTACTTCCCTTGCTCACACTTAAACATGTGCCGCAAACGCCACTATGGGTGGCCGGCCTGATGAATTATCGAGGCAACCCGGTATTGGTCGTAGACATCAACTCAATGCTGACTGGAAAACCCTGTCAAATGCTTGTCAGCACTCGCATTCTACTGACAACCCTGCGACGAAAGGATGGCGCCGATAAACTAATGGGGCTGATGGCAGAAGGCGTGACCGGGACGGTCAAAATCCTTCCTGAAACCTTGCGGGCCACCGAAATCTGGAACTGCAACGCCCCCTACCTGGGAATGTTAGCCATGCATGAAGGCGAAATCTTACAAATTATCAATGCCCACAAACTATTGACGGGGGAGTCCCTCGCCCTCTTGGAATTGGAAGGAACAGAGCCTTAAGTCATGCGGATAATTCAGCAAACCCAACAGCTTGTCAAAGCGACCATCGGCATAGATTTGGATACCGTCGGCAATTCTTGCTTGACCCGGGGTTTGAAGGAGCGCATGGCCCAATCAGGCATGGAAGATGAGGCGAGTTACCTTGAATTGCTGCGCAACTCGCCCATGGAACTGGAGGAGTTGGTCGAATACATTGTAGTGCCGGAGACATGGTTTTTTCGGGATGAAAAGCCCTTTAACGCATTGCAACAGTATGTCAAGGAAGAATGGCTACCGACCAAGCCATTTGGTCCGATCAAGATATTAAGCATTCCCTGCTCCACTGGCGAGGAGCCTTATACGATTGCCATGGCATTGCTAGACATCGGCCTGTCCCCGGAACAACTTAAGATTGATGCCGTTGACATCAGCAAAATTGCCTTGGAAAAAGCCCGCCGGGCGATTTACCGTGCCAATTCGTTCCGTAGCCGGGACATCGGCTTTCGCGACCGCTATTTCCGTCTGACAGAGGATGGCTATGTCCTCGACGAAAAAATCCGCCGTACTGTGGCATTTGCCCACGGCAATATTTTGTCCCCTGGATTTTTCATCGGAAAAGGCCCGTATCATGCGGTTTTTTTTCGCAACCTGATGATTTATCTGGCCCCACCGCAGCAGGATAAAGCGATGGCGGTAATCGACAGATTGCTCGACCCCTCGGGGATTTTATTTGTCGGCCATGCGGAATCCCTCCAGCCGATCAATAAAGGCTACACACCCGTCCGCTACCCGTTTGGTTTTGCCTACCGCAAAAACCAACATGCCGGCCATAAGGCCACCATCCATCCATTGGGTTCCGCACAGCATCGAGCATCAAGGCAACAGTCTGCCGGGCTTGCCGGGCTTGCCGTCCGTTCACCCCTCAAGCCATCGCGGAAACCCGCCGAGCTCCGCCCGGCGGTAACCACTGCCAAGTCCGACCCCTTGGCATTGGCCTTTGAATTGGCCGACAAGGGCAAAACGGATGAAGCACGAAAACTCTGTGAAATGGTGTTAGATTCACACCCCCCCCGGGCAGAAGCCTATTATTTGCTTGGATTGTTGCTAGAGACGCAAGGGCTTGCTGCTGAATCCGAACGTTGCCTGCAAAAGGCAGTTTATTTGGAACCTGAACATGTCGATGCCCTTGCGCACCTTGCTTTGGCCGCAGCGTGGCGCGGTGATGCAAAGTCTGCCGATTTGTTCCGTCAGCGAGCGCGACGTGCCGAAGAAAAGTTTACAAGGGACTGATATGCAAATAAATTCAGGCGCAATGGCTATAATAGACGATTGCTGGAATCGCATTGGGGTTTGGAGCCACGCGGCCAACCGTTGCCCAAAACTGCAAGAGACGGTTCATTGCCGCAACTGCCCAGTGTTCACGGCGGCAGCCCGGAAGATATTTGAATCCCGTTCCTTGCCGCCAAATTATCTTGAAGATTGGCACCGCCATTTTGCCGAACCTCCCATTGCACGGCATGAATTGGCTCATTCTTCTGCACTGGTGTTTCGCGTCAAAGGAGAGGCACTCTCTCTGCCCATCAGCCTGATTGACGAGATTTGCCAACCCGAAATGATTCATCGACTGCCTCATTACGCCTCCATCGTACTCAGGGGCATCGTCAACATTCACGGTCAATTGCGACTTTGTTTTTCCATGGCTGAGTTGCTGGGTATTGAAGGCTCACACTACGAGCCAGAAGAAATGCGCCGGGTGTTTCCGCGAATGGTGGTTGTAGGCTACAATGAAAATCGGTTTGCACTGTTGGTTGACGAGGTACTCGGCACCCTCCGCCATGCACCAGAAGACATTCTTCCTGTCCCAGCCTCTTTGTCTCGCAACTTGGCTAAATTCATACGGGGGATTTTGCGGGACGGCCACAGAAGTATTGGACTACTCGACGACGTAGCCATGTACAAAGCCATGGAGAACAATCTCAGATGAGCCAAGCCGAGCTTTCCATGGTGGAACTTTTCCGCGTCGAAGTGGAAAATCAAACGGCTGACATCATTAAAGGTTTGCTGGAATTGGAAAGGGACAGTGTCAATCCTAAGTTACTCCAATCATTAATGCGGTCGTCCCATTCGATTAAGGGTGCGGCTCGCATCGTCAACCTCCCCAACGCCGTCGTACTGGCACATGCCATGGAGGATTGTTTTTCAGCCGCTCAGAAAGGTTTAAAACTAAAACGCCCGCATTTTGACGTTTTGCTGAAAGGGGCGGATCATTTAGCACGCATTGCGCTGTTGGATGAAACAAAAATTGCGGGTTGGATAGCAGAGAACACCAATACTTATAGCGAATTGGCCACCTCTATCCGTGGCGCCATGAGCATGGAACAGGATAAACCGCCCACCAACGACCAACCCACCGCCGAAAATGCACTCACGCCCGAGCTGCAAACAGAGCCAGCGACCGTGGAAGTAGTCGAAGAAAAGGCGTTGCGGATCAACGCCGAACTTCTGGATCGTTTGATTGGGCTTGCCGCTGAGTTTTTGGTCGAATCGCGCCGACTGACTCCTTTCGTGCATACCTTGCTTCGGATTGTCCGTCGACAAAATCAATTAACCGGCCGCCTGGAAGCATTGGAGCGGCGGCTAAGGGAAATCGGCACGGACGAGCATGACCTTGAAATGCTGCGCATAGCCAAGCATGAGAGCGCCGACAATGCCGTCAACATCGCCACACAATGGCGTTTGCTGGAAGGCTTTGAGCGCCGTTCCAACCAATTGTCGCGACAGCTTTACAAAGAGGCTACCACCAGCAGGATGCGCCCCTTTGCCGAGGGTGTGACATGCTTCCCACGTATGGTGCGGGACATTGGACGAGAACTGGGAAAGCATGTCCGCTTGGACATAGCCGGCCTAAACACGCTGGTCGACCGGGATATTTTAGAGATATTACAAGCGCCATTAAATCATTTATTGCGCAATGCCATCGACCATGGCATTGAGCTTCCTGAAGAACGGCTGACCGCAGACAAGCAGGAGGAAGGCATCATACGCTTGGAGGCCCGCCACCAAGCCGGCATGTTATTTGTTTCCATTGAAGACGACGGACGGGGGATAGACCCAGAACTATTGCGTAAAACGGTCGTCAAACGCAATCTGGTTTCCGAAGAGGTGGCATCTGGGTTGAGCATTAGCGAGCTTTACGACTTCCTGTTCTTGCCGGGGTTCACCATAAAAGAAAAAGTCACCGAGATTTCGGGGCGGGGGATTGGTTTGGACGTGGTCATGAACACCTTGCAACAAATACGTGGTTCGGTTAGGACCCATTCTGAAATTGGCCGTGGCACTCATTTTCAACTCCAACTGCCACTGACGCTATCGGTCATGCGGGGACTTGTCACTCAAATTGCCGGGGAAGCTTACGTCTTTCCGCTGGCACGAGTCGAAAGAGTGCTTGTGCTTGAACAGCATGAAATTTCCTCTTTGCAAGGGCATGATTTTTTTTATTTCAACGGCAAACCCGTTGGTGTAGTGGCAGCAGCCCAAGTGCTTGAATTACCCTTATCGACCGAGGCGAACGACCGTTACAATGTGGTGGTGATCAGTGACCGGGATGGGCGCTTTGGCATCACGGTCGATAGCTTTGTCGGCGAAAGCAATTTAGTCGTCAGACCCTTGGAATCCTGCCTAGGCAAGTTGCGCGACATAGCCGCCGAAACCTTGCTGGAAGACGGCACCCCGGCGCTGATAATCGATATTGACGATTTAACCCGATCCATAGACCGGCTGATAGGCAGAAACCGTCTGATCCGGGGAAAACTCGGTCATGTATCCACGAACGCCAAACAGGGCAAACGCATTTTGGTGGTGGATGACTCCTTTACAGTCCGGGAAGTGGAGCGTAAATTGCTCGAAAACAAAGGCTATCGCGTAGAAGTGGCGGTCGATGGAATGGACGGCTGGAATGCGTCAAAAGGCGGCGCATTCGACCTGGTCATCACCGACGTGGACATGCCAAGGATGAACGGCATCGAACTGGTGTCAAAAATCAAAAAAAATGCAGCTTTGAAAACCATACCCGTCGTGATCATGTCCTACAAAGACAGGGAGGAAGACCGTTTGCGGGGGCTGGATGCCGGGGCTGATTATTATCTAACCAAAGGCAACTTTAACGACGAAACTTTGCTTGAAGTAGTCAGCAGCTTAATCGGGGAAGCGTAGATATGCGCATTGCCATCGCCAATGCCCCACTCTCGGCAGTCGAAACCCTACGCACGGTTTTGTCTCGCTCACCCAACTATAAGTTGTCATGGGTCGCTAAATACGCCGCCGATGCTGTGAGCATGTGTGTCGAAGACAAACCCGACCTATTATTAATGGGCTTGTTGATGCCGCTGGCGGATGCGGTGGATTGCACGCTACGCATCATGAAACAGTCACCTTGTGCCATTTTAGTGGTGGCGGTTGATTACGAAAGACAGATTTCCGAGGTTTTCGAGGTCATGGGCGCTGGTGCTTTGGATGTGGTCAACGTCCCAATGCCCGGAACCGAGAGGGGCTCGTATGAATTGCTAAGAAAAGTTGAATCCATCGGAAAACGCATTGCGGCATCCTCCACAAAAGGAGTTGGAAACCGCATCCCCGTATCGGTTAAAAAAGAACAACGTCTACCGTTTTTGGTAGTCGTTGGTGCATCGACAGGGGGTCCAAAAACCATTGCCGCCATTCTGTCCGCCTTGCCAAAAAATTTTCCGGCCTCCATCCTCATCGTGCAACATGTAGACCAACAATTCGCCGATGGCATAGCCCGCTGGCTGGGGCAAAACTGCAAGTTGCCCGTTGATATAGCCCGTAACGGGGAAAGGCCGCTGGCCGGCCATGTTTTATTAGCCAGCACAAACGACCACATGGTGCTCACTTCTGAACGTGCCATCGCTTATACAGCCGAGCCTTTGGAAAATCCTTACCGCCCATCGGCCGATGTCTTTTTTGAAAGCATTGCGCAAAACTGGCCGCAACCCTCGGTCGCCATCTTATTGACCGGCATGGGCAGAGACGGCGCATCGGGCCTGCTTAAGTTGTATCAGGCCGGTTGGCACACCATCGCCCAAGACAAGGATAGTTGCGCTGTTTACGGAATGCCCAAGGCGGCGATAGAATTGGGTGCGGCCAAGCTGGTTCTGTCGCCAGCAGAGATTGCCGAGGAATTGATGTCCTATGCGAAATCTCGATCAATCGGTCCGATAAAAGGATGAAAAGCATGAACAGCGAATTGATCCTTCTCGACGAAACCCTGCAAACATTAATCAAGCCTCCTGTTGTGATCCTGCTGGTGGATGACCGGCCATTCATCGCCGATTCCATACAGCGTATGCTCGGTGACGAGGGCGACATCGGCATGCATTTTTGCGCCGACCCATTCAAGTCACTTGAGATGGCCGAAAGAGTCGACCCCACAGTCATTCTGCTTGATGTGGTGATGCCGGAGATGGACGGGTTCACCCTGTGCCGATTTTTCCGCGCCCACCCGCGAACCCGTGACAAACCCGTGATCATGCTCTCCGGTTCAGCAAAAGCGCAAGTCAAGATGCAGGCTTTTGCAGCGGGCGCCGACGATTTCTTGGTCAAATTGCCCGACAAGACGGAATTGCTCGCCAAGGTGCGATTTCACTCTTATGCCTATATCAACAAGAAAGAAAGGGACAAGGCAAGCACTGCGTTGCGTGCCAGCGAAGCGAAGATGGATGAACTTTACTTGGAAATGTCGAAAATCTCCAACCGCGACTTCCTGACTGGCCTAGTCAACCGCTACGCCTTTGAGGAACGCTGTGAAGAACTGTGGAGTTTGTCATCCCGGCAAAACACTCCGATTTCCTTACTGATGATGAATTTGGACCAATTAAGCGCTTTTAATGAACATTTCGGGCAGATCAGGGGTGACGAGACCATCAAAGCCACTTCCCAAGTCATTCGCCAGGGAATCCGCCGCATTTCCGATGTAGTGGCCAGGTTCAGCGACGAAAGGTTTATCGCATTATTGCCCGCCACTCAACCCGAAGGCGCGGCCCACGTTGCCGAATTGGTCCGTTTGGGAGTCGAAAACTTAGGAATTCCCCACCCCAAAAGCGAAGTTGCCAGCCACCTCACCATCAGCTTAGGTGTTGCCAGCGCCATCCCCGTGCGTGGAGCGAACATCGAAATGTTACTAAAACTGGCGGAAGATTGCCTGAACAAGTCAAAACAATCGGGCCGCAACTGTTACCATCTCGCGCATTTAAAGAATGAGTGAAGGTGCAAGCACTCATCCATGCCCCGCCTTTGAGGTCAGCAGGGAAATGTCGATACCCATCAATTCCGCCGCCGCCTTCCACCGCTGGGCTGAAACAACATCAAATAGGATGGATTTGTCGGCAGGGGCGCTTAACCATGCATTGTCGACCATTTCTCGCTCCAATTGCCCTTGCCCCCAACCGGCATAACCCAAGGCCACCAAGGCGTTGCGTGGACCCTCTCCGACGCTGATGGCTTCAAGGATGTCTCGCGAAGTGGTCAACGAAATGGTTGGCGCGACGCGCAGCGTCGAGTCCCATTGACCAAATGGTTCGTGCAGCACAAAACCGCGCTCCGGTTGCACTGGCCCGCCATAATATATCGGCATCCGCCCCACTTCGGCCTCGGTAATGTCAATGTCCATCTGCTGCATAATGTCCCCTAGCGTCAGGTCGGACGGACGGTTGATAATAATCCCCAACGCCCCTTCACGACTGTGCTGGCAAAGGTAGGTTACCGTCTTCGCAAAAAACGGGTCTGCCAAACCAGGCATGGCAATGAGGAAATGATTGGTCAGATTGTCAGTTTGTTCGATCATGAGTGTTAGTATCAGGCTATAGGGCAAAGCCTGCAAGTACAAATTAATTTTAACGGCTAGTATCCACTCGATTTCCGACTGAAAATCGCCAAGTACGGGTAATTACCAAGACATCGGCCTCCTCTCTCAACTCGGGCGGGAATGCCGCGAAGGGTGCTGCCATCCTGACAATATTTTCAGCAGCCTCGTCAAGGGCCGGCTCACCCGACGATTGTCGCACCTTGATACTGTAAATGCTTCCATCGGCATTGATGCCAACGGCCATCAGCAAACTTCCGGTAAGGTTTTGCTTTCGCGCCTCCTCCGGGTAATTGAGATTGCCAATCCGTTCCACTTTGTCCTGCCAATCGGACTCATAAGCCGCCGCATTATACTTGTGGGCATTCACCGAATTTATATAGACCATTCGTTGCTGCTTGGCTTGATCTTCCCGTGACTTGTTAAATTCAGAAGTGACCTCTGCGATTTGCTGGCTGAGAATATCGGCGGACAAATGCTTGGGTTGGGACGCAGGTTCGGACATGCCTATCTTTCCCCCGCTGGCAGCAATTTTCTTTTCCGAACGAGCTTGTGTCATGACTTGCCTAGGCTCGCTCTCGAAGTCCTTGGCTGGCATATCATCCTGAACGGGGCTTTCCTCTATCTCCGGTTTCTCCACCACTTGCTTTTGCTGTTTGACCGCCTTTTGTTTAACTGCCTGTGATTTAGATGGGATCGGCCTTTCCCCTGACGAAGGCTGTTCAACAGATGCTGGCTCCGATTCAGGTTCTGGCATCGCCATTGGCTCTGATTTCGGCGGGCGTAGAGGCTCTATTTCGGCCACCCGACGGGGGGGCGGGGCCAATTTTGGGACTATTTTTTCCGGCTGAACCATTGGAACAAGGTTAGGGATTGCCTTGGGTAGCGCCTTTTTGGTGGACTCCCCTGCGCCTTTGTGAGGTTCCGACGCTAAGAATTCGGCTCTGATAGGTTGCTTCAAAGCTGGCTTTACGACCAAGACGACATCAAGGGATTTGTCGATTTCCTTTTGCATCGGTAATTTAAACCGAATGCCTAGAATGACCAAGGCGTGCAAAATCGCCGCTACGATGAGCGCAATGATCAGCCGGTCATGGCTTTTCCAATCGACAGGCACAATATTACCCGTCAACAAGGTTTGCCCACCACAGACTGCACATGGTCAAACAACAATGCGCTGATGTTTAGACCAAACTGCTTGTCCAACTCTTGCACACAGGTAGGGCTAGTGACATTCACCTCGGTTAGATAATCGCCAATCACATCCAATCCGACAAACACCAAACCCTTTTCCCGCAAAGTAGGACCCACCTGCCCGACTATCCAACGGTCACGCTCAGTCAGTTCTCGCCCCTCGGCGCGCCCTCCGGCGGCGAGGTTGCCCCGACTTTCCCCTTTTTGCGGTATGCGAGCCAAACAATAAGGCACCGCCTCGCCGTTGACGACTAGGATGCGCTTGTCACCGTCCACGATTTCAGGCAAATAACGCTGTGCCATCACAAACCGGGTGTTGTGTTGGGTCATTATTTCCAAAATGACACTCAGATTCGGATCATTTTCAGCCACTCGGAATATCGACGCACCGCCCATGCCGTCCAAAGGTTTCAACACCATCTCACCATGTTCTTGCAGGAATGCCCGAAACCGGCTGGCTTCGCGGGCCACCAAGGTCGGAGCGCAACAATGGGAAAACCAAGCCGTGAACAGCTTCTCGTTGGCATCGCGTAACGAACGCGGCTTGTTGACCACGCACAAACCCCGGCTTTCGGCAGATTCCAGCAAGTAGGTGGCGTAGATGTATTCTTGGTCGAAAGGCGGATCTTTGCGCATCAGCACCACATCCAATCCATCAAGCGGCTGATCGCATTCGTCCAAATATGCAAACCATTTCGTCGGATTGCGAACGACCTCAAGCTTCCTCATGCGGGCATGGGTGACACCGTCTCGCAGATACAAGTCATTCAACTCCATATACCAAAGCTCATAGCCCCGCGCCTGCGCCTCCAACAGCATGGCAAAACTCGTGTCCTTTTTGATATTGATGGCGCTGATCGGGTCCATGACAACGCCCAGTTTGAGACTCATAGTTGGGTATTCCTGAAGTTATAAACGTATGCTGATTGTGGGCGTAAATTGTAAGCCGCCCATTTGGATCGCCTATGTACGCCAACATCTTCATACACAAGCCTGGTAATGACAAGGCTTAATGGCGAATTGCCTTGGCAGAAACTTCTTTCATGGCCTATTCATAAATTTCGCATCATCTAGACCTTGACATTAAATCAGGAAATCTATTATAAAGGTTGGTTTGATGAACCCTGCCGAGCGGCACAAGCAACCGAGGTTAACCATGTCCAAAGAATGCCAGGTAACAGGCAAGCGACGTATTGTAGGCAATAATGTTTCGCACGCTAACAACAAAACCAAAAGAATATTCAATCCTAATTTACATGAGCGCCGCTTCTGGGTGGAAAGCGAGAAACGCTGGATCAGTCTGCGTGTCTCCTGCCATGGCTTGCGCACCATCGACAAGAAAGGCATTGATGCCGTTTTGATTGATATCCGTAAACGCGGCGGCAAACTTTAATCGAACAGGAGACAACACCATGCGCGATAAAATCAAGATGATTTCCAGTGCGGGCACCGGTCACTTCTACACGACCACCAAGAACAAACGCACCAAACCGGAAAAGTTGGAAATGAAAAAATACGATCCGGTCGTCCGCAAGCATGTCATGTACAAAGAAGGCAAGATCAAGTAATGCACCTGATCCGTCAGGGGGCTTTTGACGCTGTATTGTGTTGAAGGCCACCCTGGCTTGACAGACAAACCATACTGGCAAGTTTAGTGCCGCAACCATAAGCTTGATGCTTGAAAACAAGTTACTTTCGCTGCCTAACATCAATAACCTTGGCGCATTGAAAAGGAATCCCATAATTAGGCATTCCTAGCCCCTTTAATTCTTCCGTAACAACCCTTATTTTATACTTTCAGACAACCGCATAATTTGTTAGTTGCGGCAACCACCGTTTCATACAATCAGTCTAGGTATCGAACAATGTTAACGTGGAGACTTTTTCCGGCTTTTCTGTTGTCAATCGCCATCCTTGCATTCGGTCAACCAGCCAGGGCAACATGGCCCCTAAGTGTTGAGGGGCAGGCCCTGCCCTCACTAGCCCCGATGCTAAAAAAAGCGATGCCGGCCGTGGTCAATATTTCAACCAAAACCAAAATCGAAGTCGCGGAACACCCACTGATGCGCGACCCGGTGTTTCGGCGTTTTTTTGAGATACCCAATATGCCCCGCCATCGGGAAACGTCCAGCCTTGGGTCCGGTGTCATCGTCGATGCCAAAAACGGTTACATCATCACCAACAACCATGTCATTGACAAGGCAGATCAAATTCAAGTGACGTTGAGCGATTCCCGCCAATTGACCGCCAAACTCCTCGGGTCCGATCCCGAGTCGGATGTTGCCGTCATCAAAGTGGAACCCAAGAATCTCACTGAACTTCCAGTGGCCGATTCCTCACACTTGCAAGTGGGTGATTTTGTCGTCGCCATTGGCAACCCCTTCGGCCTTGGGCAAACCGTCACCTCCGGCATAGTCAGTGCGTTAGGTCGCTCCGGTTTGGGCATTGAGGGTTACGAAGACTTCATCCAAACGGATGCGTCCATCAACCCGGGCAATTCCGGCGGCGCACTGGTCAACCTGAATGGTGAATTGATCGGCATTAATACCGCCATCTTGGCGCCTAACGGCGGCAATGTCGGGATTGGCTTTGCCATCCCTTCTAACATGGTGACCAACATCAAAAACACCCTGGTGGAACATGGGTCTGTGAAACGTGGACAATTGGGCATCGGCATACAAGACCTGAACCCGGAACTCGCCCAAGCGTTTGGTTTGGAACAAACCCAAGGAGCGGTCATCACCAACGTCCAGCCCAAATCCCCAGCCGCCAAGGCAGGGCTTGAACCGGGCGACATCGTACTCAGCATCAACGACAAACGCATTAAAAGTAGCCAAGAAATTCGCAACCAAATTGGCTTGTTACCCATAGGCGAAGAGGTTAAACTTGAAATTTTGCGACATGGTGAAACTGAAACCGTCAGCGCTGAAATCGGCACACCTAAAATCGCTCAAGAAGATGGTCAAAAAATCCACCAAAAACTGGCGGGCATGTTGTTGGGTAACACAACGTCTAACGACCCGGCCGAGGGTGTAAAGATTGAAAAAATCCACACTGGGTCTTATGCTTTTCAAGCCGGCCTAAGACCCGGCGACATCATCGTCAGCGTGAACCGCCAACCCATCGCATCGCTGGATGATATGAAACGCGCCATTGCCGGGGGGCGTGAACTTTTGCTTAACATCCAGCGTGGTGACGCGGCCTTTTTTATCATGATGCGATAATGGAAGTTTCCAAAATCCGAGGACAACGGCACATCAATCCACTGGCACTGGCACTGGCGAGAAAAATCTAACACCCATGATCAAACCACAAGCTATGGCAGGGGAAAATCAGACGATCACCTCCGCCAAATCAAAGCACCTTCTGTCTGCCATTCTCTGTCTATTGCTGTTTTTGGCAATCGGCTCCGGCGTGGAAGGTGTGCTATTCGAATATCGCCAACAACAATCCGTTGAAATAAGGGATAAGAATGTCAAGCAAGCTGAAGCCGTAGTTGCACGCTTACAAGCAGAACTCAATGCGGTCATCTATTTATCCAACGGCATTGCTGAAAATCGGGAAATTCGTCAAGAACTGTCCAATCTCCCTGAAATGGGCAAACTCTTCACAGAAACGCTCAGGATCAGTCGCCATGTGCAAGGTTTTGCCGTTGCCAAAGCCTATCGAATTGCCTTTGTTTACCCTAGCAATGATAAGGGTCAAACCGTCGATTACGACTATGGCAGTCATCCAACCCTATGGCCCATCATTCAGCATAGCGTAGATACACGAACCCCCGTGCTTGTGCCACCGAACCAAACTGCGCGGGGTTTGACTTATTTTGTACCCATGTTCGAAGAAGGACAATTTTGGGGGATTTTAAGCACCCTCGTCAATGATGCCTCCCTATTCTCCAAAGCAGGAATCACCCAAACCACAGGTGACTTCACCTATGCATTGCGCGCACAAGGCCATGACGGAGCGAATATGGGCACAATTCTCGGCCCAAACCTTTTGTTCGACGATCCAAACGCAATCGTCATGGATGTGGCAATACCGGGCGGCAGTTGGTCTGTGGCGGTTAAGTCCGTCACCGAACCCAGATCATCCATTGGCCCTTTGCTCTTCCGCTCCGTGGGTTGGATTTTCGCAGCCTTATTAGCCTCATTGACG
>CAIWDB010000272.1 GCA_903911305.1 uncultured Methylococcaceae bacterium | reverse complement strand
GCCCGCGATAAATAGCCTATTTTTGAAGACTTGGCCCAAACAATCGCGGGCATGGCCCGCTCCTACGGATCAAATAAAGTAATCAATTGATATTGAAAACGCTGTATATAAGCTTCAAGTTACCGTCCATGGCCTGGATACCGGCATCCATGCCGGTATGACGGCACTATGCCTCGGCGGAACATGTGTATAACGATGAGCGGAGACCGTGGGAACGATGTCAACGTGGGAGGAATATCACCCCCCCACCACAATCTTCTGCGGGGGGCTGAATTCGCCATTTGGCTCACCCTTGTCCCACCAGCGCAAACGGTATTCGCGCACTTCGGGGAGGGCCGGGTCGAGCAGTGGGCGGGTGTCATAATGCGGCTTGGCATTGTCCGCGCCCAAGGCCACCCATTCGCCGCCGTTGATGCGACTTTCGATCCACACACCATCATGCCCGTGCTTGACGAAACTGATCCGCACCCGATGGAGGTCCGGCCCATGCTCGTAGTCTAGGGAAAAATCCGGCCAAGGATAGTCGGTCGTGTCCGGGTTGCTGATGACACCTAGCTCATTGCCGATATAATCGTTGAAGCCCAGCCCATTCTTAACGCGGGCGACTTGCGCGAACAGCCGGGTTAGAATCCCCGGCAGCGGCACGGGCGGAGGGTCGGGGATAGGCGTGTGGGCAGGCGGCGGTTGCGGCACCACGCCCGTGCCGGAGTCCATGAACACCCGGTAAGCGGTGTCGGCCTTGGCGTCGGCTTGGCTGGCGGGGTAGCGGTCCCGGTGCATCCATATGTAAAAGTCAAGATCGCGTTGCGTGTTGGCGATCTCCTCCGCACCCAAGCCCACAGTCGGGCCATGGACGGCGATCTTGTCACGGTAATTGATCACCTAAGCCAGACGGGCGGCTTCGTTAGAGGGAAAATACGAGGTACTCACAGCTTTGCCTTTAGCGAGTTAGGATTGATAGAATCTTTCAGTCGGTTGACAGAAAATTCCGGGGGGGACTAGAGATATTTGAATATTATTACTAAATCCTTTTTTGTCAAGCTGTTTTTGCATGGACGGTAATTTCACGTCTGTACAAGCGCTTGGTTTAGGGATCGAATTAAGCCAAAGTTTGCCATCCTTGGACGCTGGATTTTGGCATCCCTGCCAAAATGACGTGCCTACAACATACACTTAGCTCAAACTGAGAATTGCTGCTGGGATGCCCTGAACCTGTTTAGGCATCCCCTAGCCAAGAAAGGGGCGCACTGGATCAGTTTGTCGGACCCCTGAGAAAAATTATCGGGTTCTTGACTTAGCCGGGGGCCGCTGGAAAAAGATAAGCGGCCGCTTAAGTTTCGCAGGGGGGCGATGGAATGATCCAAGCGTGTTCTTGGCAAAGTCAGGAAGTCCCCCGACAAAGTTAGGAAGCCCCTGACAAAGTTAGGGGCGGCAAAACTTTGTCCGTCGCCCCCCTGAAGAGCTTAGGGAGCCTAGACATCAACATTGTCAAAAGCTGAGATAAACATTGACTGGGGATTGGAGCGTCAAAGCTTGCTTTGACTACACCGCTAAACCCCCCAATATAACTCGGCTATGCAAGCAACAAAACGCTCCTCAGTTTCGATGACTTCCTTAGAACGCTCAATCGGTATGTCAGAATCCGGGCCAGTTTCGTAATCGGCGACCGCCTTGAGGATGTTTCCTCTTTCATAGTTCCACCCCTTCCCGGCGGACTTCGTGCATCAGCGGGGTACGTTCCCGATATGAACCCGCCCGGTAAGGCATGGCGTGAATCAACGCACCGGTCTCGGCAAGAATATCGGAGGCGGCATAGGCAATTTTTTCGACCTCGGCCCAACGGTCATCCAAATCGTGCAAAAACACAGCTATGTCATAGTCGGAATCGGGCCTCGCATCGCCCCTCGCCCTTGAACCATACAACACCACTCGCTCAATGCGGTTGCCGTATAAGTCATCTAATACGGCTCGAAATTTTGCCAAGATGATGGGTTTTGCATGGGTTAATGGATAATTAGGTAAAATTGCTGTATTCATTTGACTAAACTCACCCCCCCGTCTTCCTCGCCTTCATCACATTATGGATTTCGCCTATCTTGTCCAAGGCTTGGCTAAGCTGGCCTAGGTCTTGGATTTCGATGGTGATGTCCATCGACACCGATTGGTTTTGCGTGTTGGTGTGGGTATTGGTCTTCAATATGTTAATGTGTTCATGTGACAAAACTTGGGCCACGTCTTTCAATAAGCCCTTGCGGTCAATGGCGATAACTTCAATTTCCACCGGGAAGGATTCTTGGTCTTCCCCCCAATCCACATCAATCAACCGGCCTAGCTTATGCGAAGGCAGTTGGATGACGTTGGCGCAATCTTGGGCGTGAATGGCGACCCCATGGCCCAAGGTGACATAACCCACAATCGGAGTTCCCGGCGTAGGATTGCAGCAATGGGCAAAATGCATCATCATGTTGCGGATGCCTTGCACCGTCACCTTTTCCGCACTGGTCTCCGCCACTGGCTCGGGTTTCGGGGCTGCTGGCACGGGTAGGGGGTGGAAACCCGGCACTTTCAAGGTCGAGGCCAATTGAGCGGGGGTGATGTCGCCACGCCCGATAGCCAATAATAGATCGTCAACCCTTGGCAAATGGAAATGGCGGACCAAATCCTCCATCTCCGCTTCCTTCAAGCTTGGCATTCCGAGTTTATGACGCTCCCGCTCCAAGGTCGCCTTGCCGGCCCGAAGATGCTTTTCGTGATCCAGTTGCTTAAACCATGCTTTGATCTTGCTACGGGCATGGGAGGTGGCAATATAGCCCATATGCGGGTCCAGCCAACCTAGGCTGGGCGAGCCTTGCTTGGCGGTCAGGATTTCCACTTTCTCGGCAGACTTCAGTTGATAGGTCAGGGGGACGATGCGCCCGTTCACCTTGGCACCGCGACAACGATGACCCACCTCGGTATGAATGGCATAGGCAAAATCCACCGGCGTCGAGCCTTTTTTCAAGCGCACGACTTGGCCCATCGGGGTCAATACGAAAATCTGGTCGGCGAACAACTCAGAACGGAAATCATCCAGCAATTCCCGATCATCCTCCTTGCTCTCCAAAATCCGCCGCAAAGAGTTGATGCTACGATCCAAGGCTTCGTCATGCTTGCCGCCTTCCTTGTAACGCCAATGGGCAGCGACACCAAACTCGGCAAATGCATGCATTTCCTTGGTTCTGATTTGAATTTCCACTGGTTTGCCTTCCGGACCCACCACCACGGTATGCAGCGACTGGTAGCCGTTGTCCTTGGGGTTGGCGATGTAATCGTCAAACTCCTTGGGGATATGCAACCACAAACCATGCACCAAGCCCAACACGGCGTAACAATCGCCGGGCTTTTCCACCATCACGCGCACCGCCAGCAGATCGTAGAGATCATCTAAGCTCAGTTGCTTGCGCTTCATCTTTTTCCAAATGCTGTAAAGATGCTTGGGCCGTCCATAAACCTTGGCCTGAACCCCATTTTCGCGCAACTCCTCCTCAAGTTGCTTGATGAAGGTATGGATGTAACGCTCGCGCTCCGCCCGTTTGGCATCCATTGACTTGGCTAAATTCTTGTATTCCGCAGGCTCCAGATAACGGAAAGCCAAATCTTCCAACTCCCACTTCAATTGCCCGATGCCCAGGCGATTGGCCAAGGGCGCGAAAATATCCAAGGTCTCACGGGCGACTTTATAGCGGAATGACTCGTCTTCCTGCTTGAGCATCCTGAGCCGCTGCAAGCGGTAAGCCAGTTTGATCAGCACCGCGCGTACATCATCCACCACCGCCAGCAGCATCCGGCGTAACAACTCCGCTTGCGTGGGTTCCTGAATGTCGCGATAAAAGTCATTGAAGGTGTTGAGCCAATTGACCCCGCGCACCATTTTGAGGACTTCCTCACCAAAATAGGAAGCAATGACGGCTTCTTTGTTGTTCTCACGCAGCCACGGGTCGCTGAGTAACGCCGCTTGCAAGGTCGAGGCATCCACACTCAGTGCATGCAAGGTGTAGGCGACATCAATGCCGCGTGGACGGGACAAAGCATCTTGATCGCGACCTTCTTCCGCAAAGCGCAAGGCAATATCCAAACGCTCCACCTCTTCCTTATTGAATCCAGTGGAAAATTTTTCCAGCAGATGCTGATGGGAATGGGTCGAGATGTCGGATTGATAAAGTGAATGTTTCATTAGTTATTGAACTGTATGGCCCTGATTCATCGAAAAGCCAAGCTCACTGCGGCACGGATTTGGGCAAGCGGTGGCTTTGCTATAGAGTGTGAAATACCTGATGTTACGCAGCGCCCTAATATTTGGAGCGTCAAAGCAGGCCCTTCGACTTCGCTCAGGGGACAGGCTTTGGCGCTCCCCGTCATGCTAGAAAATGAAGGAGCCTTGGTGTCGGTGCGTAACATCAGTGAATTAAAATAGACGGCAAAGTTCTTGCCAAAACGGACACACCAAATCCATTAATGTGCGCAATAATGGGGCCTGGCTGCATTTGGTTCAAGTGGGATTTTGCAATAAGTTCCCATGGTGCAAAAAAATAATGTGTGCATCCTTTTCAAACTAGCCGGAAAATATGCCAGAATCCACGCTAAACTTAGGACAGCTTGAGGAAAACTTCTAGCCATGAGCGATGACAATTTTGTCGAATCCACTGCAAGCGGATATGAGCCACCCGACGCACCGGCTGCGCCAGAACCCACTCAACGGGGCGATGCAGCCACCAAAGCCATCTTACTGCGCTTATTGGATGAGTTGACCGCCAACGAGATCGGGGTTTTGCAAAATGAAGACACGGAATGTTTGCATGACTTTCGCATTGCCGTGCGCCGCACCCGTTCCGCCCTAGGACAGATCAAAGGCGTATTTCCTGACCGCACCGTTCAACGCTTCGCCCCCCGCTTTGCTTGGCTAGGGCAAATCACCAGCCAACCTAGGGATTTTGATGTTTATCTGCTGGGTTTCGACCAACTCAAATCGGAACTGGCTGAACCATTTCGAGACAGCATCGAACCCTTGCGCGGTTTTTTGGAGAACCAGTGCAACCATGCCCACGGCGAACTGACAAGGCAAATCCATTCCGCCCGCTTTCGGTCACTGTTAGCCGATTGGCGAAAATTCCTATTGACGCCCTGCCCCAAAAAACCCATTGCGCCCCGTGCGCTAATCCCCATCAAACAGATTGCCGATGCACGGATTTGGAAACTATTCCGCCGCGCCATCAAACAAGGCAGCGCCATCAGCAAACAAACCCCGGCAGAAAATATCCATGAATTGCGTAAAATCTGTAAAAAATTGCGTTATATGTTGGAGTTTTTCCGCGAACATTACCCGGCTCACGACATCGAAAAACCGATCAAACAATTGAAGAAGCTACAGAATTATTTAGGCGACTTCCAAGATGTCCATGCCCGCATTGACTTGCTGCGGGGCATCAGCCATCAAATGCGTAAAGATACCAGTGTCCATACCGATGCACTGCTGGCCTTGGGCGGGTTATTGGCAACGCTAGACCACCATCAAACCAAGTTGCGCAAGCAGTTCCCCAAACATTTTGGCCCGTTTGCCAGCACTCGCAATCGGGAGCGGTTTCGGGCATTGTTCAAGCCATTGGCTGATAATGCTGTTTTAGTTCAAAAAGAAGCGCAGCCATCCGACATCAAGAATGACGGGCCGGCGGTTTAAGACGAGGGGTTATTAGGCTGCATAGCGTTTGATTTCCACATCCACTTGGCGAAGGGCGGTTTCTTCCGCGTCGGCGTAAACTCGACGAGCCGTTGTTTCATCGAGAAAATATTCCCCGCAATCACTGCAAATATCGGCGGGTACATCGCGAATCACAATGACGGTGTCCTTCCTTTGCAGGGTTACTGTGGTTAAGCCTGAATTGGTTTCACCCGTTTTACAAATGGTACATTTCATGATTTTCTTCGAGAATGGTAAGTATTGCAACCCGTAGGGTTGCTCGCCATTAGCCGGTGGTTGAGCGTAGCGACACCACCGGTTGGGATCGGATACAGCGTTCGACCCTGAAGGGGGTCGCAGCAATCGAGAGAGGAACCTAAGCGGTATGCAAAAAAACAGCAAAGCATTCGTCTATTGATATGCTACACCGAGATCGAAAATCTGCGACCCCTCCGGGGTCGATCATTTATTTTTTTCCCTTCCGGGGGTATCGCTACGCTCAACCCTTAGGCTTTTAGCTTGAACCCTTTCAGGGTTCTACGGCTCCTGAATGAGCTTGTGTATAACGACAAGCGCAGAGCTTGGGAGCGGAAATAAACTCGCGGGCCGGGGCTTCGGCGGCGACTCGCTCCGCTTCGCGCCGTCCTTGCCCCGGCCCGCACCCGTCTTGCTTGCCTTAACTCACGACCAGAACTCGGGCGCAACGAAAGCCAATGCCGTCGCCCTGGTCGTCAGCCGAGTCGTAGTCACGGGACGCAGAACGGCAGTCCCTCGCGCTGCCGTACCAAGACCCGCCACGCAGCACACGGCCCGCGCCAGCAGACTCCCAAGCACTACCATCCGTGGGAGCGCCTTGGTAATTCTCATGCCAAGCATCCTGCACCCATTCAAACACATTGCCATGCATTTCATAGAGTCCCCAAGCATTCGCTGGCAAG
>CAIWDB010000271.1 GCA_903911305.1 uncultured Methylococcaceae bacterium | reverse complement strand
TCGATGACATCGTTGATACCGAGATGTGGCCAATAAAGCAACTATAATTATCGCTATTTTCAATCTTTGCGGCATACTCTTTGTAAATCATCGTACTCATGGTCAGATGCCTGCGTTTTCCAAAAACTGTCTGGCAGTGGTTATTCAAGAAAACATGGGTGAAAAATTAATTTTATAAGATGGTAAGTTACCTCCAAAGACTCCTGTTTTTTAGGTCCCTTTTTATATCCTGCCAGCCAAGTTCTAGAACATCACTAGCTTTATTTGCAAACGACTCGCTATTTTTAAGAAAATCTTCTTCAGAATTTTTTCGAAGACCATTTACTACTTCATCCATAAAATTAGACAACTCATCTGTATATGCTTTTTTTCTGTCAAGCATAAGCAAAATATAGGCCTGCGTTTGCATTAATTCACTAAATATATCGTTCAACTTTTCAGATACTAAGAAATTTGGATTTATTTGTTGTTCATAGTGTATTTTTGCTCCAAGGGCAATAAACCGAGAAACCGATTCGCGTAAGTCTTCTATCCATTTATGTCGAAATGTAGCAATACTAGATTCGATTTGAGTTCTTTGATTAACAGATGAAAGCCAGCCGACAAGTAGCGTGATTAAAATACTTCCAACCCCCACTAATAATGTTGCAAAAAAGATAGGCCAATCAGTTGGTGTATCTAAATTGATTTTTAGTGGTTGCGGGTTTACAATGATTTCACCTTGAGTTTTATTTTGACATACAGGCATGAAATGCAATAAATTAGCGTCTAAATCATTCTGCGTATCATCACTTTTCTGTGATGGCTTTATTGGAGGCAATCCTTCATTAGTTTGTGTTGTATCTTGATGTTTTTATTCATATAAATTTATTTTATTAATTTAGAGGGAAATTTTTGATGACTATATAAACTAAATAGAATGCCTATCGACATACTCCAAAGCCGCTTTTGCCAATAACCCGGATCGGCTATCACCCAATCGAGCCGCTGCTCTGTCAATATTAACCAATACTCGTTCTGGCAAGGTGATATTTACTCGTTTGGCTTTACCCGATAACTTAGATAAATCGACTTCCACCACGGCCCAAATCCAACCTGTATATTCGGGGTCTGCTTGATGTTTGCCAATGGGCGATGATTCTGGAATAGGATGTCCATCCTCAATAACCATCTCCATCCACAATTCGACGGCTTCTTTGGTGTTGACTATTGCCTCGTCCAAGGTGTCGCCCGCTGAAAAGCAACCCGGCAGGTCGGGTACAACCACTCCAAAAGCATGTGTTTTGTCGCCAGCTTCGATTGCAATCGGGTATCTCATTTCAGACCTGCTTGCTTCAGTAGTTTGTTCACTAGTCCAATTCCTAAATCCTTGCGCGGATGCGGAACGCTGATATGTCCGGGCTTGGTGAAATGCGTAAAGATATGATGCGAACCTCTGACACCCCGTAACACCCATCCATCATCTTGTAACCGCTTAATTATGTATGCGCTGTTCATTAGTGTGTATTATACATATCACAGTGTTTTCTTTGCATCAAAGCCT
>CAIWDB010000270.1 GCA_903911305.1 uncultured Methylococcaceae bacterium | reverse complement strand
TTTCTCGCCGGGTAAAATCCAAAAAACACGCCGACTGTCGCCGCCACACCGAAGGCAAGGAGGATGGAGCCAAACGTCACGACAACCACCATGCCAGTAAAACTGCTGACCGCATAGGCTCCGCCCACTCCCAAGAAAACCCCAATTAGGCTACCGACTAGCGAGATCATGATGGACTCAAACAGGAATTGCCAGAGGATGTCACTGCGTTTCGCCCCTATTGCCATGCGGATGCCGATTTCCCGCGTCCGCTCCGTCACCGAAACCAACATGATATTCATGATGCCGATGCCGCCCACCAGTAAGGAAATCGAAGCGATGGCCCCGAGCATTGCGGACATGACCTTGGTGGCTGCGGAGGCCGTCTCGGCCAACGCGGCCAAGTTGCGCACATTGAAATCATCTTCTTGGCCCTCGCGTATGCGATGCCGAGCATGCAACAGGGCTTGCATGTCTTTTTCCACTCGGTCCATCACTCCTGCGGATTTGCCCTTGACCATGATGAAGCGCACCATGCCGGGAAACTGGTTGCCGAATAATTGCCGTTGGGCAGTTGTAACAGGTACTAACACGGTGTCATCCTGATCGCGCCCGTCCAAGCTTTGGCCTTTGGCTGCCAAAATCCCCAATACCTGAAATGGGCTGTTTTTAATTCTGACGGTTTTGCCTATCGGGTCTTCTTCGCCAAACAATTGCCGTGCCACCGTTTGTCCAATCAACAACACCCGTGTCCCGGCGCGAACATCGCTATCGGTGAAGGGCAAGCCTTTCACCAGATCCCAATCACGCACTTCCAAGATGGCTGGCGAAGTGCCGGCAATCGTCGTACTCCAATTGTTGGGCCCGTACATCATTTGTGCGGTGTTGGGCAGCACCGGAGCCGCCGCCGCCACGTCGGGCAATTCGCTGATCGCTTGCATGTCGGCTAGGGTCAAGGTTGGTGTGCTGCCAAAACCCGAACGCAGACCGCCGGCGGTGGACGAACCCGATAGCACGATAAACAAATTACTGCCCATGGACGCGATGGATTCGTTGACCATCATCTGAGCGCCCTGCCCTACCGCCAACATTAGAATGACCGCGCCCACGCCGATGACCATGCCAAGCATGGTTAAAAATGTGCGCAAACCGTTGGAACGCATGGCTTGCCAGCCTTCGCCGATGAGGGGGGTGAGTTTCATGTTGTCTTAATTACCGTTGAATAATAAGAAGTCTTTCGCAGCGACGATAGCTGAATGTTCTTGTGACAAGTTGATACCCAACACCTTTGCCTCGCTCAGCAAGTCAGCATTGATTTTCAAGTTGGTCGGTTTCTTCTGATCTGACATGGAGAATCCTTAAGTTGAACGATGCGAATTGATTATACGCATTTCAGTTTGCCGCCTAAAGGCGGGACTAAGAACGCTAACTTAATGTAGTGACGAGGAGCGTCGGAACGATCATAATCCAGTTGATTTTTCTATGTTAGGCCCCATAATGAAAAGATTAAAGCAATAGCCATGCAACCAAAATAGTGTAACTGTATCCATCATGACGCCAAAATCCATCCCATTTGAAAATTATGCCTTGTTGGAAGACGAGGAATGCGAAGCCCGTATTG
>CAIWDB010000269.1 GCA_903911305.1 uncultured Methylococcaceae bacterium | reverse complement strand
GCAGCAACGGAAGATTGACTCCAACAAAGAAATTACCATCGACACGACGATAGCGGGTGGCTATGACCTGTCAATCGGCATGGAGCGTTACTATCAATTGCAATGCATCCGCACTATCATTGACCTGTATATAGAAAATGCTGATCCACATGGCGACCGGCTTGGGCAAAACCCGCACCGCCGTTGCCTTGGTCAAATCTTTGTTGGAAAGCGGCATGTGCAAGCGTATTCTGTTTGTAGTGGATCGGCGGATGCTGGCGAAACAGGCTAAGGATGATGGGTTTTCATTGATTAGCGCCATCTATTCGTCGAGTTGGATTAGCACTTCTAATTTTCGGACTAGCCGTCATGCCAGTGCCCACGTTGTGGTCATTGACACGCTTGAAATCATTCATAGCGATTTGCCAGCCAGTTTTTATGATCTCATCATCGTGGATGAATGTCATCGAGGCATCAATGTCAACCGCAAACTGGTGTTTGACCATTTCCTTTATTCATACCTACGATTTTACTGACGAGCAGATGGTCATTTTGAAGAAAATTAAGGAAATTTTTACCTCAAACGTGGCTTCTCGACGAGATTTGACGGCGAGTGATGTTTTTGGCAATCTATTTATGAACGATTGGTCGGTTCATATGCAGTCGTTGATACTATTTTTCAAGGAAAATTTGACACGGTTTTGGATGAACTGAAAAACACTGTTGGAATTCACTAACAAAGCACGGTTTAGCATTGTTGTTCGATTTCATCCCGTGTGGTCGGCAGTACGGATTCATTAGGCTTTATTAACCAACTCTAAGGAGTATCAACCATGTGGCAAGAAGAAAATCAACGTTTGGTCATCGAAAAACTTTCTGAAATGCTTGGTGCAACCGATAATACCTATGCTCAGAAATTAACAACGCTGTTTGATGATGCCGGACGTATCTTTATCTCGGGGGCTGGGCGCTCCAAGCTAGTCGGTAATTTTCTCGGGATGCGGTTAATGCACTGCGGTTATGAGGTTGCCATCGTTGGCGAAATCGTAACGCCCAGCGTTAAATCCGGTGATCTATTGATCGTAATCTCTGGGTCAGGTGAAACCGAACAGTTAATTGCATTCACCAAAAAGGCCAAAGAAATTGGGGCCAAGGTTGTGCTGATCTCTTCGAGAGCCAAGTCAAGCATTGGTGATCTGGCCGAAGCTGTGTTCCAAATTGGAAAAAAGGAACTCTATCAGAAGGTAAAAGGCATGCCGATGGGGACCGTATTTGAACTCTCAACGCTATGCTTCCTTGAGGCTCTGATCTCTAATATCGTTTGGGAGAAAGGTATTCCAGAAGAGATAATGAGAGAAAGGCACGCCAACTTAGAGTGAGTTGGTAAGCCGCGTAGGTTGAGTTGTCTCCTCCACTTAACTTATACGCTCAGGGTTCCCACGTTGGATCGTGGGAACCATCCAACACTTTTGTCTCGGCTGTTGACGGTTCAATGAAGATGATTGATGCGACTTTGCAAAAACTGTGGACTATTAAAGATAACCTAGCCAAAGAACACGCCTATGATTTGGATAGCTTGGTTGATTACCTCAATGAAAAGTATCAATCAAGCATTGGTACAACACAAGCCCATGCTGCGCTAAGCGTGGAATCCGAACCTGAGAACTCCAATAGACTCAAAGCCTCAAAGCACTGATTTTCTTGAGTCAGCCTAGGCCCGGTCTTGCCCCATCGCGTGGTGAAAGCGCCATTGCGGTTGTCGCGAATGGCCCAGTCTTTTGACGAGCCGTCATGATGGTTGAAGCGGTAAAGTTCAAACTCTTCCATCGTCCGCCCCCTACAACCAATCGTCGCCAAACACGTCCTTTGCGATGCGATGGATCGCCTCGCGCTCGGCGGGTTCGGCGCGGATCGCCAATGCTTGTCCCAAGGAATAGGGCTAGGCGTTCGGCGCACCCTTGAAGGCCGCCGCCAAGCCCGCCCAGCGCAGCAATCCCCGCGTGGACAGGGTGAGCGACAGTTCGCCTGCACCGTCCTGGCCGCCGACGAAGACCTTGCGGATTTCGTTGGCGACCCTGACCATCTTGTCCGCCACGGCGGGCGGCATGGTCGGCAAGGCCCCGGCCAGCTTTGCATTTCCTCTGCGGGTTCGGGGTAGCCGACTTCCATCAGGCTGAACCGGTCCAGCAGGGCCAAGTTCTGCCGCAACACGCCTTGGTACAGGCCGCTGCGGTCGCCGCCACCGGCGCTGTTGCCGGTAGCGACCAGCCGGAACTTGTCGTGCGGCCTGACGGTTTCGCCGGTCTGCGGGATTGACAATGGCTTGCATCCATGATTGAAGGCCCACCCGTTTGGAAGGCTCCATCGCGTCGATCTCGTTGACCAGCCGGACGTACCCGTTGCGAAGGGGTGAGTGTGGCATCAACGGGCCGTCGG
>CAIWDB010000268.1 GCA_903911305.1 uncultured Methylococcaceae bacterium | reverse complement strand
TCCAAACCTAGGCTACTGCGTAACATCAGTTATTTTGGTCCGAGCGTGGAACCATACAAAAAAAAATTGCGACCGCTACGCGGTATTATGAACAGCAAAATCAAAAGCAAAAGAAAAGAGCAGAAAACAGCAAAGCAGGAACCAGAAATCAGAAGACAGAATTCAGAAATCACCAGGGAGAACCCAACACCAACCGAAAGCCTATAGAGTCGTCTCGATCGTCAGGATGGTTCCAGTTGCGGAACGCACAGCGCACATCGACAGAGTGATCGTACCAAGAACCGCCGCGTACAACCCTATATTCGCTATTGCCATCCTCCCATGCACTACCATCGATTGGCGCTGCTTGGTAATTCTCATGCCAAGTATCTAGAACCCACTCCCAAACATTGCCCGCCATGTCATACAATCCAAACGCATTCGGCTGCTTTTGCCCGACAATATGGGTCTGACTATCAGAATTGCCCACGTACCATGCATATTCTGCTATCTTCTGAGCACCGCCCGACCAAAACCAGGGTGTATCCGTTCCAGCTCTTGCAGCATATTCCCATTCCGCCTCGGTCGGCAAGCGATAGGTTTTCCCAGTTTGCGCCGATAGCCATGCTGCATAGGCACTGGCATCTGACCATGACACATTAATCACCGGTCGCCGTCCCCTGCCCCAACCCGCATCCTCGACTGGGTTGCGTTGAGTGACGATGCAGAATAAATCGTATTCCTCGAAAGTCACCGCAACTTTGCCCATGGCAAAGGGTTTTGCATGGGTGACAAAATGTTGCGGCCCTTCACGTTCTCTACGGTCAGGCTCGTTATTGGGTGAACCCATGATGAATGACCCGGCGGGGATCACCACCATCTCCGGCCCTTCGCACCCCAAACTCAGCCTGTCGCGGAACACGACGGGCTTGCCTAGCGTTAGTGCCGCTTGTTGTTGTAAGGCTTGCACTTTGTCGCTAGGCCAACCATGAATATAAGGCACGGCTGGAACGGGTTCGGGTTTAGGCTGCGGCGGGGGTGTTATGGAAATGCCGGGATTGATGAAATCCCCCAACTGTGGCGGTTTGTTGCCGGTGATGCCCCAGATGAGCCGGTAAAAGCCTTCTTCTTCTTTGCCATCACGGCAATCCACCCACGTAAACCGCTTCAACAACATCGGTAGTTCAGGGGTTTTCGGGCAACCGGGCAACAATAGCGGAATCACCGGCATTTTGCGGTGGACGAATTCATCCAGACAAGACCGCATTTCCGCGTCTTCCCACGGGCCTATGCCCTCCATGCCGACCAGCACCGCCGCCGAGCGCGAACTGGAAATAATCTCTTCCAAAGCCTCTTGCCAAGGATGGCCGGGGCGCAGTTCCCACGCATCCAGCCAAACCTTGATGCCGTGAGCTTGCAAACGTTGGGCAAGGGCCATCACAGCAGGTTTGTCTTTGCTGTTGTGGGACAGAAATACGTCAAATGTGGTGGGTTGAGTCGGGTCTGCCATGCTTGGCGGCTCCATAGTTTGAAAAGGCATTTAGTAGTGGCTATGGTACAACAAATTGAATACGCCTGACTCTTAAACTCACCATAACAACGCCCATTAAGGAGCAATCATGGCTTGGTGACGCGCACATGGGGGAAATCCTACCAGAATGTACTTTCATGGCAGCCTACTCAGTGAGTCAGTCTACAAAGCGAGGTTATCCACATGTTAATATAAAGAAATATCAGAAACCAAAGAACAACAAACCATGAAACCCTCACAAGCATTGAATTTCCATCGCCAAGCAGTGCGTGAGGCAGTAACCCACTATCGCACTGCCAATCCGCGTGTTTTTGGCTCCGTATTAACCGGTAACGACAAGGAGGGTAGCGACTTGGATTTGCTGGTCGATGCCTTGCCCGGAGCAACCCTATTTGATTTGGGCGGCTTGCAGGTTGAGTTGGAAAAGCTTCTTGGCGTACCCGTTGATTTGCTAACACCGGGAGATTTGCCTTCGAAATTTCGTGATCAAGTGCTTTCGGATGCAGCACCTCTATGAAAATAAATCGACTTGCCGAAAATCTCGATCACATGCTGGAAGCTACCCGACAAGCATTAGAATATATTGAGGGAATGGGCAAAGAAGATTTCCTCGAAGATAAACGCACTCAACAGGCGGTCATGTTAAACCTGATTATTTTTGGTGGAAGCCGCTACAAAACTGCTGAAAGATTATGAAGATCGTGGTTCGAAAATCCGTGTTCCGCTTCAGCTTAAAACGGTCTACACTGACTTCGACTCCGCTCAGGACAGGCTTTTGTTGCCCAACCTTGAAAACTATTCCGCCAAATATACTGCGGCTATGCAAGCGACAAAACGCCCCGCAGTTTCGATGGCTTCCTTTGTGCGTTCAATCGGTATGTCAGAGTCCGGGCCAGTTTCGTAGTCCGCTACCGCCTTGAGATTGTAAGCGTATGATAAGAATTTCGGATAACTCTGGTCAATACTCGGTTCGCCCATTGCCAAGCGGTGGAATTCGCGTTGTACCCCTTGGTGGGTTTTGGCTATTTTTCCTGTGCGCTCAAAGATATATGATTGAGCGGCATGGAATGCGGCAAGATACGCACTGCGGGCGGCATCGTTGCTCAGATTGATGGCAAACATGCTGTGGGCATTTGACAAGCATATCTTAGACTTGTCCAAATAGCGCGATGTTTCCTCTTTCATATATCCACACCTTCCCTTCGGACTTCGTGCATCAGCGGGGTACGTTCCCGATATGAACCCGCCCGGTAAGGCA
Source organism: uncultured Methylococcaceae bacterium (assembly GCA_903911305.1). Lineage (GTDB taxonomy): Bacteria > Pseudomonadota > Gammaproteobacteria > Methylococcales > Methylococcaceae > Methylumidiphilus. The sequence goes on along the minus strand of CAIWDB010000268.1, from coordinate 67 downwards.
TGGCGTGAATCAACGCACCGGTCTCGGCAAGAATATCGGAGGCGGCATAGGCAATTTTTTCGACCTC
>CAIWDB010000267.1 GCA_903911305.1 uncultured Methylococcaceae bacterium | reverse complement strand
TTTAGCGACGACGCCACCAATTGTAGTTGCAGCCATAGTAATACCTCCAGTTTAGGTGAAACACGCACCGTCCGCCTGCGCGGCGGCGCTCTTTGCTTTCGGCCTTACCTAGCCCCAAGCGGCATAAGCCACCTTGGCCCGCTCCGTCTGGATGTGCGACACTTTGTCACACCCCCTTGTGCTTGTCAATGCGGCTCTCATGCAAATTTTTGTTGTCTTTCGACAACGGCCTTCTTTTTCATGAGCTTATTGGCAATATGTTAAGTAAATTAGTGGTAAAATTTTCTTAGGTGAATTGGTTTTCCTGGCAAGCAGGGACTAAATTTCCTTTAATTCAAATTGCCGCTCCTCGATTAGGGCAACGTGAAACGGATCAAACCACGATGAAAATGACCATTCTGTTGATTTCTTTTTTCTCGGTGAGCGCTGTTGCAAATGCCGCAGAACCTTTAGCCAAACGTCCTAGTGTCGAACGCATGGCTCATGCCTGTGCGGGTTGCCATGGTAGCTTTGGACATGCCATCGCACCTACACCCACCCTTGCGGGCAAATCTGAAGAGGACTTCGTCAAGGCTATGCAAGACTTCAAGGCGGGGCAGCGCGACTCTTCGATCATGAATCGTATTGCCAAGGCTTACACGGATGAAGATATTGCAAGCATGGCTCAATTCTTTAAGAAACAATAGGGAGTCATTATGTCAGGCATTAACCGCAGAACTTTCTTGAAATTGGCTGGCACGGCAGGGGCTGTGGGCTTGTTTGCGTGTACATCCAAACCTGTTAGAGACGCCAAAGCCAAGGTAGTCGTCATTGGCGGTGGGTACGGCGGTTCCACTGCCGCCAAATATCTTAAGCTTTTTGACCCTACATTGGATGTAACGTTGATTGAAAAAATGAAGAATTACTATTCATGCGCGGGTTCTAACGAGGTCATTTCGGGCTGGCACGATTTGGATTGGTTGCTGCGATCACGCGACGGGTTGCGAGCGAAGTTCGGAGTCAATCTAGTCAAGGCCAAAGCGGTGGAAATCGACCCGCAAAAGCGCTTCGTGATCCTCAAGGACGGTTCGGAAATTCCCTATGACAGGCTTGTGCTTTCTCCAGGGGTGGATATGCGGTTTGATGCCATTGAAGGGTATGACCTGAAAACCAGCAAATTCATTCCACACGCTTGGAAAGCAGGCAAGCAGACCACGCTGCTGTTAAATCAGCTAAAAGCCATGCGTAATGGCGGCGTGGTGATTATCACAGCGCCTGCCAGTCCTTACCGCTGCCCGCCTGGCCCTTACGAGCGAGCCTCACTAATTGCCAATTACTTGAAGCAATCCAAACCGAGGTCAAAAGTTATCATTATTGATGCCAAGACCCAGTTTTCCAAGCAAGACCTCTTCCTAAAGGGGTGGCAGGACCTTTACCCTGGCATGATTGAGTGGGTATCTTCGGCATCCGAAGGCCAGATCGACCATATCAATCCCGATAAGCGTTTGGTCGTCACCGAGTTTAGCGCGCACCGTGCCGATGTCCTCAACGTCATCCCTCCGCAAAAAGCCGGCTGGCTGGCTCGCAAGACTGAACTGGCTGATCAATCCCGCTGGTGCCCGGTTGAACCCCATAGCTTTGAATCAACCTTGATCCCAAATATTCATGTCATTGGCGATGCTTGCGCAGCAACGCCTATGCCTAAGTCAGCGTTCTCCGCCAACTCCCAGGCTAAAATTTGTGCAGCGGCAATCATTGATCTATTGAATGGCCGACAACCCGGCCCACCCTCGTTGATCAATCATTGCTATAGCTTCCTCGCGCCTGATTACGCAATTTCGATCAATGGGGTCTATGAGTACTCAGGTACGGAAAGGCAACTGGTCGCCACGGGGGGCGGTGTGACACCCATGGACGCGGACCGTGGGCTTGAGGCGAAATTTGCCAACAGTTGGCGGGATAATATTGCCGCTGACAGCTTTGATGGCTAGTCGTGGTGAGGGTGGTGGTGAGTATGGCCGGCAACATCGCAATAAAGTACGTCGGGTTCACACCCTTCGCATTCCATCTGCAAAGTGCAGTGATTGATCCCGTAATGTTCGCTCATGACCACTCTGATGCGTTGCTGTATTTGATTGGCTTGACTGATGGGTATATCTTGGATGAGAACATGCGCTGACAGCATCCTGAGACTGCGTGATAGGCTCCAAACGTGGAGGTCATGTACGCCTAACACGCCTTCAACCTGAAGGAAGTCGCGCACCATCTGGCTCATATCGATATCTTCAGGGGTCGATTCCAGTAAAATGACCACTGTTTCGCGCAGAATGGACCAAGCATTCCATAAAATAAGCACTCCAATCAACGCACTGACCGCAGGGTCCAGCCAAAGCTTTCCGGTGAACCAAATGCCCACGCCAGCGGCGATGGCTCCAAAACTTGAAAACACATCGCCAAGCAGATGAATGAATGCGCTGTGCAAATTCAAGTCATGTTCGCTGCCTCGACTGACTAGCCATGCAGTTAACAAGTTGAAGACCAGGGCGGCCAACCCCACCGACATTAGCCAATCATAAGCCACCGGAGGTGGGTTGACAATTCGCTCCCATACTTCATGAAGTATGCCAAAAGCTATAAAGGCCAGGGTTGTGGAATTGACCAGAGCCACCAAAATTCCTGCCCGATGGTAGCCAAAAGTCTTGTTGGCATTCGAGGGTCGGGTCGCCAACTTATGTGCGTACCAACTAAGCCCCAAGGCAAGCGCATCGGTCAGGTTATGGGCTGCATCGGTCAACAGGGCAAGGCTATTGGCATAAAGCCCTGCCGCCGCTTCAAAGCCCACGAACACCAATGTCAAAATACCCGCAAGAGCTAACCGAAAGCCTGTGCTGGCGTGATGATCCTGATGGGAGTGGGAATGGGCCATGAAAATTCAGTGTGGGGCTAATTGATTTGATGAGCGTTGAAAAAATTCAACTTGGACGGTCATGCGGAGAGGGATAGTGCGGGGTGGGTGCCGTCATGTAGGACGGCATCCACCAAGAATACACCGCTTAGCGAAGAGCCGGTGCAGGTGTGGGCGGCGCTAGAGGTTTTGGCACTGGCGCAGCAGGAATTGGAGCAGTTTTGGGGGCGGCCATCGGTGCTGGTGCTGCTAAAGGTGCTGCTGGTGGAGCTGCAAGAGCAGGAGCCCCGCCTACAGTCAACTCAGGACGAAGTTTTTCAACAGTTTTTTTCCCAAAGCCCTTCACATTATCAAGATCATCAACGGATTTGAAAGGGCCATTTTTTTCACGAAAATCAATGATGGCCTTGGCTTTGGCGGGTCCTATCCCTTTCACGGCATCAAGTTCTGCCGAGGTGGCTGAGTTGAGGTCAACCACTGCTGAGGCTAGGCCAGCGAACGCAAGCAAGATCATTGCAAAACAAGTCATTAATATATTTTTCATTGAGAATCTCCAAATGTGACTTAGGTTGACAAGTTAATATAGACGGCTCTCATCCCTTTGAATAGAGCATCAAGAAACGAAGAAATCCATATTAAGCAGAAACTTTAAAACGGAGTTGAATGTGTGAAGTAAGGAATTTTTCCCATTCACGAACAATGTACCCACATGGAATAATACTCTTCTTTTTTGATTTTTTTAAGCATTGTGTCCATGAAATTTCGCAACACTGCCTTTCTGCTTGCCGGTTTGGCCAATCTGGCTCAAGCCGACAATAATAACCTAACCAAAGATGCCAATCCGCCGGTCAATGCCTTTGAACTACCCGAGGTTGAAGTTGTCGGAATCACCCCTTTGGGTGCAACGGGGATTTCTCGTGAAAAGGTGTCCGGCAACGTCCAGTCGGTCGAGGACGAAGACATCCAACGCCATGAACCCCTCAATATCACTGACTTCATGCGTAGGAATTTGGAGAGTGTGACGGCCAACGATGACCAGAACAACCCGTTCCAGCCGAATATCAGTTATCGTGGCTATTTTGCATCGCCTTTGTTAGGAACTCCGATTGGTTTATCGGTTTACCAAGATGGAGTCCGTGTCAACGAGCCTTTTGGCGACACGGTGAATTGGGATTTAATCCCTCAAATTGCCATTGCCAACATGGACTTGGTTCCCGGTTCCAACCCCTTATTCGGGCTGAACACCTTAGGTGGTGCAATTTCCGTCCGCACCAAGAGCGGGTTTAGCCATCCGGGTTTCCGTGCCGAAGCGTATGGCGGGTCATTCGGACGTAAGAATTATCAAGCCGAGTATGGCGGTCACAAAGGCGAGTTCGACTGGTTCTTTGCCGGCAATGTCATAGAGGATAACGGCTGGAGACCGTTTTCCCCAAGTTCCGTCTATCAAGCTTTTGGCAAAGTCGGCTGGGAAAACGACAGGACCGATTTGGATTTGAGTTTCAACTATGCTCAAAACACCTTAAACGGTGTCGGCCCAACCCCGGACAGTTTTTACACGGCTAATCATGATTCGATTTACACGGCTAGGGATATTACCCAAAATACCTTGTATTTCTTCAATCTAAAAGGCAGTCATAAGTTCACCGAGACATTGTCGTTGGCTGGTAACTCCTATTACCGGGGCAATACGATCAACAGCTTGAACAGTAACACCAACGAGCATTGTGAATCCTTGGAGGATTGTGCGGCAGAAGGTCTGAATCCCGCCGCCAATGTTACTGGGCGGAATGTTCAGGACGGTTCTGGGGTTAATTTACAATTGACTTCAACCCATCCAATTTTAGACTTCGAGAATCAATTTACCGTGGGTGCGGGCTATAACGGAGGCAATACCCATTTTAGCCAATTTGCTCAAGAGGGAATTTTCGACTACCAACGCCTCGTCGTTGGCGTAGAACCTTTCATGCTCCGCACGGATGTGAATGCGGAAAATAGTTATTACAACGCCTTTTTAACCGATACGTTTTCTGTCTTGCCTTGGATGCAAATCAATAGTTCGGTCAGTTGGAACCGTGCTGATGTAAAGCTAATTGACAGGATTGGCACGGCACTCAACGGCGACCATAATTTTGAACGCTGGAACCCATCCGCTGGTTTCACCATCCAGCCTTTGCAAGCGTTTGACATCAAAGGCCCAATGGAGGAGCTGACTTTCTATGGAAGTTATAATGAAGGTTTCCGAGCCCCGACACCTATCGAACTTGCTTGTGCAGACCCTGATGCGCCTTGTTCACTTCCGAACAGCTTCGTGGCTGATCCTTCCCTGAAGCCGGTGGTTGCGCAAACCTTTGAAACGGGTCTGCGGGGCAAATTTAGCGAGGCTTTGCGTTGGAACTTCGCCTTGTATCATTCCGAATTGAGCAATGACATCTTATTCATCAACAGCGAAGGCTCCAATCAAACTGGCTATTTTCAGAATGTGGGGAAAACATTGCGCCAAGGCGGGGAGTTGGGCTTAGGAGGGCGATGGGAGCAGCTCAACTGGTTCTTAAATTATAGTTTTGTCGATGCGACCTATCAAACTGATACGGTGCTTCACAATGCGCTTGGTCCGGTCTATGTGCAATCGGGCAACTACCTCCCCGGAATTCCGCAACAGTCGGTCAAACTCGGGGCGGAATATGAAATCCTCAAAGGCTGGTTTTTTGGCGGCGACATGCAATATGCCTCCAGTCAATGGTCAAGGGGCGACGATAGCAATCAATGGGCAAAAGTCCGGGAATATGCCATCGTGAATTTGAATACCCGTTATAAAGTGAGCAAAAACGTTGAAATCTTCGCCATGGGTCGCAATATATTTGACTCGTCCTATCAGACCTTTGGAGTAATAAACCGTAACTTCTTCACTGGTCAAGGCGAGCGTTTCGTGGGCCCTGGCACCCCCGCCTCCGGTTGGGCTGGGGTAAGGATTAGTTTTGACTGATGCGAATGGAGTTAATCAAAATACTTGAAAACGGTGCATAATGGCACTGTCTAAATTTTTCTAGAATTACGCTATGAAACACCGTTTTTGGTTCCTTTTGAAATTGAGCCTGTGCTTCACCTTAACAGCAAATGCCGACAGTACCTTGGAATATGATGTCCATGAAGCGGAAACCCAACCAAGCAAAGTCCAATCTGTCTTCATCAAAGGGGGAAAGATTTTGGTCAAGGATCTGGGAGGGGGGGGTAAACTGGAATTTATCTATTCTGCAAACCCCGAAATTTTATTTATTGTTGACCATGGCAAGCGGGAGGTCATGGCTTTGGATGAGGGCCAAATCAACAAAATCGCAAAACAAGCCGATACGGTACAGCCATTATTAAAGGGGCTTGGCGAGCAATTGGGTAAACTTGACCCAAACCAACGGGCCAAATGGGAGGCTATGCTAGGAGGGAAAGTTGACTTGAACACTATCGCAGAAGCAGCAAAACCAGTGCAGGCGGGAAAAATCATCAAGTCGGGCAAGAATCGAAAAGTGGCGGGTATCGAATGCCAACCCATGAGTTTTGTACAAGGTAAAGTCAAAGCGGCTGAGATTTGCATGGCGGACCCAGCCAAATTGAATTTGGATGTGTTGGATTATGCGACTATTCGTTCCCTGTTGAACTTTTTGGAGCGAATCACCAGTAAAACCCAAGGTTTGGCCAAGCAGTTTGGCATTAACCTGCCTAATCTGAATTTGCGCGATGTGAATGGCGTGCCGATTGAAATAGTAGACTTGTCCAGCCAAAATCAAAGCAGCCTGAGTTTGAAGAGAGTCGTCGGGTCGGTGGATTCAGTGGATTTAATGAAAATACCGGAAGGCTATCAACTCGGGCCATTCAAGCTCTGGAAATAACCTCTTTGAGCCTGTCTTTCTCCAAGGCAAATAAATATAACGAACGTATTGTTGCGAGTTTTTTGCAGAGGGTAATTGCTTGAAATCCTTGTTCAGGATTATTGGGAAAGCTCTTGATTGGCAGGAAATTAAACTGGTGTGCGGTACTGGCAGCAAGAACTGACCGCCTGCACCGC
>CAIWDB010000266.1 GCA_903911305.1 uncultured Methylococcaceae bacterium | reverse complement strand
CTTAAAAAGCATCGTAATTGCCTTTATTTTCGGTTCTGAACACGCCCTGATGAAGAAGGGGTTATGACACCTGGGTTGAACCCAGCGGTCTTCAAAGACCGTTCTGAACACGCCCTGATGAAGAAGGGGTTATGACAAATGATGATCCGCGCATCATGGCTACCGCTGTCGTTCTGAACACGCCCTGATGAAGAAGGGGTTATCACAAACGACTCGGCTTCAAAACCGATTTGGTTGAAACCGACAAGCTTGCGAAACAGCAATTCTCATTTTGGATTTAAGCCCCGTCATTTCGGCATGGATGCAGGACAAATCGGCAGGATAGCCGATTTTCACAGCTTTGCTGCCCAAAGGATGAGGAACAAGGATGTTCCGAATGAATCCAGGCCATGGACCACTGCCATTAAGTTAAGCACGGGTGGAGTGCAAGGCTTGCCTTGCGATGGTTCGCAACCACTCGTAAATACCAGCAAGGCAAGCCTTGCACTCCAAGAGTAGGTAAGGCCAAGCTCTTAACTTAATGGCAGTGAGTCCATGGACGGTAAATGCCGTTTGTAAAAGTGCTTGATTTAGGCAGCGAAGTAAGCCAAAGCTTGCCATCCCTGGACGATGGATTTTGGCATCCATGCCAAAATGACGTTTCTAAAACATGCACTTAGCTCATGCTGAGAATTGCTGCTTGCGAAACAGAGACTGGACTTAGGGTGAAAAAGGTTTATTATTCCCCCTGAACCGTCTACCGGACTGTCCGGCAAGACGAATGCCGATGCCAGCCCCGCCCATCACGGACGGAAGGGAGTTTGCCTTGAACTATACCGCTTATCTGTTTGAAGCCCGGTCCATCCAATCTTACATTTTGGACGGTGGCCGTTTAGCCGACCAAGTGGCCGCCAGCAATCTTGTCGATGCCTTGTGCCGCGACCCTTTAAAGGCTGCGCTTGAAGTTCTGGGCCTCCACGATGTGAGCCTAGAAGGCCGTTTGCCCGGAGACGGCGAAGTGACCTTCCCGCGCTGCGCCGGTGGTGCTTTTTATTCCGTGTTTGGCGGCGACGATGCCCATCAAAACGCCAACCGCCTTCGTAATCTGTGGGGGATCGCCGCCGCTGCGTATTGCCCCGGTTTGGAATTTGTCCACGCGCTGGCCGATGGCGACTCGCCAATGGATGCGGTCACCCAAGGAACTGTCAAGCTAGTGCAAGCCCGCAACCGCCCTCCCGCACAATTCCCGGAAACCCCGCCCTTGGCCCGCCGCGCCCCGCGCACTGGCCGGCCCGCGATCTTGAATGACCGTCTGCCGGAGAATGCCCGCGAATGGTCGGACATGGCGACGGTGCGCAAGCGTCGCGCCCGCAACGGCCAGCGGCAGCCGTTCAAACTCGCCTCCGGCCTGACCGACCGCTTCCTGCCCGAAGCCCAACGTGCCCATTACGAGTGGCCGCGCAATCTGGAGCCTAACCAAGGCCCGCAAGATGCCGACGACCGCAATTTCCCTTTTTTGCCCGACAACGCCTATGTGGCGGTGATCCATGCCGACGGCAACGGCTTGGGGCAGGCACTGATGGCTTTGCGCACGGCGGTTGTAGGTAAGCCTGAGTCCTACCAGCGTATTTTTCGGAAATTTTCCGAGTGCATCGAACAGGCGACCATCGCTGCCGCCCAAGCAGCGACTCTGGCTGTGTTGAAGCCTAAGGCAAGGGAGATCGCCACCACGCCGGCTACCAGCCATCAAGAAGATGCGATCAAAGTGATGCCAGCCCGACCCATCGTGCTGGGCGGGGACGATTTGACGATCATCGTCCGCGCCGACCTCGCTCTGCCATTCACCGTTGCTTTTTTGAAGGCGTTCGAGGGTTGCTCAAAAGTTGCGATGGAACCCTTGTGCAATGAAATTAAGAGTCTAGAACCTGGCCTGACTGCCTGCGCGGGCGTGGTATTCATCAAAGCCAGCCAGCCTTTTCGGCAGGCCAACCATCTCGCTGAAGAACTGTGCGCCCGCGCCAAGCGTGCCTCGGATGCCGCGCTAAAATCGTCTGGGGGCGGCAATGGGACGAAGCCGTCCAGCTTGGCTTTCACCCGCATCACCACCAGCGTGTTGGATGAGACCGTCCGCGAAGTGGAATTGGAAGGCGGTGTGCGTGGTCGTTTGGGTGCGACTGCCTATTTCATAGGCGATTATTGCCCAACGGCCTCACCACGATGGGATGATCTGGACAGCATGGCGAAATTATTGGCAAAGGAGGGCATGGCGCGCGGGCCAACCCGGCAATTGCTGAGCCTGCTGCAATCACCGCCAGATGCAATAAAGCGATACCGACGCTGGAGGGAGGTTTTGCAAGGCGATAAAGACATGCGCGGCCAATTGGATGAATTCAACCGGCTGCTGGCGAAATTTGGCAACCCCGACAGCAATTTGCCGTTTGTGAGCTTAGGCGAAGCTTTTTACACGCCAATAAGCGACGCCCTAGCCTTGCGTGCCGTGGGTTCCGTGGAAGTGGCCCAAACCGAGGAAAGCCATGTCTGATAGTTTCAAACTGACAGTGGAATTGCTGGATTTTTGGCATTGCGGAACCGGCAAGGGCAGCGGGGAGTTTCTTGATGCAGTGGTTGAGCGTGACCGCGTCGGCTTGCCCTATGTGCCCGGCAAAATGCTCAAGGGCTTGCTGCGTGACGCAGTGGGCTTGTGCGAGGCATGGGGGCATGTGGACAGGGGGCTTCAGCGCGTGCTGTTCGGCTCGGATGCCTTTGACGAGAGGACCGGACAGCCTGCGCAACCGGCTTCGCCCGGGGCATTGCTGGTGTCCAACGCCTGCCTGCCTACTGTCCTGACCGCTTGGCTGGCTCACCCCGGCAACGCGAGTTACCGGCTTGCCTTATTCCGCGATGTATTTTCCACCGCCGTGGATGTCGAGAGCGGAGTCGCTGAAGGGAAAAGCCTGCGCGGCATGGAAGTCACCGTGCCGATGACGCTGGAAGCCGAAATCAAGCCCATGCCGGG
>CAIWDB010000265.1 GCA_903911305.1 uncultured Methylococcaceae bacterium | reverse complement strand
CGGTTTCAGCATCATCGATTTTCTGGCAGCCTTGGAGGATTTCCAAAAAGCCATGTGGGAGAAGAAAAAGCTGGTGTTTGCCACCCGCTATGTGATTACCCTAGACCGCATCGAACGCTTGGCCGGGTCCGAATGGCTGGAAGCCCGGTTAAATCTTATCGTCGAAACCCAAGGTGCCGAATGGAAAGCTTTAGGCTTGGGCGACTTTCCCAACGTAGCGGCAACCCGGCGCACCGGCCAAACCGATATGCATTATGAAGGCCCAAGTTATCTGCCCTTGCCGGTGGATACCGGTCTTTTTGATGAAGCCTTCAAATGGGAATTATTGGAGGCGGTGACAAGGGAAACCGGTTTGGATGAAGCCTTGGATGGTTTGGCAATTCATTCGGATAATTGGCAAGCCTTGAATACTTTGCAAGCCAAATATAAGGAACGGGTGAAATGCATTTATATTGATCCGCCTTATAATACCAATGCAAGCGGAATACCTTATAAAAATGGCTATCGACATGCTTCATTTGGCGCATTGATGTATGATCGACTAAACTGTCTAAATCAGCTATTACCTAGTGACGGTGCAATTTTTGTTAGCATAGACAAAACAGAGCGGACTTTGCTTGAACATGTGCTAGATTCGGTTTTTGGCGGCGATAATAAAATAGAAGAATTAGTTTGGGCTATGAATACCAATAATAGCCAAGTGCCGAATTATTCAACCAATCATGAATATGTTCAAGTCTATGCTAAACAACGTATAATCGTTGAACAAGACAAATACATGTTTCGGGAACCTAAGCCTGGATATGAAGAAATCATGGCTTTGGTGGAAGAACTCAATCCAAATTATCCTACGATTGCTGAAATTGAAGCTGCCATTCGCAATTTATTTGATCGCCATAAACAAGAATACTATGAATCCATTGAAACTCAGGGACTAGATTGGGAAGAAGAAAAGGGCAACGATCCTTGGCGTGGATTATACAACTACTGCCATGCTGAATATCGAGATGACGAAGGCAATTACATACTTGAAAACGAAAGAGAAAATAAACAAGCGCACATCTGGATATGGAGAGAAGCTGACTCTTCAATGCCTGCGACAAAGCAAGGGGACTCTACTCGCGATCCAGACCATCCGAATTGGCGATTCTACAAACCTATCCATCCAATAACAGGCAAGCTCTGCCCTCATCCAAAAAGTGGCTGGAAATTTGCCTACAACGATGATGATAACTCACCTGATAAGCGAAGTTTTATGGTATTAAATGAAGATCATAGAATCGTTTGGGGGATTGATGAAAACAAAATCCCTCAACTTAAACGAATATTATCTGAAGTTGAAACTAATGTAGGCAAGAGTGTATTTCGTGATTATTCTGATGGGGAAAAGCAAACTTCCGCGATGTTTGGGAAGTCTGGGGTATTTTTAGCCCCAAAACATTCGGATTTTGTCGCACGCTTTATTTTGCAAGGTTCAAAATCAGAGAGTATTATTCTGGATTGCTTCGGAGGCTCGGGCAGTACCGCACATGCCGTGATGAATGTAAACCGATTGGAAAAAAGCCGTCGTAAATTTATCACCGCAGAAGTCAACCGCTATTTTGATACCTTGATTGTGCCTAGACTCAAAAAGGCCGGGGCTTCAACGGATTGGCAATCAGGCAAAGCCAAAGAAATTAACGGACCCGGCCTTTTCCTCCGCATCCAAAGCTTGGAACAATACGAAGACACTTTGGAAAACCTCGCCCAAGATTCCGAAGCAGGACAAATGGAAATCAGCTTTGACGACCCGGCGTTTCAACTGCGCTACCGGCTAGATCGGGAAAGCCGTAAACTATATACCAGCGTTCATCGTTTCACTTCGCCGTTGGGTTATCAACTGAAGCGGGTGGAAGGCGGCGAAACGCCGGCACGGGAAGTGGATTTGGTGGAGAGTTTAGTGTATT
>CAIWDB010000264.1 GCA_903911305.1 uncultured Methylococcaceae bacterium | reverse complement strand
TTTAGCGACGACGCCACCAATTGTAGTTGCAGCCATAGTAATACCTCCAGTTTAGGTGAAACACGCACCGTCCGCCTGCGCGGCGGCGCTCTTTGCTTTCGGCCTTACCTAGCCCCAAGCGGCATAAGCCACCTTGGCCCGTTCCGTCTGGATGTGCGACACTTTGTCACACCCTTGTAACGTTGTCAAGAAAAAAATGCATTTTTTGAAAAAATCTATTTCACTCCATTACTTGCCACCGACTGCATCTATCGGTGGCACGAAATTTAACTTTTTCGGGTGTACCTATGTTTAACGCCTACTGGAAAATTTTTGGGTTCTGCGAATGGCAGCAACTCAATTTGTGGAATTTGTCTAGTTTCAGGTACATAGTTTGCAAATTCGCTGTTTAACCTGATTATCTGTGAACGTATGGAATGCGCTATCGCTGACTGCTTCTCTGCATTTCCCGTAATATTCGGTAGCAATTCAACAACAATATGCAAAATCTGCAATCCGTCCTCACTTTCACGGACTTCCATGACAAATTTTCCTGTCACCCATCTGGTTATCATTTCCTGCTCCAAACCGACCATCACATTTTCCGGGTAAATATTTGCTCCGTAAAATGAAATGGTGAAATCGGCGCGTCCAAAAACCCAAACGAATGGCAGATTGAAGTCATCTGGTTCAACTCCATAGGCATCAAACGAACCCAAACCATGCCCTTTGACGAAAGCAAGCATTTCATCATACCCTATGATGCCACCCCGGTCGGCGATGTGGTATCTCAACAAGGGTATGCCATTGTCGGCTGTCACGGCCAAAGTTTCGCCGTCTATCACTTCAAAAAACCGACCAAAGGGGTCGTATTGTACTAGTGTCGGCAAGCGAGACTCCCCAAACAATTTTCGGGCTACGGCTGGGTTTCTCGATAAAAAACGTCTGATAGTGATGCTCAATGGTGTTTCATTACCCAAAACCCCGCCATCTGCCGTGCCGTATAGTGACGAGGTATCTTGGCAGGGAGATATCGAACCTACCTGCTTAAGTAACAGATCACGCCACTCCTCACTGAACACTTCTCCCGCGAAAACAAATTTCACGCTGAATTCGCTCCAGTCCATGCCCTGCGTGATGCCAGTGTTCACCACATCTTTGACGAAAGGCGGATAACCCAACAATACTGTCTGGTGAAAATGTGGCGATAACTCTCGCACTACTCGGATAATCTCTTCCGGCTTGTTTCCGGGCGTGGCAACTGTCAATAGATAGCCTTTCTGAGCAAGATGCCAACAGCAGGACGTTGTAAACATCCCACCCACCCAATTACCGAGCGGAAAACACACCACCGCCAGGGTGTTGCGCTCATGGGCATGGAAGCTTTGCCTGAACACCTGCTCAAACCGAAGGGCCACTTCCAATTCATCTACCATGGCACGGGGCCAGAAGGTAGGAATCCCGGTAGAACCCGATGACACTGCCAAACGATCACACGTCATCAAACTGCCGTCCCGGCAACGATCTGGCAAAGAATACTTTTGCATGTAATTTGGTTTGTTAGTCAATGGTAATTTGGCAAAATCATCATATGTTATGACTTGTTCAGGCACGACTCCATTGTCCTGAAGGAATTGGCGATAAGCTGGCACTCGGTTCGCCGCCTCCTGAAACAGGCTTAAAACTCCTTTACGGGGATCTTCAGCTTTTCTTTCCACCATGATTTGATCTAGGGGTTTACTGAAAAACGAGGATAATTTTTCAAGAACGATAGAGGGACAATCAATTTTCATCATTTTCTCCGCTGGTTCAACTAAACTATTATAGTTTGATAACAATTTGTGATTTATAGGCATGACAATGATTGATGAAAAACCTCCGAGAAGCGAACAAGAACTATGGCGGGCAAACACTTATCAACTTCTTGCCAGTCTATTGGTTGAACCACCCACTCAACAGCTTTTAGCCCAATTATGTCTAATTCCGACTTTAACTCCAGTGCATAAGGAGGACGCAGTTGCCTTGGCTTGGGGTGAACTAGGGGAAGCATCCAGAGTGTCCGAAGAAACGACTTTGGCCACTGAATTTCACACCCTGTTCGACGAAACGGACGGCGTTCTAACCCCCTACGCATCTTGGTATATTGCTGGTGAACGCAACACCCGACCCCTTGCCTTGCTCCGTTCTGAGATGGCGGCACTCGGCATCAAAAGGCTTGACAACCCTTTGGAAGACCACGCCAGTCATTTATGTCAGATGATGTGCCTTCTGATTGACTCCGAGGACCCTCGGCAGATTGGCTTTTTCACCCGTCATTTGAAGCCCTGGTTACCCAAATTCTTTAACGATTTAAGCTTGTCACCTTTCGCTCAGTTTTACTCCCCAGTCGGTTCTTTAGGGGAGGCATTTATCGAAGTCGATAGGATATTTTTGCGGGATACTTATTAATGGCTGGAACGCATGGAAGTGAAAGTCGCTTATTTTTAGCATGACAAAGGAGAGTCAAAACCTAGGCTGCTGCGTAACATCAGTTACGTCATTAAGCGATTAGATGTGACTTCGCCCTTATTTCATTGGCATTAGTTCAGCAATTAAACTGCCTCCGTTTTCAGCCATTCCTATCAAGCGTGCGGGGGCAATATGGCGGCATAAGTCCTCCCCCATTCCGACCATTGCAACCACTTTCAAATAATTCGGCGTGTAACCTGGAAATTCCCTTGTTCCATCGACTTTAGGCTCGCTGCCAGCCTCCCAAAGCACCATAAATTCACGCCCTATGTTGCGTTGCAGGGTCGCCTGTTTTTGACTATTGGCAAGCCTCAGCAATTGTTGCGCCCGGTCTTTGATGATTAACCCCGGAATTTGATCCGGTAGGTTTGCGGCCTTGGTTCCCTCGCGGCTTGAATATCCAAAAATATGCATATGCCCAAACTCCATTTGGTTGATGAATTTTAAACTTTCCACCCATTCGGCTTCAGTTTCGCCGGGGAAGCCAACAATGATGTCGGTCGTGATATTAATGTCTGGGTTCGCTTGCCTGGCATTTCCCACCAATTGAGCAAATTCTTCGGTTTTACATCGGCGTGCCATTCTTCTCAACACCGAATCCGAACCACTTTGAAGTGGCAAATGCAGATGCGGCATTAACCTCGGATTTTGCAATAACTCGAAAAAAGCATCCGTCAACTCCCATGGTTCCAGCGATCCCAAGCGCAATCTTGGAATATCGGTTTGTTCCAACACGGCACTAATCAAACTATCCAATCGCAAGCCAAACTCAGCCCCCCATCCGCCAAGGTGTACACCAGTAAGAATGGCTTCCTGCACTCCCTCCGTGTGCAATGCGTTAATCTCATCGACAATTTGACCAATTGCACGGCTACGTTCTTCCCCACGAGCCAGCGTGACAATGCAATAGGTGCAGCGATAACGGCAACCATCTTGGACTTTTACAAAAGCTCGCTGCCTGCCCATCGCAAACAATGCCACTTCCCCCGGCTCGCTGGCGAGCTCGGGCATTGTCGCCATATTCAAATGTTCCTTGGCAAGTTCAACTAACCGGCTCTTGTCTTCATTGCTGACGACCAAATCAACCCCAAGTGTGGACTTCACTTCGGCGGGATTTAAACTGGCATAGCAACCCGACACGATTAATTTGGCAGTGGGGTTTTCTCGGTGAGTGCGACGGATCAGTTGTTTGGATTTTCGCACAGCGTCCTCAGTCACCGCGCAGGAGTTCAACACAATCACATCCGCATCGACGGATTTTTGGGTGATTTGGCAACCTTCAGAACGGAATTGTCTTGCCCATGTTTCCAATTCAGCCTCGTTAAGGCGGCAGCCCAATGTTTTCAGGTTGACTAGCAACTAATATGCCTTTGCTATGAAATTTGTGGGTACGTCCAATTTGAAAACATCGTCCTTAATGTGCGCCGCATAAAACCCTTTTTTAAGTATACGTTGCCGCATATCGTCGGACATATCGACAGCGGCAAGAATTCCAAATACTTTTTTATCCTTGTGTTCAGGAAAAAACTGGCGAAAGTGCTTGAGGATATCATGCAGTTGCTGGATGGCTTCTTCGCGCACATGACTTTTCACTTCAACAACATAGGCTTCATTAATTTCGCTATTGGCATAGGCCAACACATCTATTTCCAAATGCCTGCCTTCCTTGCTGACTCGGACGCTTGGACTGATAACTTCCATTTTGAACTGCTTTTGAAGAATTTGCTGCATTGAAGGCAAAGCCAAACCTTCAGTGAAACTGCCAAATTTCTCGCCCAAACCACCAATCTGTTTTCCCAGTTCCTTTAACTGTTTGTCTGTTTGCTTTTGTAGCATTCTTAATTCTTTGTAGGTTATCTTTATTTCTTTGTCGGTTTCCTTGATTTGTTTGTCGGTTTCTTTTTGTGCGAGAATCAAACTCGCGACCAGTTCTTTCAATTCTTGATCAGTCATATCCATAGAGCCAATTGAATGAGGTTTGTGATTGCATTTTTACACGTTATCGGCAGTCCTAATTATCCACTTCCTCAGAACCTTATGGAAGTGATTTTTGAACACAAGCCGGAATGGTGCTTATGGATGGTCGCGCATTTCTAGGAAATGGGACGCTGAATTGAAGGCATTTATGTTTAGGCAAGGCAAGCCTTGCACTCCAAGAGTGTCTTACAAAAATCGGACGCAAAAAAAAAGAGGGGCGGTTTCCCGCCCCTCATAAGCTACTTTGAGATTGACAAAACTTGTCTAATGCAGACTATGCTTTTTCGGTTTTTCTTTTCTTTGTGGCAAACCAGCCTAAGCCAGCACTACCAAACAGCCAAAGCATACCCGGTTCAGGAACTTTAAAATTAACGATATCACCCTTGATGAGTAGGCTCAAAGCTTCGGTATTACCTTCCCCACTCGCAACACCTTGCCAATTAGTTGTATTACCAATTTTATCATTCAAACCATCCCAAACAAATGTAATAGTTTTTTCGTAGTGACCTAGCACACTCGAAGTGATTGATGCAATCAAGCCATCCAATGTTGCCCCTGCATTTAACCGAGCAATAGCATTCCCAAGATCCCAACCACCCGTTAAGCTAATTTCAGTAGCTAGAGAAGTTGCTGTGAAGGTACCACCCAATTTATCAGTGAAACCCACAGCACCCAAGTTACCCAATTGTAAGGTGGCTGATGCCGTCGTGTTTTTCACTACGTCACCAAAATTCAAGGTCCATGAATTACCGGAACCCGACAAGCCAGAACCCGAGGTTTGAGCCAAGTTAGCTTTTGCGTAATCGTATACGTTGCCGCCAACGTTGAAAGTATCGCTAGTGAGGTTGGTTGCCCCCAAACCGGAAGAAACACCCGCAACTGCAACCGCACCACCTTGAGAACTCAGGGCAAAACCTGCTGCGCCTAATTGGGCACCTGCCGCACCTGTGTTGACACCCAAACTAATTGAATTATCGCTTGCACCGCCAGCTACGTTTACGGTCGGGCCACCGCTGACAATGACTGCGGGAGAGGTTACACCCAAGGTTGCACGTAAGGATTCTGAATAAGTAGCCGCAGAATCATTTGCGACTGTCACAGCCTGTGCCACGCCAGCATTATTATTGCCTACATGCTGATTCAGGATGGTAATATCGCCTTGGTCGGCACTCTTATGCGCTAAGTTCCATGCTTCAGGACCAGCACTTAGATTTGGCGGATCAAAAATGCCTCTGATGTTGATCTTTTGCTCTTCGCCGAAGTTGTTTTTGACTGTCACAAACTGATCGGTTACCGCACTCGCACTCCCCGCAGAATCTCCATGGAATTGCAGACTAATTGCAGAACTTGAACCGGCTGCGGTAATACCATTGGCCAAATATCCACCGGAATCGGTTTCGGCATCGGCGGCAATAAGGGCATTATTACCTTGACCGCTACTGCCGGTTATACGGGTATCCGTTGCGCCAGTGCCGTCCACCGTACCGCGAATCGTTGTGCTGCTGCCGATGTTGTCAATCGCATAGGTGTTACTAGAAGTAACAGTACTCTGACCTATGCCACCATTGGCGGTAACAGAGTCTTGGGTGTGTACGTTGCCCAAGCCAATGGTCGCATCATTTGGGTTGATAACCTGATTGCCACCCGTAACGGTTATCGCTTGGTTTTTAGGATCAAAGGAGACGAAATTGGTACCCGGTGTAGTCACTCCATTAAGGCCAGCTTTCCAATTAAATCCGCTCCCCACTACAAATGCAGAGTTGGTATAGTCGGATTCAATTTGGACAGCGGCACCAGTACCAAGGGTTAGCGTACCGCCATTGACATTTAAACTGCCCATCGCCGCCGGATTGCTAGCCAGATTGCTGAGCGACAAATCGCCGCCGTCCAGACTTACTGAAGACTGGGAAGCAGTAAAACTTGCGTCAGCAATCGTTATCGTGCCTTGGTTGATTAACGAACCGCCCGGATTGACAGTCAATGATGCGCCACCGCTCCCAGTCATTGTCCCCCCATTGATGAGGGAACTCACGGCAAGACTACCCGTTCCAGTAACATTAGTCGTGCCACCAGCGTTATTTGTAAAGGCATTGGCTGCGACACTACCTGCATTGGCAAGCACACCACCATTATTAACAGTGAACGCATTAAGGGCGGAAGCAATAGACCTGCCAGCAAAGACCTGAACTGTGCCTAGATCATTAATAATCGTGCCGCCCGTGCCAACATTTAAGGTTGCTGCACCCGTATTGCCAATTTGCAATAAATTGGCTGCTGCGGCTCCGCCCACTGTCAACACTCTTGTGCTTTTAGTAGCGTTCAATTGGACATTACTGCCAGTTGCGCGGCTGATGGTCGCAGTATCACTTGTAAGGCTAGTTGGATTGCCTGTACTCGGAGACCATGTACTGTTGGTAGCCCAAGAACCGGACGATACGTTGGCTGAATAATTAACCGCACCCGCCATGTTCGGTGCGAGCATGGCAACACCTACTGGCACAATCAATGCCGTTTTCAACGCTAAAAATATTTTGTTATATCTTGTTTTCATAATCTGCTTGTCCTCAAAGGTAGCATTTTAAAATTTGTCGGTGAATTTATAGCCCATCTGGGCATTCTCGTCAACTGTTTTTTCCAATCCCAACTCACATTGATTTAGTGTAGCCTTCCTGCTTCATAGTATCATTAATGTTTCTTATAACTATCATGAACTTGCATTCTTTCACTTACTATTATGACATAGCTAACGGATTGAAAAATGATCGCCGTTCATGGTGAGCTTGTCGAACCATAAGCGCCCTTCGACAAGCTCAGGGCGAACGGTTCCAAAATCAATTTATAGCACGTCAGCCATAGCTTTCGCCACGCCAGCCATAGCTTCCGCCAACCCTCTCATGAATCCTACTATTAGGCATTAATTCAGAACTTTATTGGCCGTTGTTTTGAATCACAATCCGTTTGGAACGGACTATTTCGGCAATATAAAAACCATCAGCTTAAATGCAATTGTCTCCATTGAGCACAGCATGGACTATGCCATCACAATAATATCAATATCTATCAGTAAGATACCAATTGGATTTTCAGACAACTTAGCCTAGGTGTAAGGCTGAGTTTACACCCGTTGAATTCGATATGGATTGCCATAGACCAACAATCCCTTTACCAAGTTCGCAAGCATTAGAGTGAGCCATTTTAACTCGCTGAATGCTATGGTCTTTGTTGGGTCATCGTGCAAGAAGCACGGCTGTCAGGATTTTTTACAGTATCTATAGGGGTATTGATACTCTAACATTTTACGGGTGTTACGCTGCGAATAAGCATTGGAGCGTCAAAGCAAGCCCTTCAGATTCACTCAGGACAGGCACGGCCTAGATTCCAGCACAATGCTGTTGAATTAAGCGTAACAGTCCCCTCCCCCAACAGGGGAGGGTTAGGGTCAATACTGTTGAATTAAGCGCTACAGTCCCCTCCCCCAACGGGGGAGGGTTAGGGTCAATGCTGTTGAATTAAGGGTTGGTTGTAGGCCGGAATAAGGTCGTGCAACGACCGTTTCCGGCACTTGGCCTGTCATTTTGCCGGAAACGCCCGTCGGGGCGGGCTTATTCCGGCCTACTTCTGCCGCTAATTCAACAG
>CAIWDB010000263.1 GCA_903911305.1 uncultured Methylococcaceae bacterium | reverse complement strand
TCCCGCTGGCTTCGTGCGCGGCTTTGGCGATGGCCAGCAGGCAGAACCGGATCGCGGCCAGGTGGATCGAGGCGACGTAGGCGGCGTAATGGTTCGACTGCTCCTTGAGGAAGCCCGGGTGCTGCTTGGCTTCCTTGAAATGCCCAGCGAAGGGCATATATTTCCAAGATGCGCTGCGGCCCGAGGCCGGGGAGGCGTGAGCCTTCCCTACCCCTATCAAAATGATTTTTATCGTTTGAAACAAAGCTTAAAATTTTCAGTTCAAGTTTGAAAAGGCTGGATTTTAAAAAATAAGTAATGGCTAAAGAATGATATAGCCCGGAGGGGATTCGCCGAATCCGGGCTATTCTGACAATTTACATTTAAGTCTGTTATGAATGAAGAAATACAGCCATTAGGCCATTTGACTAAGCGCTTACACGACGCTTGTTGAATGCGACCAAACCGATCAGCCCTAAACTGAAAAGCCATAACGTGTCCGGGGTGGGGATTTTGGCAAGATAACCATGTGCCACTCCATTGACATCGGTATATTCGCCTACAATCTGCGCGAAGTCGTTCAGACCCTTGGCGGAACTGCTTTTGCTTCCGGTGTAATCAAATGACGTGAAAACACCGCCAATGTCCACGAAGGAATGTTCGACTGAGCCAATGAAATAAGAACCGACTATCCAGCCCTTGTTATTTATGCCGGTCAGAGAAGTGTTTACGGCACCTGCCAAGTTCACATCAATGAGTGTGAAATTGCCTCCGCTCAACAAGAATCCATGCAATGCGCCGCCGGCATCCGCAAATTCGCCTACGATCTGACTGCTGTTATTAATGCCATTGGCCTTGATATTCGTCGCACCCGAATAGGTAATCAGAGAATCAATATTGGTAAAGACACCATGGTCATAGGTATAGCCATGTTCCACCCCTGATTGTTTATACTTCCCCACGATGACTTCGCTGTCGTTAATGCCGAAAGCGCGGGTGTCGTCTACTCCTGAGTATTGTATTGGATTCATGACCGGGCCGTTTTTCCACAGACCAGATGTAGTCGGAGTTCCAGGCGAGACTTTGTAGTAGCCAACAATTTCCCCATTGGAATTGACGCCGCTCAGAGTAGTGGCGGACACATTGGTTACAGGGGCATCATAGTTGGTGTAATTGCCGTTACTGTCTCGGGTGAACCCATGCTCTACTCCACCCATAACGGTTTGGCCCACAATCAAGCCGCTATTGTTGATGGCATGGGCATGGGTTTGCGTGGCCGAGGGATAGTCGATGGAGGAAAATACCATGGACAAAGCTTGCGCGGAAGTGGGCAAGGCGCCGATTGACAAAGCAATAAAAGGAAGGCAACGGAAAGCAAGTTGCAGCGATTTCATAAAAACACTCCACACGTAATTAATGTTAAAGCCGAACATTCGGCGTTTGCAAGGGATGTTTTGATGTATTGCTTGCCCCAACTTGCCAGATTGTCCGGTTTCCGAGGTGATTGGTTATTGGCGAACCTAACCAATCCGGGGCATTCTGCTAGATGGCGAGCGGGTTGTCAAATTTCTGTATGACGACAAACATTCCCATTGCAAGTCTGCCCGAGTTTCTGGAAGCAAGTGACGAAATGCGCTTAGGAAAGACGTTCCCACGATGATCGTCACTTCCTTAAGTTTTGAGGGATTGGGTAACTCGTCATTTCGGCAGGGATGCCGACAAATCAGCCGGGAGCTGATTTTGGACGCACGGAGTGCGGGGCGAAGCCCGAACCACAGGGATGTGGTGAGCCAATCCGGCATCCATGCCGTATAGCTGGCTCCGCCTTTAATGGCAATCACAATTAGCAAGGCAAAGCTGGCAACTAGGCTTATTGCTGCACGTTAATCCGAACTTGTCGAGCGTGTGGCTTTCTTCCTCTCATGCTCCAACAGCAATTTTTTCCGTATGCGAATGATCTTCGGGGTGACTTCAACCAACTCGTCGTCGTCGATGAATTCCAAAGCCTGTTCCAAACTGAGGCGGATCGGCGGAGTTAGGATGATGGCCTCGTCGCTGCCGGAGGCGCGCATATTGGTCAATTGCTTGGCCTTGGTGGGGTTAACCACCAAATCATTGTCGCGAGAGTGAATGCCGACGATCATGCCTTCATAAATCTCGGTGCCGTGTTCCACAAACAAACGACCGCGTTCCTGTAGGTTGAACAAGCCAAAGGCTACGCCTTTGCCGGCGACATTGGAAATCAACACGCCGTTTTGACGCTGGCCGATGTCGCCTTTCTTCATCGGGCCATAACGGTCAAACACATGGTAAATCAACCCTGTGCCAGAAGTGGCGGTGAGGAATTCGGTTTGGAAGCCGATCAGCCCACGGGATGGCATGTTGTATTCCAAGCGCACACGGCCTTGACCATCCGGCACCATGTTTTGCAAGTCGCCTTTGCGCTCGCCAATCTTTTCCATGATCGTGCCTTGGTGTTCCTCTTCCACTTCGATGGTGACGAATTCATAGGGTTCGCACAGCTCGCCATCCATTTCCTTGACGATGACTTCAGGACGAGACACGCCGATTTCGTAGCCTTCGCGGCGCATATTCTCGATAAGAATGGACAAATGCAACTCGCCACGGCCTGAGACTTTAAATTTGTCAGGGTCTTCGGTGTCTTCGACTTTCAAGGCAACATTGTGCAGCAGTTCTCGCTGTAGCCTTTCACGAATCTGCCTAGAGGTGACGAACTTGCCATCGCGTCCAGCGAAGGGCGAGTTGTTGACTTGGAAGGTCATGCTCACCGTTGGTTCGTCCACACTCAATGGTGGCAGTGCTTCGACAGCATCAGGCGAACAGATCGTATCGGATATTTCCAGAGGGTCGATGCCAGTGAAAGCAATGATGTCGCCCGCGTCTGCGTCCGGCACTTCGATCCGTTCCAAGCCCTTAAAGCCAAATACTTGCAGGATACGCGCATTGCGCTGCTTGCCATCGCGCCCAACCACCACGACTTGGGTGTTGGTTTTGACTGAGCCGCGCTGGATGCGTCCAATGCCGATGATGCCAACATAGGAGTTGTAATCCAACTGACTGATTTGCATCTGGAAGCCACCTTCCGCATTGACTGGCGGTGGGCTGACTTTCTCGACAATCGTTTCAAACAACGGGTCCATGTTGCCTTCGCGGATGTCCGGGTCGTGACCGGCATAGCCGTTTAGAGCCGATGCGTAAATTACCGGGAAATCCAATTGTTCTTCGGTGGCACCCAAGCGGTCAAACAAATCGAAGGTTTGGTCCAACACCCAATGCGCCCTTGCGCCGGGTCGGTCGATCTTGTTGATGACGACGATGGGTTTCAGCCCTAACGCAAAAGCCTTTTGGGTCACGAAGCGGGTCTGCGGCATGGGGCCATCGACTGCATCGACCAGCAGCAATACGGAATCCACCATGGACAGCACTCGCTCCACCTCGCCGCCGAAGTCGGCGTGACCGGGGGTGTCAACGATGTTGATATGATAGTCCTTCCAATCGAGGGCTGTATTCTTCGCCAAAATAGTAATGCCGCGCTCCTTTTCCAGTGCGTTGGAGTCCATAATCCGCTCCTCCACTTTTTCATGGGCGGCAAAGGTGCCGGATTGTTGCAATAATTTATCGACTAGAGTGGTTTTGCCGTGGTCAACGTGAGCGATGATGGCGATATTTCTGAGCTTGTGAATCATAAAACCTTATATATAATTGGGAATATAGACACGCCTAAAGAGGATAGGGTGTAGGGTGAAAATCCAACCACTGTACCCATTGTGTGCTACGGTATTGTGTCAATACCCAAATGCCGGAGGGGAAAAAGCGAAACGACTATGCCTGTAACGCACCGAAAAACGGATATTGTACCGTTTTCAAGGGCGATTGGCTAACGCTATGGGTTAATATCGCCCTAATTACCAATAAATGATTCACTTAAGTGATGCATGAATTTGAAAACTGGGAGCGCCAAAGCTTGTTTTATCAGGCAAAGCAAGCTTTGGCGATCAGAACAGACAGGGAATCGAAGTTTTAGCTTTGCTCCCACGGCAGATCATGATAACGCCAACCGCCCAAGGTTCCCCGATGTCGGTTGGCATCCAGCGGACCCTCGAAGCCCTCCTCAATATTGGTCAAGTCTTTATAACCAACAGTCGCCAGCGCCTTAGCGGCATCCAGTGAGCGTTGCCCGCTGCGGCACAGCAATAAAACCGGGGTTTCGTGATTGGGGATGCGTTGGCGCACTTCATCGACAAACAGCGGATTGGCTTTGAAATCAGGCAATTCTTTCCACGGGACGTTGATGGCCCCTTTTGGATGACCGACATAGGAATATTCCATGCGGTCGCGCACATCAAGCAGTACGGCAGCGGTGTTGGAAGACAAAATTGTCCACGCTTTTTTAGGTGTCAGGCTTTTAATTTGAGACATGTCATTACTCGGTTTTCTGTGTAGCTTAGCCTTTTCTGGCACAATTGTGGCCTAGGAGCTTGCCAGAGCGGCAAAGCGAAAGCCTAATTATGAATATTCCATTATTTCCGTGGCTTGTGCAAGACATCAGTTTATAAGTTGATACCGTTTGGAACGAATGATCGATTATCGTGGTTAAGCAAACAATACGAAATAAACCCAACAAGCTCATCGTCAGAATCAAGACCAGAGCTTCCAGAAAAGCCCAGATTCAAGCATTTTTTGCCAATCATGGTCGCAAAGCCTTATTAATCGGCGGCGAAATGCTTGCTTGGACAGGGACGGCGCTGGTCGTCGTCATCGCCGCCTTGGGCAAGTCGGCGGAAAGCTTTTCCGGTGTGGGTTTGTGGTCAAGCCTTGTGCCGTTTGCTGGCATGGTGCTACTGCTGTCTGTTGTGGTGTTCCTCGTCTTCAAACAGTGGATGACAGTCCGTCCAACGATGTTGAGGCGATCCGCTTACTTGCCAGCCATCATAGCGATGTTGATTGCCCTAGGTGCTGGTTGGTTCTCAGTTGGACGCGAATTTCACCGCGAGTTAGTCAATTTGCGCCTAATGGTTGGCGGGGTTCAAGAGGCCGAACGAGCCACGCTTTCGCATCAGGTGTACGCCGCTTATCGGCGCACCGACTTGGCACAAATGCAAGCCTTGGTGGAGCGCGCCAAGCCCTATGAAGCAACCATCCGCGAGGCGGCTGATACGTTTGGCGTTGACCCGGAAGTGATGATGGGCATAGGCGCGGCAGAGTCGTCCTTCCTTCCGCGAGACAGTAAAGACGGCGGACGAGGCTTATTTCAGATCACCGCGCCACCGAAAGCAATACTGGAACGGGTTGCCCGCCAACTCGGTGACAAACCGCTTGATTGGCGCAATACGCGGCACAATGCCTTGCTCGGCGCGGCGACTTGGCGCTTTTATCAGAAAGAAATGAAAAACGACTTGTTCTTGAGTCTACTCGCCTACAACATCGGGCCTAAAAATGGCGGCTTGATTTCCATCATGCGCCAATACGGCGCGAGGGATTTCGCCACCATACAGCCTTATTTGCAAAACTTGCCGCGTGATTATCCCATCCGGGTACTCACTGCCGCCCTTGCGTTCCGACTTTATCGGATTGAAGGAAAACTGCCGCGTTACGAAGAAGGCGACAATGCGATGCGAATCCAACGCATCGGCATACCCGGTTTGAGAATGTAATTTTCCTGATCGTCAACGAGTGCGAATGAGACGATTAGCGGGTGACAGCGTGGTTAGGACGGCGTACAATTTTTGCCTAAACCAATCAACTTGCAGGCATACCAACCATGAGTCTCATCAAACATTTGCATCATGCTTCCTTGGTGGCATCCGACCTGACTGCCTCCCGCGCCTTTTACGAAGGTGTCTTGGAATTGTCGGTCAACCCCACTCGTCCCATATTGCCTTATGATGGGGTCTGGTACGACATTGGCGATTCAATGATCCATCTGCTGGTGGTGCCGAACCCCGATGCAGGTGTCGTCCGGCCCGACCATGGGGGTATTGACCGCCACACAGCCATGATGGTGAATGATTTTGATGAATTGATTGCACGATTGGAAAAGGCTGGCATTCCATACAGTCTCAGCAAATCCGGGCGAAAGGCCCTATTCTGTCGCGATCCAGACGGCAATGCGTTGGAGTTCATGGGGTAGTGGGTTATTATGCTAAGGTTTTCTTGCCATAAACATGAATTGATTACCCCCTAAATAGCCAAAGTGTGATGACCAATAGAACAAGGCTTTTGTATCTTTAAATCCTATGGCATTCATCTCCTCCAATAATTGCCAACCAAAATGATAAAAACACAGTAGACCGTCTGAATTGATGGGGTCGCCATGATATTCAGGAGGTAATAAATGGTCTATGCCCCCCTCTTTGTTTAATCTAGCACGGACTATGTTTTTTTCATCCATCAGCGCGAACGGTATGCTAAACAACATGAATCCATTGGGTTTCAAGCAGCGAAAACACTCCGTGAGAGCCTTTTGGTAATCCGGTATGTGTTCTAGCACGTCAAATGTCAGTATAAAATCTAATTCGTCCTCTTGAAAAGAAAGCTGGGTTAAATCTTCGTTTCTGATGCCTGCTTCATTTGAATATCCCATTTGAACAGAGTCACCTAGGTATTCACTTCCTACCAAGTTAGGATATTGTAATTTTAAATGATTATAAAGTGGTGTGGTTTGTTCGGTGATATATATATTTGAATCTGGTTTAGGTTTTAATATATCATCGAATATATGAAGTGCCGCCCTTAATCTATTATTAAGATTACATTGTGGGCATAGCAGCCTTTCCCTCCAGTTGGGTGTCAACTTTCCATTTATTTCATAGCTGTACAAAAAGTCCACGATGAAAGGCACGGATTTATTGCATACATGACAAAATCCATTTAAAGTGAAATCACCATTATCTTTGGGAATGAGGCTGGTTTCAAAATTGTAGTTCTTGAGGTATTTATCGTGATTGCCGTTATGATATTCAAGGTAATTAGTATAAGAACTTGCAGTGGATAATTCTAATTTCTTCCTCGGATTGATAAAATTTGAAATTGCCAGTTTGATGATGTCTAGTGTTATAGCAGTCATGTAATGTCCTAATTGAAATGAATATCTTCTTAATTTCTTTTCAGTTGTCTGTTTCCAGATTAGTATTTAGTATTGTCAATGCGCATTCGCCAATACTTCGCTTGCCCATTGGCTCAGGCTTTTTCCATGAATTTCAGCCATCATTGCAGCGTGGGCATGAACTTCGGGAGGGATATTTAGGCGTACTTCACCCGTAAAAGGTTTTTGGGCGGGCATTCCAGTTTTTTCGCTAACGGAATGATCGACAGCCGCTTGGAATTCCGCTTCCAAATTCTGTCACGCTTTCGCCATGAAAAGTGACAATATCAGTGATACCGGCCAGTCGCCCGACGAAAATATGGTCTTCGGCATCGTATTGAATGTTAGCCGCGTAGCCTTTGTAAGTCATGATATTCATGCTTTAATACCTACATACCTAGGTTCTGAAATCGTCACGCGGCAGACAGTACTGGCCTAAAGGACAAACGAATATCCACCTCGTCCCAAGGTACTAACACCTTGCCGTCATCGTTTTTGGAAATCAACTCATGCGCCATCAATGCTTCAATATCTCTGTTAAGATTGCTGTCATCGCGTCCCAAGACTTTCGACAAAGCATGAATGGATAACGCCCCGGATTGCTGTAATACTTCCAATAATTTTAAACGCTCAGGGGTTAATTCACTGAACATTCTTTCAACTGAATGAAATCCGATATGATAATCCGCATCGGCAACCGCCAAACCGGCATCCACTCGCCGCGCTATCTCAAGGGCAGACTGGGCATATTCTCCGCCTCGCACGATTTCAATGATGGCTTTCATCAATTATCCCAATTTGTATACATTGCTCCGATGTCCAACACGGACTATTTCGATAATAAGTTGTTTATCTTTGATTTGGTAAATCAAGCGATAATTGCCGCTTCTTACTCTATAGGTTTCTTCCGTTCCAACAAGCTTTTTATAACCGGCAGGGAATGGATTTTCTATCAGCGATTTTGCCAATTCAAGTAATAATATCACAGCATCACGAGGAATCTTCCTTAATTCCTTTTCAGCAGACCGTTTCCAGATTAGCCTATAAGATGCCATCTTGTTTTAAACTAGCCATCAAATCTTCATGGGTTAAGGTGGGTTCGTCTCGCCTTTCGGCTATTGCTGCCAAATCCTCAATGTCCTCAAGGAGTTCTTCATATTCTTCCATTGGGATAACCACAGAAACCCGTTTGCCTAGTGCATCGGTAATAAAATGAGGATGAAGATTAGGGAGGGTTATCATTTTGTCTGACTTCTTTGAAATGATGAGGTTACCAAAAAACAAATAAGTGTATGGGTATCTAGCAATAAATTCACGACATATAATCCGCAAAATCATCCAATGGCTCGTCAAAATCATCTGCCATTTTAAAAGTGCCTTTGGCACAGCCAAATTTTGGGATTTTTTTTGAGGCTTCGGTAGGTTTAGCGTTCTGCTTAGTCAACAGATAATCCAAAAAAAACAAGAGTTCTTGTTTAACTGGTTCCGAGTTCAACTGTTGGAT
>CAIWDB010000262.1 GCA_903911305.1 uncultured Methylococcaceae bacterium | reverse complement strand
TTGACTTGCCAGCCGCCGTTTGAATTTACCCCGCTGCAAGCCGAAAGTGACCGCAGTTATACGACTCACGCGATGAGTCCGGCTTCTGTGTTGCAAGTTTATCAAGACATCAAACATTGCCCGCCGCCGCCTTCATTTATGCTCAGCATCCGAGGTGAACGTTTTGAATTGGGTGAAGGATTAAGCCACCAAGCACAAGAAAACTTGGAAGCAGCTTTTGAATTTGCCAAAATACTCTGCACTAAACCTGAACTTTCCCATTGGCAGGCTATGTGTCAATCAGCGCAAGCTTGATTCATGGGGTTTTCCCACTGGTGGAATTAGGTGAAAGCGATACAATTTATTTAACTGATGTTACGCACGAATGCAATAGATGCTCATTTTATAGCGTGACGGGAGCGTCAAAGCTTGCTTTGACAGGCGAAGCAAGCTTCGCATTTCCAATGCTATTGTCAAAGCAAGCACTTCGACTTCGCTCAGACAGGCTTTGACGCTCCAATCCCATGTCGCCGCGTAACATCAGTTAATTAAACCACTCAATAAGGAAAAATCATGGCTTTAAGCTCCAAAGCACTGCAACAAAAACGTAACAAGAAAGCAGCGAAGCGCAAATCAGTCAGGAAAACTGGCTCAGCCGCCGCACCTTCCGGTATGGCTGCGGAATGGCTATTGGCAGCAAAAGCTCCTATTGCCGATGTCTATACACCGGAAGGATTGTTTGAAAAAGGGCTAGGCTCGATCTGGTTTAGCCGCCAACTGGAGGATGGTCGCTACGCGATGAGCGCGTTCTTGGTGGACACCTTCTGCCTAGGAGTGAAAAGTTCGATGTACACCATCACCGGTGCAGACAAGTATCAATTGGAAATGGAACACTTCTTACAGCAGTCAGGTGAGAAATTTGTGGCCCGCGATCCGGCCTATGTGCGTAAACTGATTGAGTTGGCTGTCGCCTATGCCCAAGAATTGGGAATTGAACCTGATGCCGACTTTAAAATCGCCAAAATTATTTTTGGCGATGTGGATGCATCAAAATGCGAGGAAACTTTCCACTTTGGACGTGACGGCAACCCGCTTTATATTCCCGGTCCGGGTGATTCTCCGAGTGACCAACGCCGCATCATCAAACAATTGGAAAAATTGAATAGAGACCCGATGGCTCTGTTGACTCGTGGATTTGATGATTGACAATTCCAGCATCAAACTTGACACGCCATGCCCGCCTTGCTGAATAACCAAGAACAGGCTTTGTTGCGTGGATGGATGAACCGGTTAGGTTGGCCATTGCTAGGGCAGCTTTATCTTGACGGTGCCGAGATAGGTGAAACCCGCCAGAAAGTACAGGCTTTGCGCCAACGACTGTCATTGAAAGCCCAGCATTTAGGCATGGAGGAATTGGCTGGTTTTTGGTTGAATGAGCGCTTGGAAGGTGAAGTTTGGATCAAGCAAGCCGAGTCGGGCTTATCAAGCCTGATGGATGCGCCCGAACCTCAGCCTGTTTTAAC
Organism: uncultured Methylococcaceae bacterium; assembly: GCA_903911305.1. Taxonomy (GTDB): domain Bacteria; phylum Pseudomonadota; class Gammaproteobacteria; order Methylococcales; family Methylococcaceae; genus Methylumidiphilus. The sequence goes on along the minus strand of CAIWDB010000262.1, from coordinate 11,218 downwards.
TGATTCCGTCAGCCAATGGTTTCCAAAACGGATTGCCAACAAACTGCAAGCCTGCGGCATGGGGACACTGCAAGCGATTGTCACGTTTCGGCAGCATCATGGGAAATTATGGTGGCAGTCGCTCCCGCATTTAGGTTCCCAATCGGCGCAAATGGTCGAACGACTACTGAGACTCCATGCGGGGATTTTGGGATTGGCAGACAACGCGTTGATTCCCCGTCAGTCGGGAGACACGGTAAAGCACAGGACTGTGCATCCCGCCATCGGAAACCTGTTCGATGCGCAAGAGGAGCTGAGCGGCGCAAACGGCACCAACCGCGCACCGCATGAACGCTGCCGAATACAAGCCAGCCATGATTTCGAGGCAATACACCTATGGTTGGACCTACGCGATCCGCAGAGCCATACTTACCGGAATTATCGAAAAGAATCCGAGCGATTTCTGCTATGGTCGGTGACCGAGCGCGGCAAAGCATTTTCTTCCTTGGACACATCGGATTGCAAAGCTTACCGGGATTTTCTCTTTGCCCCGTCGGAGGCATGGATGAATCCCCAATTCAAGCCACGTTGGAGCCAATCTTGGCGACCGTTTAGAAGTCCATTAGGGCAACGGACGGTCAAACATACTGAAATCATCTTGTCTTCGATGTGCGAATGGTTGGTCAAACAACGCTATCTCGATAGCAATCCTTTCGATGGTTTGCCCCCGTTGGCATCCAAAGAATTGAACACCTTGCGTGTCGAGCATGTGTTGGACGGCAGTCAATGGCTATGGTTGTTGGATTATTGCGCCCGATGCGAAGCATCCCTCCCTGATGGAGATGAGAAGCGCCGTTATCGCCGTATCTGGATCGCCTTGCAATTGGCTTATTGTACCGGTTTACGCCTCGCCGAATTGTCCAATGCCCGTTTTGGCGATATCACCCATAAAACCCGCCATGGTGGACAATATTGGCTGAGAGTGTTGGGTAAGGGAAGCAAACAGCGTGAAGTGCCGCTGGCTCCCGAATTGGTCGAGGAATTAAAACGCTATGCGTTAGAGCGAGGTGCGACGTGGGGTGTGCCAGACTCGCCTTCACCGATCATTGGTAAATTCCGCAAAACTGCCGTGTTGGTGGCATCCGACTTTGAAAAGCTGGAAATGCCTTTCACAACCTCGGGTTTGCACAGGGTATTAAAAGGCTTTTTCAACGAGGCCGCCGAGGCAATGGCGAAAACTGCCACGGAGCAGGAACAAAATAATGTCGAAGCCTTGACTCGAATGACCACGCATTGGCTACGCCATACCCATGCGTCCCATGCCTTGGGAAGCGGAGCCGCGTTGATTTCTGTCAAAGAAAACTTAGGCCATGCCAGCTTGTCCACAACCTCGCTATATTTGCACGGTGACAAAGACCAACGCTACGCTGAAATGGGCAAACTGTTCCGCAAACGGGATGGGTCGAGTTAGCCTGTTTCAATTTATTCATGATTAGTTCGAATCTAAGCACACAGTTCGGTATTGGAATAAAGTTGATGCCAAATATCATTGAAAGCCTATTTGTTTTAACATTAGTCAGTGTATTAATGTTAGTGCTTAATTATTGTGCAAAGATTATCTCCATAGCCGCTGCCTACAAAGCCAAGTTATTATGCTCCGGGGTATTCATTTCCCACCGGAATCCAGAAGCAGTGGTTCATGAAGATTTGGAGGCTGAAGACCTAGCTTACTTTCGACTAGTCACTCCCCAAGTTGATTTCATCAAACAATCGGCATCGGCGAGTTTGTTTGGGCTTAGCAAACGAACAGCCATTTATAAGCCGGATTTAGGTTGTTTTTTAGTGTATGGAGATAAGCCAATTAATGATGCATCTCTCCAACCTATTCCTCATGAGTCAGGATTCAATACTAGCCAATTAAACTCACATGATAGTCATCACACCATGGATGTGACTACACAAAACCACCTAGATTCTGTGTTGGATTGGGCATTCGCCGAGCCTGATAGTAAACACAAACGCCGTACACGGGCCGTGGTCATCCTGCTTGATGGTAAAATTGTCGCGGAACGCTATGCGCCGGGTTTCGATCAAAACATGCCATTGCCCGGTTGGTCGATGGCAAAAAGTGTCATCAATGCCTTAGTCGGGGTTTTGGTGGGTCAAGGTAAGCTGGATTTGGATGCGCCCGCCCCCGTGCCAATATGGCAAGGAATTGACGACCCTAGGCGAGAAATCACTCTCAACTATCTCATGCTGATGACTAGCGGTCTGGAATTTATAGAAAAGTCCAACAATCCTCTTTACGATTTAACTAAAATGTTGCTGACTACGCCAAATGCATATGCATATGCCGCCAGCAAGACGCTCAGGGCAAAACCCGGTTCGCATTGGCACTATGCAAGCGGTAACACCAACATTATCAGCCGGATAATTCGGGATACATTGGGCGAAGAAGGCTATCGACGTTTCCCCCTCGAAGCATTATTTGAGCCTGTCGGCATGGAGAATGCCAAGTTTGAAGCCGATGCTTCCGGCACCTTCGTCGGTTCGTCATTCCTTTACGCGACTGCCCGTGATTGGGCTAAATTCGGGCAATTATATCTGCAAGATGGCGTGTGGGAGGGAAATAGAATTCTGCCAGAAGGCTGGGTAAGCTACTCCACTACGCCCACTTTGGAGTCAAACGGGCGATACGGAGCGCATTTCTGGTTGGAGTGTGAGCCCAAAAAAGTGCGTGATGGTACGGAAAGACCGCTTCCACCGGGTGCTTTTCATGCCATGGGTTACGAGGGGCAATGTGTTAGCATGTTACCGTCACACCAATTGGTTGTGGTCAGATTGGGCTTGACCCGCAAAACCGATGTTTGGCGACAAGACAAGTTTTTAAATCGGATACTGGATGCCATCGCTGTATCAGAATGATATTTAACTGATGTTACGCGGTGGTCTCGGATTGGAGCGTATGCAACATCAGTATTTAAGATAAAATGCCCTGCTGCTTTAAGCTTTGAGGAGTGAATATATGCTAAATAATAAGCTGGTATTACTGGCTGCAAGTTTTCTGATCCTGTTTTCATTATCGGCACAGGCTGATAAAAGTGAATTAAGCTATCCTGCAAAAATTGGTGGAAAGTTAGGGATGGGATTAATCAATACGGTCACTGGAATTGCGGAGATTCCTAAATCCATGATGGTGACCACTGCCAAAGATGGGATTGGCTTGGGTATGTCATTGGGATTTGTCAATGGTATGACTAATATGTTAGGCCGGACTCTTGTAGGCATGGTCGATGTGGTATCGTTCCCCATCCCAACTAAACCCATGATCACTCCGCCTGTGATTTTTCAGAGTTTTGACCAAGAAACCACCTACGCTTCGGGGTGGGAAATTTATTGACGACACAACTAGCCATGGATACTCGTTTTTTCCTACCCGTGCGGGTCTATTACGAAGACACTGACGCGGGTGGCGTGGTTTACCATGCCAACTACTTGAAATTTTTCGAGCGCGCCCGCACTGAACGATTGCGCCATATGGGATATGAATTGGATGAACTGAGGCGATCATCCGGCATTTTGTTCGTCGTCAAGTCGGCCCACATCAATTATTTGAAACCAGCACAATTTGGCAATGTCATAATGGTGTCGGCGGATGTGTCCGAAATCAAGCGGGCAAGTATGACGTTTACCCAAGAAATCCGACTTGACACGCCTGAAGGCGTTAAATTATGTGAAGCCAATATACGCATCGCTTGCCTGACCGATGGTGAATTGCGGCCTGCCGCGATACCCGGCCCTTTTTTGGAACAACTCAAAAATGCCATCTGAACTTTCTCTTTTCGTTTTGATTCGGGATGCCAGTACGATTGTGCAAATCGTCATGTTCATCTTGGTTTTAGCTTCCGTCCTCTCATGGGCTTACATTTTCTCGAAATTCAGGGAAATTCGCCGTGCCGTGCATACCTCGGACGAATTTGAGGAACGTTTCTGGTCAGGCATTGATCTTGCTGATCTTTATCGCCAACTAGCCCATGAAGATTACATAACCGAGGGTATGGAAAATATCTTTTTATCAGGTTTCAAAGAGTTTGCCAGACTCAGGCAGCAGGCGGGGATCACCCCCGATGCGGTGGTGGAAGCGGCTCAACGCGGAATGAGGGTGGCGCTTTCCCGTGAATTGGAGCGATTGGACGAGCATCTGCCATTTTTGGCGACGGTGGGTTCCACCAGTCCCTATATTGGCCTATTTGGCACGGTCTGGGGCATTATGAATTCATTTCGTGCTTTAGGATCAGCCAAACAGGCTACCTTGGCGATGGTTGCACCCGGCATTTCAGAAGCCTTGGTGGCAACGGCCATGGGCTTGTTTGCGGCGATTCCGGCGGTGATGGCGTATAACCGTTATTCCACCGACATAGGTCGTTTAGCCAACCGTTATGAAGCCTTCACCGAAGAATTCCTTAGTTTATTGCACCGACAGGCGCACGCCAAATGAATGTGTCTTCCAGAGGTTCACGGGCTAATCGACGCAAACCGATGGCCGAAATCAACGTTGTACCCTATATTGATGTGAGTTTGGTGTTGTTGGTCATCTTCATGATCACATCGCCTTTATTGTTGACGGGGGTGAATGTGGATTTGCCTCGCGCTGAATCAAAAACTATTGAACTGAGCAAGGAGCCACCCGTGGTAGTGACCATTCAGGCCAATGGCGAATTATTGCTTGACACGGGGAATCACGCGGACGTGCCGGTGAATGCCAACACGCTTCGCGATGGGGTGCTTGAGGCTGTCAAGGACAAACCGGATCGTCCTGTATTGATTCGGGGCGACAAATCCGTCGAATATGGCAAAGTCATCACTGTGATGGCCTCACTCAAACAGGCGGGCGTGCCTAGCGTGGGCTTGATGACGCAGCCGGAGAAATAATGCCGCCTAGAACCAAAGCCATGGGATGGCCACTCATCCTGTCTCTATTGTTTCATTCATTTCTTTTCCTGTTGTTTGCCTTAAATTTCGACATTAATAAAACACTTCCACCACCCGTCGAAGTTGAACTGATGCAAGCGGTAGTCGTTGATGAAGCGCAAATGCAAGCCGAACAACAGAGGCTTAAGGCGTTGGAAGAGGAAAAACGGCACATCGCGGAAGAAAAGCGCCAAGCCGAACTAGCCGCACTCCAAAAAGCACAAGCCGAGATTGAGGCCAAACGCCAAGCCGAACTGGAGGCGCAGCGTGCGGCGGAAGCTGAAGCCGCCCAAAAAGCCGAAGAAGAGGCAAAACGGGCAGTGGCTGAAGCCAGACAAAGAGCCGAGGATGAGGCCAAGCGTCAGGCTGAGTTGGAAGCCAAGCAGGCAGCGCAAGCGGAAGCTGCGCGTAAAGCCGAGGAAGAGGCTCAACGTGTCATGGCCGCAGCCCGACAAAAGGCCGGAGCCGAAGCTAAACAAAAAGCAGAGGCGGAAGCCGCCCGCAAGGCCGAAGAAGAAATCAAACGCGCCGAGGCTGAAGCAAGGCAAAAAGCCGAAGTCGAAGCAAAACGACAAGCTGAGTTAGAAGCAGCTCGTAAAGCTGAAGAAGATGCTAAACGCGCCGAGGCTGATGCGAGGCAAAAAACCGAAGAAGAAGCAAAAGTGCAGGCCGAGTTGGAAGCCAAGCAACAAGCGAGTGCCGAAGCCGAAAGACAGGCAGAGGAAGAAGCCAAGCGTCGTGCTGCCACCGCCAAGCGTAAAGCCGAGACAGAGGCAAAACGCAAGGCGGAAGCAAAACGGCTGGCTGCTTTGGAAGCAAAACGGGAAGCCGAGGCTGAAGAGAAGAGGCTTGCCGAAGAGGAAGCCATAACCCAAGCCGAAGCTGTCGCCGCTCAGAAAAAGACAGAGGAAGACAGGCTGCGCCAGCAACAAGCCAAGGAAGGGCTGAAGGAGCAGTTGGAAGCGGAGCAAAGGGCCGAAAGTGCTAAAAGTGAAAGGAATTTTGAACAAGAAGCCGCTAAATGGGCGGAAAGAAAAATAAAGCCTAAAGTCACTGGACTATGGCGGAAGACTTCAACTTCAGTCAGTGGGCTATCCTGTAAAATCAGGGTCACAACCCTTCCAGGAGGTGCTGTAAGCGATGCAAGGGTTATCAGGAGTAGTGGTGATCCTGCTTTTGACAGGTCGGCAGAAACTGCCGTCTTGAAAGCATCACCTTTGCCCATGCCCGACGATGCCAAAGTGGCGGAAGCATTTAAAACATTCAACTTCGATTTCAAACCCTAGATGATTTTATCAGGTGAAAATGTGTCAATAAAAAATTTAGTGGCGACTTTGTTGGGTGTATGTTTGTTAATGATTTCTTCAAACACTCCAGCGGAGTTGACTGTTGAAATCTCCAAAAGTGTAGAAAGCAACGTTTCTATCGCCATCGTCCCGTTTGGCGGGACTCAGCCTGGGGAGAATTTGGGTTCGATTGTAGCCGCCGACTTGCACCGCAGTGGACGCTTCAAAATATTGCCCGACTCGCAGATGCCTGAGCGACCCCACACACCCGACGAGGTGCATTTTGACGCTTGGAAATCACTGGGCCAGGATAATCTGGTCATAGGCCAAGTAAAGCAAACCGGCACTGACCAGTATTCAGCCGAATTTCAACTGTTCGATGCAGTGCGGGGTACTCAACTGGTGAGCACCAGTTTGTCCTTTGCCTCCTCGGACTCGCGCAGAACCGCCCATCGCATCGCCGACTTGATCTACAAACAACTGACTGGGGAAGATGGCGCCTTTGCCACCCGCATTGCCTATGTCAGCGTTTCATCAGCCGATGGGGCTAAAGGCCGTCGTTACATGCTGCAAGTTGCCGATGCCGATGGGTATAATCCGCAAACGATTGTAGGTTCACCCGAACCCATAATGTCCCCGGCTTGGTCTCCAGATGGAAAGAAAATCGCCTATGTCTCATTTGAAAATAAGCGGTCGGCAATTTATATGCAAAACTTGGCGAGTAAAGATCGCCAGAAAGTGTCCGAACTGCCGGGCATCAATGGTGCGCCAGCGTGGTCTCCTGACGGTACCCAGTTGGCTATGACGCTGTCTAAAGACGGCAACCCCGAAATTTACATCATGACATTAGCTAATCGTTCACTACGTCGTGTCACCGATCATTTTGCCATTGACACTGAACCAACTTGGACGAAGGATGGCAGTCAGCTTGTTTTTACCTCTGATCGAGGTGGCAAGCCCCAGTTATATAGTGTCTCCTCCAATGGAGGGCAACCGGAACGTATCACCTATGAGGGTGACTATAATGCCCGTGGCGTGTTTTCACCGGATGGAAAAAGCTTAAGCTTAGTCCATGGCAATGGAGGCGATTATCGGATTGCAGTATTGGATATTGCCAGCAAGCAACTTCGCGTCCTATCCTCAGGAAGGCTAGACGAGTCGCCTAGTTTTGCACCCAATGGCAGCATGATCCTTTACGCTTCACAAAACGGCAAGGCAGGGTTGTCAACCGTTTCCAGCAATGGCAAGGTTAAAGAAAATCTCAGTTCTTCCGGCAATGAAATGCGTGAACCGGCTTGGTCTCCTTAACCAGCAGTTGAAAAATGTAAGATTACCCTCCATTAAGTATTTTTTAAGAAACTTAACCTATTCTTACCCAAATGATTAAAAGAGTCGAATGAATGAAATTTATACAAATTGCCGCGTTATTATTGATTGCATCAATCTGCGCGAGTGGGTGTAGTTCTTCGGGCAGAACTAAACCAGGTGGAATGGGTTCAGAATTTGGCAATGCCGGTGATGGTAGTGTAAACGGAAACTACGGTTCTGCTGGGGCACAATCCAATGGATATTCTGTTGACGATCAATCCGGCCCTTTAGCCAAGCGTATCATTTACTTTGTGTATGATAGCAATGAGGTTCAACCCGAATATATGCCCATTGTCACTAACCATGCCAATTATCTGGCCTCCAACAGAGGTAAGACGGTCGTGTTGGAGGGGCACGCTGACGAGCGGGGTTCTCCCGAATACAATATTGCCTTAGGTGAACAACGCGCCCAGTCCGTCGCTAAACTGATGAAACTTCAAGGGGTTGGTGAAGCCCAAATTCAAATAGTCAGCTTCGGCGAAGAAAAAGCTGCCGTTTCTGGACATGATGAAAATGCCTGGCAGCAAAACCGACGTGTTGAAATTAACTATACCGAACATTGAACCATGATAAAAAACATTAACTTCGCACTTATACTAACAGGGCTTTGCTCCAATATCGCTTGGTCTGCACCGGGTGACTACGATCCCGCCTATGATCAAGGAGGCGGCGGATATGGGGCTGTCACTCTGGACGAGCGAGTGGCCAAACTGGAGAAAAAATTATCTGGCGATAATCAAATGGAGTTAATCAATCGGATGGAACAACTCCAAAGTGATGTGCTGAGGCTGCGTGGTGAAGTCGAGGAGTTGACTCACCGCTTGGAAACCGCAAAAAGGCAAAACAAAGAACAAACTCTCGACTTGGAGCGTCGCATTCAGGCACTAACCGCCCCGCCGCCAGCGTCTGAGCAGCCTGTAACGTCCGAGGAAACATCGACATCGGAACAAGACGCTAACTTAACATCGCCGACTGGCGCATCGCCAACTCAGCAACCGTCGGTCTTGACTCAAGCGCCTAACAACTCTGCCACTACGCCTGCGCCGCCGCCTACTTCACCCGCGTCAGCACCAGCACCCTCGCCTGTTCCAACTTTAGGGACGGCCCCTGTGCCGCAGTCCACGGCCCGTCCGGTTGAACCGGCCAAACAACCAAGCCCGACCTATGCCGCGCAAACTCGGTTACCGCCTCCAATAGCACCTTCGCCGGAAACAGAGGCTAGGCAAGCCGCCTATCAAAAGGGTTTTAACTTGATGAAGGACGGCAAATATGCGGACGCAATCAAGGAACTGAAAAGTTTTCTTGCCACCTACCCCAAGGGTGAATATGCCGATAACGCAACCTATTGGTTGGCTGAAGCACATTATGTCAACCGTGATTTGCTTGCGGCTCGTGATTCATTCCGAAAAGTGGTGAAAGACTTCCCGCAAGCGGTCAAAGCGTCCGATGCGCAACTCAAGCTGGGATATATCGACTATGATACGGGACAATGGACAGCGGCGCGTGACAGCCTAGGCGAAGTCATTAAACGCTACCCCGATTCCACCGCCGCCAAACTGGCGCAGAAGAGACTCGAAAAAATGAAACAGGAAGGGCATTGATGGTGCTGCTAGGCGAGGCTTGCGCAAAGAACTATCATGCCCTTGATTGCTTAGGCGATGGTCTTGGATAAATTGCGGATAACCGAAATATTCCTTTCCCTTCAAGGCGAATCGCGCTCGGTGGGATGGCCGACGGTATTTGTACGCTTGACAGGCTGCCCTTTGCGTTGCGTATATTGCGACACGACGTATGCCTTTAGTGGCGGGGAAAGCCGGACAATTGATGACATACTCGAACAGGTTCGCAGTTATCAAACCCGACATGTGTGTGTCACCGGCGGCGAACCCCTCGCTCAACCGGGTTGCACGACCTTGTTGCGAGCCTTGGTCAAGCAAGGTCACGAAGTCTCTTTGGAAACTTCGGGTGCATTGGATATTTCCGCTGTGGACCGGCGTGTGACCAAAGTAATTGACTTAAAAACGCCGTCATCGGGCGAGATGGGTCGAAACTTGTACGCCAATATCGATCATTTGCTACCCACCGATCAAATTAAATTCGTTATAATGAATGAGCTTGACTACCAGTGGGCGATGGGAATGCTCGAAAAGTTCCGTTTGACCGAGCGTTGCGAAGTATTGTTTTCCCCGGCCATGAGAGTGCAAGACCCGACAGAATTGGCCGAAAAAATTCTTGCAGACCGCCTACCCGTGCGTTTCCAATTACAATTGCATAAGATTCTTTGGGGCGACGTGCAGGGTAGATAAATCAGAACTGAAAGATGGTATGTTTATTTTTAGTTAAGTTATATTGTTAGGAGTGGTAGGTTCTTTTACTCTTATTTAGTCTAGAGTAAGGGGTAATTTATTATTGAATGCACAGCATAAAGGCGATATTAACATGTCAAGTAAACTTTTAATGGCTATAGGGTTGGATTATTCAGGTGATTCTAATTCACCAAAAAAATCAGTTGACTCTGTAAGCAATACTCTTGTAGGATTAAATTTACCAAGTACAATAAATTATATAGGAACAGATCAAGCTATAATCGAGTTTAGTGATTATAAAGATGCTGAGGAATTGATTGGTAATCTCTACACCTATTCTGATGAAGTGAATAAATTAAAATCAGCACAAGAGGTTTTGTTTTTTTATTCAATTGTTATATCTTGTGATTCTGCCAGTGTGTCATCTGCGGGTACTATTATCAATTTGCTAAATAAAATTATAACAGAAAACCTTAATAACAATAATGTAGCTAATCCTGTAAAAATATATATAACTAAAGAGGTTTATGATAGTTTGGCTCCAAACCTACAAGATTTATACCATTATCAGTTTAAATTAGATAAAAGTAATATAATACATGAACGTTATGCCAAGGATACAAAGCGATGCTTTGTCGTTTCTCCAATTGACGCAGATGGGAGCGATATTCGTAAACGATCTGATTATATTTTTGAAACATATATAAAGCCAGCCTGTGGTGTTTCCGAATATAGGGCAGTGCGAGGTGATATGATGATGGGTAATATGATAATGCGTGAGGTAATTGAAGCTCTGCAATCAGATCCTCTTGTGATTGTCTATCTTGGAAATCCTAAATGGAAGGGTTGGAACCCAAATGTAATGTTTGAACTGGGTATGCGTGTGGGTAACTCTTTGCCTTTTGTTATCATTAAAGATAGCACTAGTAATCAAATCAAGTATGAGTTGCCTTTTGATCTCAAGGATATTCGATGTGTTGATGTACCTGAAGATGAAAATAAAGATGAATTATTAGAAACTATAAACACAATAAAAATGAAAATCAAAGGTAATCAAACACCAGTTGATTGTGTCCACCCTTATGGGATTGTTAAAGTTAACTTTGGAAATCAGTCAGCCGAATACACCGAAGCATCCGATAGCTTAACAAAACTTTTTGGCTGTAAAGTGGAAGGTAAAAAACTGGTGGATGTCAATGCTCATTTAGAAAGTTTAATGCCAGAAAACCAAAAAAAACCTTACAAGGATGAGCAGGAGAAGTTGACTTTTCAATTGATTTCACCTACCAGTGATGCTAGATATACCCA
>CAIWDB010000261.1 GCA_903911305.1 uncultured Methylococcaceae bacterium | reverse complement strand
GTTTGAGCATTGCTCTTAGCCGCATAGCTAAGGCTGCGATTGCGCGTCAGTTTCTCCGGGTTGAATTGGAACACCACGAACAACGGCGGGATGCTCAAGCCATACTCGACGAAGGCACCGCGCAGGATTTTAGGTTTGTTGATGAAACCGGACATAACTTATTTCCTAGAAAGTAGCGTTCCAAAAGTAGGGTACGCTGTGCGTACCGAAAAAGGTTTATAAATCCACCGCATAACGAGTAATTCAATGTTCATGGGTAAGGTACGCACAGCGTACCAAGCTATTCCATAGCCGTTTCATTCAAATCATCAAACTTCAAAATATCATGGGTTTTGCAACCCCAATCTAAATCATAAACGCCTTGTTTTACCCAACGATGAAAAGTCGAATAAGGCCAATCCCGCACACATTCAACATACCCATGTTTTACCGGGTTATAGTGCAGATAGTCGAAATGCCGTGCATAGTCGTTTTCATCGCGTAGTGCATGTTCCCAAAATCGGCGTTGCCACACTCCTCGCCTTCGTTGCTGTAATCGGGAATTACTACGCGGCTGTTCGCTACCCTCCGCGCTCAACCATGCTTTAGTAAATTCCTTTTTGATATATCCCCAACGCGCAGAATAGCGGGTATCGCCTTCGGGTAACGTCCACATGGCGTGTAAATGGTCATCCAGCAAAACCAGCGCATCCAGACGGAACGGCCAGTGTTCGCGACAATCGCGTAACGCATCGCCCAGAAAGGTTCGTGCGGTTTGCGAACGAAAAATCGGAGCGCGGCGTTCCGTCACCAACGTGAAAAAAAACGAACCGCCAGGAACATAGGCACGTCGGTAATTAGACATCAGCGAAACCAACAGTAGGGTACGCTGTGCGTACCGAAAAAGGTTTATAAATCCACCGCATAAGGGGTAATTCAATGTTCATGGATAAGGTACGCACAGCGTACCCTACCCGGCTAATGATCCTGATCCATGATCCATTTCACCATTAACATATCCCTGGCCTCTTTGTAAGTCTCCATCTTTTCTCTCTTTTTATTTGGCGGTTGTGGCCCCATCCAGTCTGTCACATGCCCCTGCGTGGCTTTCACGTCGCCGCGAACACCTCGGGTATCGGGCATTTTCATGAATGCTGCCGAGAACATGAAGGCATATTTAGGATTCGCCGCCTCGCGAGGGTCCATCTTGATCTTGTCAATGGCCTCGCGGAGATCCTTCGCGTCCTGCAAACCAGGATCAACTTTTTCTAATTCTTCGGCGCGTTTTTCCATAACGGCCAGTACATGTAGGTAGTTGTGGTCATGTGTAACCTGAATGGGTCCGCGTCCGATGAAGCTTTGTTGCCAGTCGCTGACAGCATTGATCGAACCGTTTCGTTCATAGTTATTAACTTGCCTTATCGTGCCGTCGGGGTCTGTGACTGTTCCGTCGATGGCATCATCGAGCCAAGTGGTATTGAGCCGCACCTTCTTCGGATCGCTCTCATAGGGCTTATTGTCTCTAACGGCCATTTGTGTCTCGGTCATGTAGCGGAACTGGACCGACTCGTGGTACGCGTTGGCGATGTAGGATGCCTGGGCCTCGACGGTATCGATCTTGAAAATTTTAAATGACTGGTTAAGCTTTTCGACATAGGAGTCGATAGTGGCTTTGAGTTTGGATTTTTCTTCGCCTTGCTTGTTGTCGATGTCTTGGGCAACGCCTTTAAAGACCGTAAGCAGTTCATCTGGGGTTATGGGCGAGAACTCCGAGAACGCATGAAAGTCGCCAGCTCCTTGGGCACGGCGGTATCCGCCTACCTCACTAGAAGCCTTCGTTTCGGGGAGATTATCTCTGTAATCGACGTATTCCTTCTTATCGCCTTGGCCGCGATACATCGAGCCGAAGGCGACCGTCCGCCGCACTTGAGCCGGCGCGCCGCCTCGCTGTTGCACGACATGGGTCAATTCATGGGCCAGTAGCCGCCGTCCCTCATGAGTTTCTGGTTCAAACCGACCCGAGCCAAACACAATATTGTGGCCCGCCGTGTAGGCATGGGCATTCACCTCACGCGCCGATTGCTCGGCAGTATCGCCGGTATGTACCCGCACATGGGAAAAATCATGACCGAAACGCGGTTCCATATACTGCCGAACCCCGGGTTCAAGCGGCTTGCCCGAACTGGAAAGCACTCGATCTACGCTGGCGGGGGCGGTGGCCGCACCCTCAGCCGCTTTCCCTGTGTAGCGTTGAATGCTTGAAGTGATGCCGACGACGGTAGGATTGGCGGGTGCTGCCAATACTTGCCCGGCAACCCGATCCGCTTCTTGCTCCAATGGCTCGTTAGTTTGACTTGTCGGCGACCATGATTTGGGGGTGGAAGGGTTCTGAGGTAGGGCCAATTGCCCGTCGGAAGGTTCGGGCAAGACACCTCCCATTCCTGGGGGAAGTAAAGAATTCACTTCACCTAACGCTCCACCCAACGACGCAGGCAACATGTTGCGCATTTGCAGGTCGTTTAGGGGTGATTGCTGCAAACGCAAATCTACTCTCGGACCTGGAGCCTGTGTCGAACATGTACGGAGTGGAGCATTGTATTGGGCTCGTCGCTGATAATCTGCTGCCGAGCCTGGACCCATTAGCATAGCCATTTCAGCAGCGTTTCCAGAGTTATTGCCAGCCCTACGCTCTGATGGTTGCTCAGCGTATTTGAACGTAATCGTGGCATCGGTTGGAGCATTCACTGGTCCATTGTAAGTCAATCCCACCGAAAAACCATTTAAACTATCAGAAAAAAGATTCAATGGGATATCAGGAGGCTGTATGGGCAATTCCCTTTGATTGTTATATAAATAATATCCCATAGAACCACCCAGAACAGCACCTACACCACCACTGACAAGACCACGCTGCCAAGTTGGAAAAAAGGTCTCTTTTGCAGTATCTTTTATCTGAGCCAATGTATTTACAGCCGGATTGGTTTTCAAAGCAGCTTTAAGCACATTTTCCCCACCCTCCTTAAGTTTTTCTTCGTCAGTTTTTTCAGCAGGCGCTTCTTGTCGTTGTAATCGCCCAGAGTTCACCGATGAAACCGACAGAGGGGCTGTTTTATTGGCAACAACCTGCTCCGCAACCCGATCCGCTTCTTGCTCATATATATCATCAGACGGGCCAACAACCCGTTTAGCCTGAACAAATTTCCCTACCTCATCTTCTTTCCAATCCTCCATGTCGCTTGGCCCGATACTCGCCCTTTGTAGTGGCCCCTGGTCCTCGTCTTCTTTCCAATCCTCCATGTCGCTTGGCTCGACGCTTGCCCTCTGTAGTGGTCCCTGGTCTTCCTCTTCTTCCGGCTTCACAGCCACCTCCCTCTGAATGCGCCATTCACCGGACGACAAACCGCTCTGAGCGTTGGCTAGGTAAGCATTGCCCGCATGGCGTTGCAGAATATCAAGGGAACCCACTGGCCGCCGGTCCCTGCCAGCCGTGTTTTTGGGTGTCGGCCCTGAGCCGCGTTGCTGTTGTTTATCGGTCACTGCATACATGGTGTTTTCCCCTCACGCTTTTCTGATGGTAGGGATTGATTGAACCCCTTCATTCCACGACTTGCCAAGCTTTTCAAACTCCCGCCGCATCCCGCGCAGGATATGTTCCATGCCGATGGCAGTGCCGCTCTCCGCCGCATAGAACGCGGCATTGAGGACGATGTTTTTGATATTGCCGCCGGCGATTGGGAATTTCCGGGCCAAGACTTGGTAATCAATATCCCCACTCAGCGGTGCTTCGGGCGGAAAATGTGTCTTCCATATGAGCGCACGGCTGGATTCGTCGGGAAATGGAAACTCGACGATGAAGCGCAACCGCCGGGTGAAGGCATCGTCCATATTCTCGCGCAGATTGGTGGCAAGCATGACGATGCCTGCGTATTCCTCCATTTTCTGCAACAGATAGCTGGTTTCGATGTTGGCGTAGCGGTCATGGGCATCGGATACGTCGGTGCGCTTGCCGAACAGCGCGTCGGCCTCGTCAAAGAATAGAATGGCGTTGCTGGACTCGGCCTCAAAGAAAATGCGGGACAGGTTCTTTTCCGTCTCGCCTATGTATTTGCTGACCACGCTGGACAGGTCCACTTTATACAAGTCCACCCTAAGTTCGCCGGCGATCACCTCGGCTGCCATCGTCTTGCCGGTGCCGGACGAGCCAGTGAACAGCACACCCAAGCCTTTGCCGTGGGACAGCTTGCGGTCGAAGCCCCATTCGCTGAAAACCTGATACCGATGCCGGGCCTGACTGCAAATTTCTTGAAGCTGATTCACTTTGTCTTGCGGCAACACAATGTCTAGCCAGCCGCTGCGCAGTTCGACCTTCACCGCCACTTCGCCCAGCTTTTGATTCGACTGGTTGCGGCAAGCGGCATATAAATCCGCCAAGTCGATG